>JBKJSF010000024.1:0-38089 GCA_046595895.1 Caulobacter sp. | reverse complement strand
GTTCTCGGCCGGGATCACCAGGTCCTTGATCTCGATCTCGGAGTGGCCGCCGCCCAGCACGTGGGACAGCGGGCCTTCGGCGGCCATCGTGCCGATGTCGCGGACGATGCGGTAGCCGGGGTTGGGCAGCTCGACGATGAAGGTCGAGAATCGCTGGTGGCGGGGGGCGTCGGGGTCGGTCTTGGCCATGACCACGGCGATGTCGGCGGCGCTGGCGGCCGAGCTGAACCATTTTTCGCCGTTGAGGATGTAGTTCTCGTTGCCGTCCTTGACCGCCCGGGTCTGCATGCCGGTGGCGTCGGCGCCGGCGGCCTTTTCGGTCATCGAGTAGCAGACGCGCTTTTCGCCGTTCAACAGCGGCTTGAGGAACTTCTCCTTCTGGTACTCGGTGCCGTGGGCCAGCAGGGTCAGCATGGTGGCGTCGTCCGGCCCCTGGCTGTTCATGCTGAGGGCGCCCAGGTGGCTTTTGCCGAGTTCCATCTGCACCAGGGCGTTGGCCAGGGGGCCGAGGCCCATGCCGCCGTACTCCTTGGGGATGAAGGGCAGCCACAGGCCTTGGGAACGGGCCTTGCCGCGCAGGTCGGCGAGGACGGATCTGTAGCTGTCCTTGTCGTGGATCAGCTTCTCGGCCGGGATGCACTCGTCAGCGACCCACTGACGAACCTTTTCGCGGACTGCCTTGGCTTCCGGCGGGATTTCGAAGTCGATGGCCATGTCACGTCTCCTCGAGCGGTTGTTCTGTTCTTGGTTCAAACAATCGTTCGAAAGAGGGGTATGGCGCAAGCGGAAACGGCGGCCAGGACCTGGGCAACCCTTTCGGCGGGCGAGGCCGGTGAGACACCGACCAGTTCGTAGCCGAGTTCGCCGTAGACCTGGCGGTGTAGCGCGCCGAACCGCCGGGCGTCCTCCAAGCCGATCCGGCGGGCGGCGGTGCCTACGATGCAGTCCAGGCTCTCGATGAAAAAGGCACGCGGCTCGTAGGTGTCGCGGGCGGCTTCGGCGGCGGCCTGCAGAGCTGGCGATGGCGTGCGGCCGAGGAAGCGGGCCAGGGCCAAGGTGCAGACCGGTGAGCGGTCGAAGACGACGGGGCCGGCGGGGGCGGTTCGCTCGCGCTGCTGCTGCAGGGCGAGGATGGTGTCGGTGAAGTCCGCGCGCTCCCAGGGCGTGTCGTCGCCGGTGGCCTGAGCCCAGGCGATGACGTCGGTGGCCGCTTCTTCGACCACGAGGAGGCCGGCGCGTTCGAGGCCGCGGAGGATGACGGTTTTGCCGGCCCCGGGGGCGCCGGTGAGGATGTGGTGGGGCATTTATGTCTCCAGTCCTTCTCCCGCTTGTCGGGAGAAGGTGGCAGCCGAAGGCTGACGGATGAGGGCTGAGCGAAAGGTTGAAGGTCGGCGGCGGCGCTGTCGGCGCCAGAACGTGGGTCATTGCCTGGGGCCGGTGCTGCCCTCATCCGACCCGCTTCGCGCGCCACCTTCTCCCGGCAAGCGGGAGAAGGGAATGGGAGGTCAGCCCATCGGCCGTTCGGCGCCCTCGACGCTCGGGCAGGCCCGGAGCGCGGCGATCAGGGTGGTCATGTGGCGGTTGTCGGTGACGTCGAGGTCGACGTCGACGTCGAACACGTCTTCCTGGCGATGGGTCATCTTCAGGCCGGTGATATTGCCGCCGGCCTCGCCCATGATGGTGCAGACCTCGCCGAGCACGCCGGGGGTGTTGAGGATGGTCACCCGCAGCCGGGCGTGGGTGGTGGTGTTGCGTTCGGCTTCCGGGGTCCAGGCCATGTCCCGCCAGCGGTCACCCTGGTCCTCGAACTGGGCCAGGGTGCGGCAGTCGATGGTGTGGATGTCCACCTCGCCCACGCCCTCGCGCATGATGCCGACGATGCGGTCGCCCGGCACCGGGGTACAGCAGGTGGCGAAATGCAGGGTGATGCCGGGGGCGAGGCCCGCGCCGCGCACGAAGATGCGGGCTTCCTTGCCGTCCTCGATGGCGCGGCGGGCAACGGCTGCGGCGCGGGCGGTGTCGTCCAGGCCCGGGAAGACCACCTCAATGACCTGCATCGGCACGATGCGGCCCCGCCCGATGGCGTCGTAGAGGTCGTCGTCGGTGAGGATGCCCAGCCGCTCCAGCGCCGGGCGCAGGGAGACGCCCGTGCGGCTCTTGCCGACCCGTTCGAAGGCCTGGAACAGAGCCGCCTTGCCGAGCCGCAGGAACTCTTCCTTCTCGGTCTGGCGGATGTGGCGGCGGATGGCGCCGCGGGCCTTGCCGGTGACCGTCAGGCTGCGCCAGTCGGGGGGCACGGCAGGTTTCGCGCCCTTGATGATCTCGACCACGTCGCCGTTGACCAGCGGGGTGCGCAGGGGCTTGAGCTCGCCGTTGATCTTGGCCCCGATGGTGCTGTCGCCGACGTCGGTGTGGACGGCGTAGGCGAAGTCGAGCGGCATGGCCCCGCGTGGCAGGCTGACCAGCTTGCCCTTCGGCGTGAAGGCGAAGGTCTGGTCGAGGAACATCTCCAGCTTGGCGTGCTCGACCAGGTCCTCGGCGTCGCCGCCGTGTTCCAGCACCGCCACCAGCTGGCGCAGGTTGGACAGCGGGTCGCGGCCGCCCTCGGCTTCCATATGCTCGGCGTCGAAGCCGTAGGACTTGTTCTTGTAGCGCCAGTGGGCGGCGACGCCGTCCTCGGCCACCCGGTCCATGGCCTCGGTGCGGATCTGCATCTCGATGCGCATGCCGCGCGGGCCGATCACCGTGGTGTGGATCGAGCGGTAGTTGTTGCGCTTCGGCGTCGAGATGAAGTCCTTGAACCGCTCGGGCACGCAGGCCCAGGCGCGGTGAATCAGGCCCAGCGCCCGGTAGCAGTCGGCCTCGGAGTCGACGATGACGCGGAAGGCGTAGATGTCGCTGAGCTGCGAGAAGCCGACCGATTTGCGCTGCAGCTTGCGCCAGATCGAGAAGGCGTTCTTCTCCCGGCCGAAGACGCGGTTGGGAATGCTGTCGGCTTCCAGCAGGCGCGTGATGTCGCCGTTGACGGTCGAGACCGCCTTGCCCTGCTCGCCGCGCAGGGTTTCAAGGCGGCGGATGATGGCGGTGCGGGCGACCGGATTGAGCTGCTCGAAGGCCAGCTCTTCCAGCTCCGAGCAGATGCGGTGACAGCCGATGTTGCGGGCCAGGGGGGCGTAGATTTCCAGCGTCTCGCGGGCGATGCGTTCGCGCTTGGCCGGCTTCTGGATGAAGTTCAGCGTCCGCATGTTGTGCAGGCGGTCGGCCAGTTTCACCAGCAGGACGCGGACGTCCTTGGAGATGGCCAGGATGAACTTGCGCAGGTTCTCGGCCTGGCGGGCGTAGTCGGCGGTAAGTTCCAGCTTGGAGAGCTTGGTGACGCCCTCGACCAGTTCGGCGACCTCGGCCCCGAACAGGTTTTCGATGTCCTGGCGGGTGGCGCTGGTGTCCTCGATGACGTCGTGCAGCAGGGCGGTGATGATCGAGGCGGTGTCGAGGCGGTATTCGGTTAGGATGCCGGCCACCTCGACCGGATGGGCGAAGTAGGGATCGCCGGAGGCCCGGGTCTGGGAGCCGTGCATGCGGACGGCGTAGACGTAGGCCTTGTTGAGCAGCGCCTCGTCGGCGTCGGGCTCATAGGCGCGGACGCGCTCGATGAGCTCGTACTGGCGCATGTATTTGGGCCGCGCCGCCACCTTCTGGGCGGCGGTCGGCTGCGGCCCATCGGAATGGGCTGTTTCAGGCGTGAGAGATTGGGGGGCGACCTCGTCGGCCGCCTCCAGAATGAGGGGTTCTGAGCCTTCGGGGCTCAGTACCGCTCCTCCTGACCGCCGTCGCGGTCGCTCTGCAGGGCGCGGATCAGTTCCGATTCGCTCATCTGCATGTGGGTCGGGTCCGACAGCAGGGCGATGGTTTCCGCCTCTTCCTCGGCCTCGGTGCGCTCATCGACGCGTTGCAGCGTGGTGATCAGGTTTTCCTTCAGGCCGTCGTTGTCGACGACATCGTCGGCGATTTCGCGCAGGGCGACGACGGGGTTCTTGTCGTTGTCGCGATCGACCATCAGGGCCGCGCCGGCCGAGATGCCCCGGGCGCGATGGGCGGCCAGCAGGACCAGACCAAAGCGGTTGGGAACCTTCTCGATGCAGTCTTCGACGGTGACGCGGGCCATGGACTCTCTCAGCGGTGCCGGTTGGAACCGGGCTACATAGTGTTTTGCGCGCTATTGTGCAACGCCGCAAGATCGCAAGGGAATGGCAAGGTCAGTCCTTCTCCCGCTTGCCGGGAGAAGGTGGCAGCCGAAGGCTGACGGATGAGGGCAGCGCCGGCCTGTCCGATCTGGCGCGTTCTGGCGCAGATAGCGCTGTGGCAACCTTTAGCCGCTGGTGCTGCCCTCATCCGACCCCTTCGGGGCCACCTTCTCCCGGCAAGCGGGAGAAGGGATTGGGTGGGCGTCCTTTCCCACCGTGGCTGATATCGCAAGATCGGCAGCGGTCCCGCCTGACACCGGGTGCTTCCAGTGCGGCGCAACATCGGCCAGCGGCCCCATGACGAATCGCCGCTCGTGGGCCCGGGGGTGCGGAACCTGCACGGCGCCCTCCCCGGTCACCGTCCGGCCATGGGCGATGAGGTCAAGGTCGAGGGTCCGCGCAGCGTTGGCCTCGTACCGCAACCGCCCGAAGTCCGCCTCTATGGCATGCAGGGCGGCCAACGCCTCCCCAACCCCCAACCCTGTCTCGACAATGACGACGCCGTTCGTATAGGCAGGCATCGCTGGATCGGGCCAGGCGGCGGAGCACCACCAGCCCGAGCGGGCGACCACGGTCAGGCCGTGGGCGGGGAACGCCTCAAGCGCCGCCTCCAGCAGGGCCGCCGCGTCGGGATAGTCGCCGGGAAGATTACTCCCGAGGGCGACGATCACGGCGTCATCGAACGATGCATTTTTATCCAAGGATTTGAAACCGTGACCTTTTATCCGACCGAGAAGCTGGCCCTGTTCATCGACGGGGCCAATTTCTATTCCCAGGCCAAGGCTCTGGGCTTCGACATCGACTACCGCAAGCTGCTGGACGAGTTCCGCCGGCGCGGGGTGCTGATCCGGGCCTATTACTACACGGCGATCGTCGAGGGCGACGACTACTCACCCATCAAGCCGCTGGTCGACTGGCTGGACTACAACGGCTTCACCCTGGTGACCAAGACAGCCCGCAAGTTCACCGACAGCCAGGGCCGCGACCGCTGGCGCGGCGACATGGACGTCGAGATCGCGGTCGGCATGATGGAGATGGCTGAAAAAGCCGACCACCTGGTGCTGTTCAGCGGCGACGGCGACTTCCGGGCCGTGGTCGAGTCCGTCCAGCGCAAGGGGGTGCGAGTGAGCGTCGTCTCGACCGTGAAGAGCCAGCCGGCTATGATCAGCGACGACTTGCGCCGCCAGGCCGACCACTTCATAGATTTGGCCGATCTGGGCGACATGATCGGCCGCCCGTCGCGGGGGCCAGCGCCGCGGAGTGGTGGTGGCTACGACAGCCGCACCCGGGCCGAGATCGAGGCCGAGGACGAGCTTTAGGAGAAGCGCCGCCACCAGCACCGCAACCACCACCAGACCTTACCGCGCCGGCGCTGCGGCCTTCGCCCGGCTTCTTCGAGGCGAGGACAGCGACCTGGATACCGAGCGCATGCTGCGATCGCTCTGGCGTGGGGAGTGCTATCCCGCTTTGGCCGCCTCATTGGCGTTGAACACTGGTGGCCTTGGAACCGCTGCCTATCTGCTAGCGGAAGGACAGGTTGTGAATATCCAGGTCTTCCGAGCCGCGCGACACCTGCTCAACGATCGAGGGCCTCGCCTGCTGGCCTCCGTGTTGGAAGGGCTGGGTGAAATGATGATATTCGCCGATGCGGACACGCTTTGCAGAATCAGGACTTTGAGAGACGACCCGGGCCAAAATGTTGCCGTGCGCAGATACGCCCGGCGTTGCATGGAACTCTGGGAAGGAATGGCGCAGTGGCGATGACCCTTACCGTTGACCTGACCTCCCCCGAGCCGCCGCGTGACTGCCCGCTCTGCCCGCGGCTGGTCGCCTATCGGCGGGTGAACCAGGCCGAGCATTCCGACTGGTACAACGGCCCCGCCCCGTCGTTCGGCGACTGGAACGGCCGGCTGATGGTCGCCGGGCTCGCGCCTGGCCGTACCGGGGCCAACCGCACCGGGCGGCCGTTCACCGGCGATCACGCCGGCTGGCTGCTCTATGACACCCTGAAGAAGACCGGCTTCGCGACCGGCACCTATGAGGCGCGGCCGGACGATACGCTGCAACTGACCGACTGCATGATCACCAACGCCGTCCGCTGCGCCCCGCCGCTGAACAAGCCGGAGACCTCGGAGGAGAAGACCTGCCGGCCGTTCTTCGTGAACACCCTGGCGGCAATGCCGAACCTGAAGGTCATCGTCACGCTTGGCGACGTCTCGCGGCGCAGCCTTTTGCGGGCGCTGAACCTGAAGGGCTCGACCGGGGCGCCGGGGCATGGCTCGGAGTTCGACGCCGGGCCGTACCGGGTGATCAACAGCTATCACTGCTCACGGCTGAATACGAACACCGGGCGGCTGACGCCACAGATGTTCGAGGACATTTTCAAGCGAGTGCGGGCGCTGATCGACTGATCAGCCGTGGTCCTTCAGCAGCCGCGCCTTGTCCCTCTGCCAGTCGCGTTCCGCCGTGGCCTCCCGCTTGTCGTGCAGCTTCTTGCCCTTGGCCAGACACAGTTCCAGCTTCGCCAGGCCCTTTTCGTTCCAGTAGAGCTTGGTCGGGATGATCGTCCGGCCCTCGCGCTGCACCGCCCCGATCAGCTTGCTGATCTGCTTGCCCCTCAGCAGCAGTTTCCGCGGCCGCCGCGGTTCGTGGTTGAAGCGGTTGCCACCGGCGTAGGGCGGGATGTCGGCGTTGATCAGCACGATTTCGTTGCCTTCGACCGCCGCATAGGATCCGGCGATGTTGGCGCGGCCGTTGCGCAGGGACTTCACCTCGGTGCCGAGCAGCATGATGCCGGCCTCGATGGGATCCTCGAGGAAGTAGTCGAACTTGGCGCGCCGGTTCTCGGCGATCAAATTGCCGGCCATCAGAGCACGCCGGCGGCGCGCATGCCGTCAAGGACCAGGGCGCGGGCGGGTTCCGAGCAGGGGCTGATGGGCAGCCGGCACTCTTCCGAACACAGGCCAAGGGTCGCCAGGGCGAACTTGGCCGGGCTCGGCGAGGCGTCGGCGAACAGCGCCTTGTGCAGCAGGATCAGGCGGTCCTGCCAGTAGCGGGCGGTCTCGAAGTCGCCGGCCAGGCAGGCATTATACATCGTGGCGCAGGCTTCCGGCGCGACATTGGCCGTCACCGAGATACAGCCGTGGCCGCCTTGCGCGACATAGCCAACACCGTTGGGGTCATCGCCGGTCAGCATGATCCACTCCTCGCCGCAGCTCACCCGTTGCTGCGAGAGCCGGCCAAGGTCGCCCGAGGCGTCCTTGATGCCGACGATGTTGGGCAGCTTCGACAGCCGCTCCAGAACCTCGTTGGACATGTCCGAGCTGGTGCGGCTGGGCACGTTGTAGACCACCACGGGGATCTGCACGGCGTCGTTGATCGCCTTGTAGTGCTGGTAGATGCCCTCCTGGCTGGGGCGGTTGTAATAGGGCGAGACGATCAGGGCGGCGTCAGCGCCGACCGCCTTGGCATGGTGGGCCAGCTCGATGGCCTCGGCGGTGGAATTGCTGCCGGCCCCAGCGATGACCGGCACGCGGCCGCGGGCGGTCTGGACGCAAAGCTCGACGACCCGCCGGTGCTCCTCATGGCTGAGGGTCGCGGTCTCGCCAGTGGTGCCCACCGGGACCAGGCCGTGCACGCCGCCGGCGATCTGGCGCTCGACCAAGGCGACGAACGCCTTCTCGTCGAGCTGGCCATCGCGGAAAGGCGTCACCAGGGCGGGAAGGACGCCCTTGAAGGGGGATTGGAACATGGCGTGTAAAAAGGCCGTCAGATCGCCGCAATAGCTTGCGGCTATGGATTGGGGGCGGACAATATGAGCGGCCCTGTTGCTTCGCAATGGGCGGGCGGCGTGATTGTTGAGAGGGGGTTTCGTTGAGGTTCGGCGCAGGGAAGGTCTGGCTGGCGGGCGGCGGAGCCATTCTGGCGCTGGTCGTGGCCGGCTCGGCGTCGACGCAGGCGCCGGTTCCGCTGAGCGCCCCGCCCCTGCCCGGCTACGAGATGGCCGGCGAGGGCGACGCGCAATACCTGCGGATGGCGCTGACAGCGGCCAAGGCCGGAGACGGCAACCAGGTGCGCACGGCGATCAGCGGCATCGACGATCCGCTGGCCCGCAAGGTCGCCGTCTGGGCGCTGGCCGACGGGGCGCCCGATACGATGAGCTTCTTCGAAGCCGACTCGGCGCGCCGTGACCTGGCCGGCTGGCCGCGCGCGGCCGGGCGGCAGGTGGCGGCCGAGAAGCTGCTGGAAACCAGCGGCCTGCCGCCGGCCAAGGTCATCGACTGGTTCGGCGGGGCCGAGCCGGTGACGGCCGAGGGAGCCATGGCCCTGGCGGGAGCGCTGCGGGCGACCGGCTATGAGATGCAGGCCCGGGCGCTGATCCAGCGCTGGTGGACGACCAGGCTGTTCGAGGTCGAGCCGCAGACGGCGATGCGCATCCGGTTTGGCGGCTACCTCAGCGAGGCGGAAAACAACGCCCGCGCCGATCTCCTGATGTGGGGGCCCCAGGGACCGGCGGCGCAGGAGCTGGTGACCGCCCTGACCGGCCCGGACAGGGCGCTGGCCGAGGCGCGAATGGCGCTGCGCACTGGATCCAGCGACGCCAACGACAAGGTCGCCCGGCTGAGCGACGATCAACGGCGCCATCCCGGCGTGGTCTGGGAGCAGGCGCTGTACTTCTACAAGCGGGGGATGGCCTCGCAGGCCTTTTCGCTGTCGGCCGGGGTCAAGGGCGCGCCGACCGAGGACGCGGCCGCCCGGAGCTGGCCCGACAAGCGGCGGATGATCAATTCGGCCCTTGCCGCGCGGAACTACCAGGCCGCCTACAACCTGGCCCGCGATTGCGGCATGACCACCGGGGCCGATGCGGCGGAGGCAGAGTTCTACGCCGGTTGGCTGGCGCTGACCCGACTTAACGACGCCACGGCCGCCGAGCGCCATTTCGCCAGGCTAGCCGGGGCCGGGGTGTCGCCGATCACGCAAGGGCGGGCCCTCTACTGGCAGGGCCGGGCGGCTGAGGCGCTGGGCAAGACGGCGCAGGCCCAGGCCTTCTACAAGCAGGGCGGGCGGCACATCGCTGTCTTCTACGGCCAGCTGGCCGCCGAGAAGGCCGGGCAGACAGTCATCACCCTGGGCAAGGACCCGCAGATAACCCAGGCCGACCGCAGCCGCTTCGACGGCCGCGAGCTGGTGCGGGCGGCGCGGATGCTGAACGGCTTTGGCCTCAAGGACCAGTTCCGCGCCTTCGTGATGCATCTGGACGACGTCCTGCCGACGGCGGGCGAGGCGGCGCTGCTGGTCGATCTGGCCCGGACGGACGGCGACCAGGATCTGGGCATGCGGGCGGTGCGGACGGCGGCCCAGCGCGGCTTCATCCTGCCAGAGCGTGGCTATCCGATCATCCCCGTGCCGCCGACGCCGGGCGCCGCCGAACCGGCCTTCGTGCTCAGCATCAGCCGCCAGGAAAGCAACTTCGATCCCAAGGCCCATAGCGGCGCCCGGGCCATGGGGATGATGCAGCTGCTCGACGGCACCGGGCGCGACACCGCCCGCCTGCTCGGCGAGACCTACTCGACCGACCGGCTCTACGAAGCCGAGTTCAACATGCGGCTGGGCTCGCGCTACCTGGGCGACATGACCGGCAATTTCGGCGGCAGCTACGCCATGGCGGCGGCCGGCTACAACGCTGGGCCAGGCCGGCCGCCGCAGTGGGTGGCGATCTGCGGCGATCCGCGTGGCGGCGGCGCGGACCCGCTGAACTTCATCGAATGCATCCCGTTCAGCGAGACCCGCAACTACGTGATGCGCACCCTGGAGACGATGCAGGTCTACCGGGCCCGGCTGAACGGCGGCACGGCGCCGCTGCAGCTGACGGCGGACCTGCGGCGGGGCGGCTACAGCTACAACGTGGTCGGGACGCCGGGGCGGTAGCGCCCTACGGCTTCACCCTGATCTCGTAAACCTTCGGCCACAGCTTGCCTGTGACCAGCACTCGCCCGGCCTCGGCGTCGTAGGCGATGCCGTTCAGCACGTCTTCCGACCCCGACCGGTCGGCGGCCGGAAGCAGGCCGGTCAGGTCGATCCAGGCCTTGACCTTGCCGGTCGCCGGGTCGATGCGGGCGATCCAGTCGCTGCCCCAGATGTTGCCCCAGACCTCGCCTTCGATCCATTCGATCTCGTTGATGTTGAACACCGCCCCGCCACCGTCGGTGACCCGCACCCGGCCCTTCTCTTCGAGGGTGTCGGGATCGAGGAAGCGCAACTCGTCGGTGCCGTCGCTCATGATGATACGGCGGCCGTCGTGGGTCAGGCCCCAGCCTTCTCCCGGATAGGAAAAGGTAGCTTTCGGTTCGAAGGTTTTGAGATCGTAGATGAAACCGATCTGGTTCTGCCAGGTCAGCTCGAGCAACCGGCCTTTCCAGGCGACGATGCCCTCGCCGAAGTATCGAGCATCGACGTCGCGCTTCTGCAGCACCTTGCCGGTGGCCGGATCGACCTTGCGGATCGAGGAGCGACCGTGGAGGCCCGTGCTCTCGTAGAGGACGCCATCCTGGAACAGCAGGCCCTGGGTGAAGGCGTCCGGGTCATGCGGAGCGCTGGCGACCACCTCGTAGGACTGGATCGAAGCCCTCTGCGCCTGAAGGGGGGCCGGCTGCGCGGCCGCGGCGGTCGGGGCCAGCAGCAGCAGGACAGCGAGGACGCGGGCGAGCAGCAAGGGCGAGTTCCTTCAGGTGGCGCGGCGGGTGACCAGCACGGGGCCATCCTCGGTGTCGATGAAGGCGCCGTCGAGGCCGAAGACAATGCGCAGATTGGTTTGCGTCAGGACCGCCCGCGGTGGGCCGTCGGCGGCGACGCGGCCATCATGCAGAACGATCAGGCGGCTGCAGACCCGGGCGGCCAAGGCCAGGTCGTGCAGGGTAAGGACCACGGCGGCGCCCCTCGCCGCTTCCTGGGCCAGCAGTTCGAGGGCCAGGAACTGGGCGTCGGGGTCGAGGCCGGCGGTCGGCTCGTCGGCGACCAACAGCGGCGCGCGGGTGGCCAGCAACCGGGCCAGCAGCACCCGGGCCCGCTCGCCGCCGGAGAGGTCGAGGACGCCCCGACCTTCGAAGCCGGCCAGACCGACGCGGGCCAGGCAGGCGGCGGCCAGGGCCTCGGCCTGGCCATCGGGCAGGTCGGGGGCGCCCAGCTGCGCGATGCGCAGGGCGGCGAGGTTCCAGCCGACGCGGCGCTCCTGCGGCAGGTATCCGGCGGCGCGGGCGCGCATCCCCGGCTTAAGTTCGGCGATCGGCTGGCCGGCGAGGCGGACCTGGCCGGTCTGCAGCGGCAGCAGGCCAAGGCCGGCGCGCAGCAGGGTGGTCTTGCCGGCCCCGTTGGGGCCGAGGATGCCGACGATTTCGCCCGGCCCGACGCTCAGGCTGACTCCCTTGAGAACAGCGCGGCCGCCGGGGCCGGCGTACACGCTGTCGAAGGACCAGCTCATGAGCGCCAGCTCCGCGAGGCGCGCCAGGCGACGAGGGCGAACAGGGGGGCGCCGACCAGGGCGGTGACGACGCCGAGCTTGAGTTCCTGTTCGCTGGGCAGGACGCGGCTGATCAGGTCGGCGGCGGTCAGCAGGATGGCGCCGGCGGCGGCCGAGGGGATGAGCAGCTTGCCGGGATCGTCGCCGGCCAGGCGTCTGACCAGATGCGGCGCGGCCAGGCCAACGAAGCCGACCACCCCGGCGGCGGCGACGGCGGCCCCGGTCATGAGGGCGGCGCCGGCGACGGCGGCGGTGCGCAGGGCGCTCATCGGCAGGCCGCTGAGGGCGGCGGTCTCCTCGCCGAGGGTCAGCATGGTCAGGCCCCGGGCCGACCACAGGCAGAGGGCAGCGCCCACCGTCATGGGCACGGCGGCGCGCAGGATGTCGCCGAAATCGCGGTTGGCGACCGAGCCGAGCAGCCAGTTCATCACTTCGGCCGTGGCGACCGGCGAGGGCGAGAAGTTGAAGATCAACGCCGTCAGGGCCCCGCCCAGCGAGGACAGGGAGACGCCGAGCAGGATCAACGCTTCGGGCTCACGAAAGCGGGCGGCCAGCCCCGAGACCAGCAGGCCGGCGGCCAGGGCGCCGACCAGGGCCCCGGCCTCGACCGCCCCGGTGACGGCCGACAGGCCGAGCGCGATGGTCAGGGCCGCGCCAAGGCCGGCGAAGGCCGAGACGCCGAGCACGCCAGGATCGGCGAGGGGATTGCGGAGCAGGCCCTGCAGGGCGGCCCCGGCCAGCCCCAGGCCGCCGCCGATCAGCGCCGCCATCAGGGCGCGCGGCAGGCGAATGGTCCACAGGACCTCGCCAGGCGGCGAGGCCGGATGGGCGAAGGCCTGGGCGTACTGAGCGGCGCTGAGCGTCGTCTCGCCGAGCAGCAGGCCGGCAAGCAGGGCGAGCAGCAACAGGCCGCCGAGGGCGAGGCTGGCGGTCCGGCTCAATTGGGCGCCGCATTGGCCAACGCCTCGACCCCCTCGACCGCGAACCATCCGGGGCAGCTGAGCACCGAGGCCGGCAGGCTGGCCAGGGTGTTGTCCGGCAGGCGCGTCTGCAGGGCGCGATGGCGGCCCATGCCCCAGCGCTCGAATGCGGCCGACAGCCGGTCGAAGAAGCCCAGCACATAGCCGCGCGGCGGGCCAAGGACGACGTCCTCCAGCCGCACGGGCGCGAAGCCGGCCTGCGGCGCGGCGTTGCGGATGCCGGCGGCGGCGAGGATGCGGTCGATGAACGTCCCCTGCCCCGCCGTGTAGCCGCTGGGGGTCAGGTAGAGGCCGGGCCGGCCCTTCCAGGCGTCCTTCGAGACAGCCAGGCGTCGGTCCATATCGGCGAGGATGTTCTCGCCCCGGGCCGGCTGGTCGAGGGCGGCGGCGACCGCGCGGACATTGGCGCGGACCCCGTCGAAGTCGGTGGCATCCTCGATCTTGACGACCGCGACGCCGTGGGTGGCTAGGGCCGCCTCGAGCCGGGCGTCGCCGCCCCAGTAGCGGACCGCCAGAGTCGGTCGGGCGGCGAGGATGCTTTCGGTGGTGATCCGCCGCTGGGGCAGGCCCTTGGCGAGCGTGCGCAGGTGGGAATCTGCGTCGTCAGCGCGATAGCTCAGGCCGACGATCGTCTCACGCGGGCTGAGGGCGAGGACGTACTGGTCGGCGCACTGGTCGAGGGAAACGACGCGGGGGGAGGCATGGGCGGGGGTGGAAAGCACTAAAATCCCCACCACCGTCATCCCGGCCGTAGCGCGCGGCGCCCTCGGGTCGCGCCTGCGGCCCGCCCAAGGACAGGCTCCGAGCCGGGACCCAGGGGCGGCGGCCGCCACAGGTCGAAGCTTCGCTGGTTGCACGCTGTCACCCCCTGGGTCTTGGGTCGGCCCTACGGCCCGCCCGGGATGACGGATGGGGGTTATCCGGTCAAGCGGCGAACCCTTGCTTTCTCAGTCCGCCACCAGCCCGTGCAGCATCCCGTCGAGCAGCACCTGGCGCAGCTCGTCGGTCGGGGCCCAGTTGAAGCCAGGCTTGGTAATGTTCAGCGATACCAGGCCATGGCAGGAAGCCCACAGCACCTGGGCGGCGCTCTTGGCCGAGCCGGTGCGCAGCCGTCCGGACGCGGCGATCTCGCCGACCACGCCGATGAACTTCTGGAAGCAGCGGTCGCCCAGTTCCTGGGTGGCCTCGGTCTTCTCCTCGTTCATCAGCCCGGTGTTGGCGCAGAACACCAGCTGGTAGGCGTTGGGGTTTTCCAGCGCGAAGCCCATGTAGGCATCGAGCATCATCCGCACTCGGACGACCGGGTCGATGGGGCGGGCCGACAGTTCGCTGTTGATCTCGAGCAGACGGTTGATGGCCCCGTCGCTGATCTCCAGCAGGATCTCGTCCTTGTCCTTGAAGTGCATGTAGAGGGCGGTCGAGGAGACCCCGACCTCGTCGGCGATCTTGCGGATCGTCGCCCCCTGGTAACCTTCGGCCAGGAAGATGCGCTGGGCCGCCTCGAGGATTTCCCCCCGGCGCATGTGGCCGTCGCCCTTCGGTTTGCGCGCTGAACGCTGGGGCTTCTTGAGAAGCGTCGTCACGGCCTGTTTCCCCTCATTTTTGGTCCCCGAACCGGACACTAAACGGGAATCACCTACGGGGCGCAACACCCTGGAGTCCTTGGGAGGATACTGGACCTTCGAACCCCCTGCCGCTAATCCCCGCCCATGAGCAATCCGCGCGTCGCCGACGCCCCCATCCTGCTGACCACCAAGGGGTGGGCGGACTATGGCCTGATCGACAGCGGCGCCGGCCGCAAGCTGGAGCGCTATGGCCCGTTCAAGGTCGTGCGGCCCGAGCCGCAGTGCCTGTGGACGCCGCGCCTGCCGCAGGAAGAGTGGGACAGGGCCGATGCCGTCTTCGACCCGACCGACGAGGACGAGAACGGCCGCTGGCAGTTCTCCTCCAAGCCGCCGGTGCTGTTTCCGCTGTCGTGGCGGGAGGCGAAGTTCAACAGCCGCTTCACCAACTTCCGCCACCTGGCCTTCTTCCCCGAACAGGCGGCCAACTGGGAGTGGCTGGACGCCCGCATTCGCGGCTCCAAGCGGCAGCTGACCATCCTCAACCTGTTCGGCTACACCGGCGTCGCCAGCCTGGTCGCCGCCGCGGCGGGGGCGAAGGTCACCCACGTCGACGCCTCCAAGAAGTCGGTCGCCTGGGCCCGCGAGAACGCCATCCTTAGCAAGCTCGACGAAAAGCCGGTGCGCTGGCTGGTCGAGGACGCCCGCAAATATGTGCAGCGCGAGCTGCGGCGCGGGGCGCAATATGACGGGATCATCCTCGATCCGCCGAAGTTCGGCCGTGGCCCGACCGGCGAGACCTGGCGCCTGTTCGAGGACCTGCCGGATCTGTCGGAGATGTGCACGCAGCTGCTCAGCCCCGACGCCTCCTTCATGCTGATGAACGCCTACGCGGCGCGGATCTCCGGGGCCTCGCTGTCGGGGCTGATGGCCGATCAGCTGAAGGGTCGCGGCGGCGTCATCGACTGGGGCGAACTGGCTCTGGAACAGGAAGACGGCGAACGGCGGATCGGACTGTCGTTCTTCGCGAGATGGTCCAGGTGACCTATCGGCAGGTGACATCGCTCTCCAACGAGACGGTGAAGCACGCCCGGGCGCTGCATATGCGCAAGGCCCGGGAGGAGAGCGGCCAATTCCTCGCCGAGGGGCTGAAGATCATCACCGAGGCGGTGGACCAGGGCGTGGCCCCGCAGGTGCTGCTGTTCGGCAAGGCCGCCGCCAGCCACCCCCTGCTGATCCGCGCCGCCGAAGCGACGCTGGCGGCCGGCGGCGAGGTCATCGAGGTGACGCCGGAAATCCTCGAGAAGATCGCCCGGCGGGATAATGCCCAGCCTGCGCTGGCCATTTTCCGGCAGCGGTTCGTTGATCTGGAGAGCCTGGTTCCGACCTCGAACGTCTGCTGGGTGGCGATGGACCGGGTGCGCGATCCCGGTAATCTGGGGACGGTGGTGCGCACCGTCGACGCGGCCGGCGGCGGCGGGGTGATCCTGGTTGGCGACTGCTGCGATCCCTATTCGGTCGAGGGCGTGCGGGCGACCATGGGCTCGATCTTCGCGGTGCCGGTTGCCCGGGCGACGGTGGAGGAGTTTTTGACCTGGCGGGGAGCGTGGCCCGGGTCGGTGGTCGGCACCTTGCTGACGGCGACGGTCAACCACCACAACGCCGACTACCAGGCGCCGACGCTGATCCTGATGGGCAACGAAGCGCAGGGCTTGCCCCCGGAACTGGCGGCCGCCTGCGATGTGAACGTCAAGATCCCCATGCGCGGCCGGGCCGACAGCCTAAACCTGTCGGTGGCGACGGGGATCATGATCTACGCGGTGACGGACCGCCTCCTCTGATCCCTTCTCCCGCTTGTCGGGGAAGGTGGCCCCGAAGGGGTCGGATGAGGGCAGCACCGGCTTTTGAAGTTTGGCGGTTGCTCCGCCTGCGCCAGAACGGGCGTATCCGGACGGGCTGATGCTGCCCTCATCCGCCGGGCTTCCCCCGCCACCTTCTCCCCGGCAAGCGGGAGAAGGAACGGCGCTAGGTCCCCCTCGGTTTGGCCCGTGTTGTCGCCACCGCCTTCCAAGGCTCCTCCGGCCAGACGTGCCGCGGATACCGCCCCTTCATGTCCGTCCGCACGTCCTTCCACGACCCCCGCCAGAAGGCCGGCAAGTCCCTCGTCACCTGTATCGGCCGGTGGGCCGGCGACAGCAGGGCCAGCACCAGGGGGACGCCGCCGACGCTGGGGTGGACCTCGACGCCGTAGAGTTCCTGCACGCGTACCGAGATCGTCGGACCGGCCTCGGCGGCGTAGTCGATGGCCAGGCGAGAGCCGGTCGGCGCCGTCCAGCGGCCCGGGGCGGCTGCGTCGAGGCGTTTCTGGACGTCCCAGGGGATTCGGGTGCGCAGGGCGTTTTCGAGGTCGTGGTCGGTCAGGCTGGCGAGGGTGCGGCAGCCTTCGAGGATCGGAGCCAGCCAGTCGTCCAGGGTGGCGATCAGGGCGACCTCGGAGAGGTCGGGCCAGGTCGCGTCCTGAGCATTCAGAAAGCGCGCCCGCTCCAGCAAAGAGCCGCTCCCCTCCCCCATCGGCAGGGATGACAGGCCCTCGCGCCGGACGTGGCCCAGCAGGGCGGCGGCGATCATCGCCTTGTCGGGTTTGTCGATCAGGCGGTCTTCGATGACCAGCCGGTCGAGGCGGACCAGGCGGCGAGCGCGGACCTTGCCGTCGGGTTCGATCTCCAGGCGGTCCTCGGTGGTCAGCCGCGAGGCGAAAGCGGTGCGCAGCTGCTCCGGATCGAGCGGCGCGGCCAGTAGGATGCGGTCGCGGGCCGCGCCGCCGCCCAGTTCGCCGATGGCCAGCCAGGGCTCGCGGGCCAGGACGTCGGTGGGTTCGAGATGCGCGCCCCGGCCGCTGGCCAGCTGAAACTCGCCGCTCTTGCCCCGCGCCTTGGCGATGCGTTCCGGGAAGGCCTCCGCCAGCAGCAGGCCGGGGACGAGCGGCGGCTGATTCGGCGGGCGGCCGGCGGCCCGAGCCCACCGGTCGGCCAAGGTGCGGGCGTCTCGGGCTCGGGGGGACCGGTCACGGTCAAACTGTTCGAGACGGTGGCGCAGGTCTGCGTCGCGGCCCCCAAGGCCCCGCTCGGTCAGCAGGGCGGCGATGCGGGCGGCGAGTTCCCCTTGCCCGCCAGCCGCGCCACGAATGACCATATGGGCCAGGCGCGGCGGCAGGGGAAGGTCCGCCAGGAGGCGGCCATGCGGGGTCAGGCCACCGGTCTCGTCGAGGGCTTCCAGCCGGGCGAGCAGGTTTCGCGCTTCGCTGAAGGCGCCGGTCGGGGGGGGATCGAGGAAGGCGAGGTCGGACGGGTCCCTCGCGCCCCAGCGGGCCAGGTCGAGGGCGAAACCCGAAAGGTCGGCTTCGAGGATTTCCGGCCGAGCGAAGGGGACCAGCGCCCGCGTCTCCGGCTCCTCCCACAGGCGGTAACAGACGCCGGGCTCGGTGCGGCCGGCCCGGCCGCGACGCTGGTCAGCGGCGGCGCGGGAGACGCGCACCGTCTCCAGACGGGTCAGGCCGCTGGCCGGATCGTAGCGGGGGACGCGGGCGAAGCCGCTGTCGATGACCACCCGGACACCTTCGATCGTCAGACTGGTCTCGGCGATGGACGTTGCCAGCACCACCTTGCGACGGCCGGCCGGGGCCGGGCCGATGGCGGCGTCCTGCTCGCGCGGCTCCAGGGCCCCGAACAGCGGGCAGAGATCGACGTCGGCCGGCACACCCGCCTCGGCCAGGCGGTCGCGGGTGCGCAGGATCTCGCCCTGGCCCGGCAGGAAAACCAGCAGGCTGCCGCTCTCTTCGCTCAGCGCCTTGCGCACCGCGCGGACGACCTGGTCCTCCAGCCGCGCCGCCGGGTCGCGGCCGAGGTAGCGGGTCTCGACCGGCCAGGCGCGGCCCTGGCTCTCGATGATCGGGGCGCCGTCCAGCAGGCGGGCGACCGCCGCGCCGTCGAGGGTGGCGGACATGACCAAGAGCCGCAGGTCGGGCCGCAGGAGGCTCTGACTGTCGCGGGCCAGGGCCAGGCCGAGGTCGGCGTCGAGGCTGCGCTCATGGAACTCGTCGAACAGCACGCCGCTGACCCCCTCGAGGCCGGGGTCGTCCTGGATCATGCGGGTGAACACGCCCTCGGTAACGACCTCTATGCGGGTCTTGCCTGAGACCTTCGAATCCATCCGTACGCGATAGCCGACGGTGTCGCCGACCCGCTCGCCGAGCGCCCAGGCCATGCGGGCGGCGGCGGCGCGGGCGGCGAGTCGGCGCGGTTCGAGCAGAATCAGCTTTCCGTCCGCCCAGGGCTGATCCAGCAGGGCCAGAGGCGCGCGCGTGGTCTTGCCGGCCCCCGGCGGGGCGACCAGCACGGCGCTTGGGCCGTTAACCAGGGCCGCCTTCAGGGCGGGCAGGATTTCCTCGATCGGCAGCATTGTGCAGTGCGTTTAGTGCCGGAATGCCGCGCCGTCACCGCAAGCCGTTGCGCGGCGCGACTTTACTGCTAACGTCCGCCGCTTGTGACGCCGGCGGGGAGCCGGCCTTAGGGGAGCGAGACGCATGTCCGCAGAGGGCGCCCGGAAGGGCAACCGGCTATTTCTCAAGAAGTCCATCGCCAACATTCAGAAGGAAGCGGCCAAAAGTGAGCTGAAACGCTCACTCGGGCCGATCAACCTGATGAGTCTGGGCGTCGGCGCCATCATCGGCGCGGGCATCTTCGTTCTGACTGGTCAGGTGGCTTCGGCCAACGCTGGTCCGGCCATCATGCTGTCCTTCGTGGTTGCGGGCATCGCCTGTGGCCTGGCCGGCCTCTGCTACGCCGAACTGGCCTCGACCATGCCGGTCTCCGGCTCGGCCTACACCTACGCCTACGGCACCATGGGCGAGATCTTCGCCTGGATCATGGGCTGGCTGCTGCTGCTGGAATACGGCATCGCGGCCTCGACCGTGGCGGTCGGATGGTCCGGCTATGTGGTCAGCATGCTGCATGATTTCGGGGTCAACTTCCCGAGTATCATGGTCCTCGGCAAGGAAGCCCCACAGTGGGCGACACCGCTGATCCAGGCCGCGCCCAACGCCGACGGCAACCTGGTGTTCTCGATGACCGGCACGCTGAACGCTGTCGCCGCCATCGGCATCTTCCTTGTCTGCGCCCTGCTGGTGCTGGGCGTGTCGGAATCGGCCAACGTCAACAACGTCATCGTGCTGATCAAGGTGATCGTGCTGATCACCTTCATTTCGGTGGGGATCACCTACATCAACCCCGACAACTGGCACCCCTTCATCCCCGAAGCCACCGGCAAGTCCGGCGAGTACGGCTACGGGGGCATCTTCCGCGGGGCGGCGATCATCTTCTTCGCCTACGTCGGCTTCGAGGCGGTCTCGACCGCCGCGGCCGAGGCCAAGAACCCCAGCAAGGACGTGCCCTTCGGCATCCTCGGCGCTCTGGCCATCTGCACCGTGATCTACATGGCGGTCGCCGCCGTGATGACCGGCGTGGTGCCCTACAAGGAACTGGCCAGCCCAGCTCCGATCGCCGTTGCCATCGACCGCATGGGCCTGGAATGGGCTGACGTTCCCCTGGCCACGGCCGAAGGCGGCAAGCTCAACCTGATCGCCTTCCTGATCAAGATCGGGGCCATCACCGGCCTCTCCTCGGTCATGCTGGTGCTCTGCTATGGCCAGACCCGCATCTTCTACACCATGGCCCGCGACGGCCTGCTGCCGAAGGTGTTCGCCGTCATCCACCCGAAGTTCCGCACCCCCTGGCTGGGCACCATCCTGCTGGGAGTGCTGATCGCGGTGGCGGCCTCGTTCCTGCCGATCAGCCTGCTGGGGGACCTCGTCTCCCTGGGCACGGCGGTGGCCTTCTCCATCGTCTGCTTGTCGGTCATCTACCTGCGGGTGAAACACCCCGACCTGCCGCGTCCATTCCGGGTTCCTGGCGGCGTGGCCACGGCGGTGGCCGGCATTCTCGCCTGCCTGTTCCTGGCCTGGCAGAACTTCAAGCCAATGATCGAGCGGGCCATGAACGACGACCCGGTGCCGCTGACCATCCTGGGCGTCTACGCCCTGGTCGGCGCGATCGTTTATGCCCTCTATGGCTTCTGGCACTCCAAGCTGGCCAAGGGGATCGACATCACCGAGGAAACCTCGATGTCGAGCCCGGCCGAGGCCATGGCCTACGGCGTGGACGACGTGAAGGACTGATCGGTCTAAGCCGACTGACGGACGAGGCCCGGGAGCGATCCCGGGCCTTTTTCGTGTCCGGGGTTTCATTCGGCCGCCTGAACAGCGATCATATAGGCTAACCCAAACCCTAGGAGCGCCCCTTGAGCGTCCCCCCTATCCAGGTGGCCATCGCCCCGGTCACGCCGCTGCAGCAGAACTGCACCATCGTCTGGTGCACGAAGACGAAGAAGGCGGCGATCATTGATCCCGGCGGCGAGGTGGATCGCCTGCTCAAGGGATTGGAGACCTACGGCGTCACCCTGGAAAAGATCTTCATCACCCACGGCCACATGGATCACGCCGGGGCCGCCGCCGAGCTCAAGGAGCGCACCGGCGTTCCCATCGAAGGCCCCCACCCCGACGACCAATTCTGGATCGACCGTATCGAGGCCAGCGGCCAGCAATACGGCATCCCCGAGGCCCGCGCCTTTACCCCCGACCGCTGGCTGCATGACGGCGACGTGGTGACCCTCGGCGAGACGCAGTTCGAGGTCATCCACTGCCCCGGTCACACCCCGGGCCACGTGATCTTCTTCCACCGCGAAGCGCGGTTCGCGCAGGTGGGCGATGTGCTGTTCAAGGGTTCGATTGGCCGCACCGACTTTCCGCGCGGCAACTTCAACGACCTGATCGAGGCCATCTCGACCAAGCTCTGGCCGCTCGGCGACGATGTCAGCTTCGTGCCTGGCCACGGCCCGATGAGCACCTTCGGCTTCGAGCGGAAGACCAATCCCTACGTCTCGGACATCGCGCTGGGAACCAGCCGTGCCGAGCCGGCAAAGGACCTCGCGCCACGCTTTAGCTGAGGCCTATCGGCGCATGCCCCCTTTTTGGGGATGAAGCCTGCCGACCGATCCTGCAAACCACCGGGGCTGAAACGCGTCCTCTCAGACGCGGAGTTTGGGGGCGTACTGCGTTGCGGGGTTCAGGGGCTGGAACGCCACAAGGGCGTGGTGGCGATGACGGCTCCGGCGCAGGTCACGTGCAGCAGGACCAACACCCAGACGCCGGCCGAGGTCTGACTGGAAAACCAGGGGCCTGTCGCCAGCATCGCCAGGTCGGGCAGGATGGTCACGACCAGCGCCAGCCCCACCCAGGGCATCAACCTTCGTATGGCTCCTGGACCACGCCGGGTCAGCAGGCCATGGGCCGCCACGATGCCGGCCGCCCCGACCAGCGTCCAGAACAGCACCACCGGGTAGCTCAGAAGCCAGAATCCCGGCGCCAGCGGCTTGGCCCAGGCGGTTATCGCCGCGTTGAGGAACAGGGCTGGCGGCGCGGCGACCAGCAGATTGCGCAGCGCGTTTCGAACCATTCTCCCTCCCCCCTCGTGGTCGACCGGCGATGACCCGCCCAGCCTATATCACCGGCTTCGGCGAGTTTCTGCCCGGACCGCCGATCACCGTCGGCGAGATGGAGGACCACATTGGCCGCATCGGCGGCCGTGACAGCGTCTTCGGACGCCGCGCGCTTCGCTGGAACGGCATCCAGACCCGGCACTACGCGCTCGACCGCACCGGCCAGGCCGCCCACACCAACGCCTCGATGTCTTCCCGGGCTGTACTTGCCGCCCTGGCCGACGCGGGCCTGGCGCTTGAGGACATGCAGTTCCTCGCTGCGGCCACCACCCAGGGCGACCTGCTGGTGCCCGGTCACGCCAGCCAGGTGCACGGGGCGCTCGGGGCCGGGCCGATCGAGATCGCCAGCTTCCAGTCGGTCTGCGCCTCGGCCCTGATGGCCGCCAAGTCCGCCTGGCTGATGGTCAAGGCTGAGGAGCACGACCGGGCCGTCGCCTGCGCGGGAGAATTTTCCTCCCGATGGTTTCGCCCGGCCTTTTTTGAGGGCGGCGACCTCATCGACGCCAAGGGCCGGCTCGGTCCCGAGGCCGACTTTCTGCGCTTCACCCTGTCGGATGGCGCCTCGGCCATCGTCATTGAGCCGCAGCCCCGCCCCGATGGCCGATCTCTCCGCATTCTCTCCATGGAACTGACCTCGCTGGCCGGCGCCTTTGGTCCCTGCATGTGGGCCGGCGCGACCGCCGATGATCGCGCCCTCAATACCGGCGGCTGGGGCCAGGTGGGCCCCACGGCCGCCCATGCTGCCGGCGCCATCGCCCTTCAGCAGGATTTCACCCTGCTTAAGACCATCATCCGGGCCTGGATCGGCGTCTATCTGAAGCGGGTTGACGACGGCGCCATTGTCCCCGACGCGATTGACCACCTGCTCTGCCACTACTCGGCCCGCTCAATTCGCCAGGAGATCGTCGATCTGCTCCGAAATACCCGCGGCATGATCCCCGAGGAGCGCTGGTTCTCCGTCCTTTCGGACGTCGGCAATGTCGGGTCCGCCTCACCCGGCCTGATGCTGTCCCGGTTCATGCGATCCGGCCGCGCCAAGCCGGGCGAACAGGTGCTCTGCATCATCCCTGAAAGCGGCCGGGCGATGGTCGGCTTCATGCTTCTGGAGGTCGTATGAGTGTCCCGTCCGAGCCGGTGGCGGACGTCCTTCGCCGCCTCACCGTGGTCTTCACCGAGTTTGAGCAGGCCCTGGAAGCGACCCCCATCATCCGGCGGCTGACCAGCGGCCGCTTCGCCTTGAGTGACTACCATGCCTTCCTGATCGGCCTGCGCCAGCAGGTGCGCGACGGCGCCCAATGGATGGCCCGGGCCGCTTCCAGCATCGACGAGGCCCACTTCGACCTGCGCTCGACCGTCCTGCGCCACGCGGTCACCGAACATCGCGACTACCGCCTGCTAGAGGAGGATTTCGTGGCAGCCGGCGGCGACATCGGCGTCATCCGGGGCGCCGAGCCCAACCTCGGGACGGAGGCGCTGACCGCCTGGATGTTCCATGAGGCCGGCAAGCCCAACCCCTTCGGCCTGCTGGGGGCGATGTGGATCATCGAGGGGCTGGGATCGATCAAGGCGTCGGAATGGGGAAACCTGGTCCGCAAGCGTCTGGACCTGCCGCCCGAGGCGGTGCGCTTCCTGCTCTATCACGGCGACAACGACGCCGAGCATATCGAGGAATTTCGCCAGATGCTGGAGATGGTCCTGCCCGACGAGTCGGTGGCCGTCCGCATCGTCAAGACGGCCCGCGTCACCGCCCGGCTCTACACACTGCAGATCGCCGAGATGCTGTCGTGACCGCCGCCTACGACCCCGCCGACCCCAGCCCCTGGCTGGCCCTGGAGCTCGACGACAGCACGCCGTTCACGCCGTCGGCCAAGGCCGCCTACCTGAAGGATCAACAGCGCTGGTCGCGCCGCTATCTGTTCCACCTGATCCGGCCGCTGGTGCGGCTCCTGTTCGTGCTCATCCGCCTGCTCCGCATGGTCCTGCCCGGCGCGCCGGACGGCAACGGCGCGCTGCACCGCTTCATCCACTGGGGCCTGAAGACCTTTGTCACCCCCGAAGCCAACGCCCTTGTCCTGCGCCACTTCCATGTCGGGACCGAGGTGCTGGAATTCCTGCAATCCAACGCCGGCCGGGTCGACATCAACATCCCGGCCCTGCGTCCAACGAAACTGGCCGACCTGAAAGCCAACCTGTTTCTTCTGCACGACCTGAACGTCTTCAACTTCATCATCCAGCTGAACCAGTCGCTCGAAGCCCAGGGCAGGCGTTTGTCGAAGCCGGCCAGCCTTGACCTGTCGATGATCTCCGACGATTTCGGCCTCGAGGCGATGCCAGACGGCCCGCTCAACATCATCGACCTGCAGACCGCCATCGAGCTCTACACAGTGATGTACGCCCTGTTTCTGCCCAAGGCCGCCTTTGAGCGCGCCTCTCACAGCCTGCAGTTCGACGAGACCTTCGCCGCCTATGTGGGGATCGTCCTGGACGAGCCGCGCGCCGTCGGGCTGGTGCGCAATCGTGGCCCGCTGACGGCGATGACCACCTGGGGGACCGCCGACCGCGTCATGCTGCATGGCGTCGACGCCGAGGCGCTCCACGGCGCCCTGGTGCGTCTCAAACAGGCCAAGGCCCTGAAGTCAGCCGCCTAGGCCCCCCGGTTGGCCCGCAGGGTCGCCTGCTCGGCCTTGTCCAACTTGCCATCGCCATTGGCGTCGGCCAGGGTGAAGCGATAGGTCGTCGCCTTGACGAACTCGGCCTTGGAAACCTTGCCGTCTTTGTCGAGGTCGGCGGGGGCGAGGATGTTCTTGCCGCCCAGCATCTTGGCGATCTTCGCCTGCTCCTTCAGACCGATTGCCCCGTCCTTGTCGACGTCCATGCGAGCGAAGCCCCGGTCAGCGGCGACCAGGTTCTCGGCCTTGCTGATAAAGCCGTCCTTGTCCGTGTCCGGGCTCGGCTGCGCGGCGGCGGCCGTTGCGCCCAGACCCAGCAGACATGGGCCCAACAGAAGGGAGGCGACGGCGAGGCGGCGGATCATGTACTCACTCCGGAACATTTCGGGCCGTGAACTGACGGCCCTTGAATTGCACCCGTATGTCGGCCTTGCAATCGTGTCGAGACAAGGGCCGCGCAAGATGCCGGGATGGAGCAGACCATGACCCTCGAGGCGCAGAACCCGATTGAGGCGCCCGCCCGCATCCTGATGGTCGATGACGACCCGGGGATTCGCGATGTGGTGTCCGAATTTCTCGGCCAGCACGGCTATCAGGTCGAAACCGCCGGCGACGGACGCGGCATGGAGCAGGCGCTGGCCAGGGGGCCGGTCGATCTCATCGTCCTCGACGTCATGATGCCGGGTGAGGACGGCCTTTCCATCTGCCGCCGCCTGACCGCCCAGCCGGGCGGGCCGGCCATCATCATGCTGTCGGCCATGGGCGAGGACACCGACCGCATCGTCGGCCTGGAGCTGGGCGCCGACGACTACCTGCCTAAGCCGTGCAATCCGCGCGAGCTCCTGGCCCGCATCCGCGCCGTGCTGCGCCGCCGGGCCGAGCCGCAGCAGGCCGAGGACGGCATGAGCGCCACCTGCCATTTCGCCGGCTGGAAGCTGGACCTGGTGCGCCGCGAGCTGCGCTCGCCGGAGGCCGTTGTGGTCAATCTGTCGAGCGGCGAGTTCTCGCTGCTGCGCGCCTTCGTCGAGCGACCGCAACGAATTTTGACCCGCGACCAGCTGCTGGACATGGCCCGCGGCCGAGACTCCGACGCCTATGACCGCGCCATCGACGTGCAGATCAGCCGCCTGCGCAAGAAGCTGGACGACGGCTCGGGCGGCGGCGAACTGATCCGCACGATCCGCAGCGAAGGCTACATGTTCGTGCCCAAGGTCACCCGCAGCTGATGCGGTCGCCGATCCGCGGCGCTTCGCTGTTCGCGGCCCCCCTGTTCGCACAGGTGATGGCGCTGGCCCTGGTCAGCCTCATCGCCGTGCCGGCGATCAGCGCCGCCATGCTGCTGGCCTTGCCGCCGCCGCAGCCGGAAGTCTACCGCCTCAGCGAACTGGCCCAGGCCCTGCGCCAGCGGGGTTTGGTCGAGATCACCGATGGCCGCCCGCTGGTGGTCAAGCTCAAGCCCGTGGCGCCCGAGGAGTCCTTCCGCCGCTCGCGCTGGCGCGAGGACTTCAAGCGCATCCTGGCCGCCGATTTGAAGGTGGAGCCCGACCGCATCGCCATCGAGACCATGGGGCCTGTGCGGGTGCTTCTGCGCACGGAACACCGGGTCGAGACCCGTATCTTCCGAATCGGCCCGCCCCACGGCGAGCACCTGCCGGGCGGGCGGCCTCACGGCGGCCGGCCGCCCGGCGCGCCCGAGTTCCGCCCTGACGAGCGGGTCATCTTCGCGCCCTTCAAGGTTGGGGTGCGCCAGCCCGACGGTCGCTGGCTGGTGGTCAAGCCGGCCCCGACCTTCAGCTGGGACGCCTGGCAGACCCGGCTGATTCTGACCTTTGTGCTGTCGATCCTGTTGATCGCCCCATTGGCCTGGCTGCTGGCCCGTCGCCTGGCCGCGCCCATCGCCGCCTTCGCCGGGGCCGCCGACCGCCTTGGCCGCGACCCGCGCTCGCCACCCCTGCAGATGCGCGGCTCGGCCGAGGTGGTCGCCGCCGCCAACGCCTTCAACCAGATGCAGGAGCGCCTGCGCCGCTACGTCGACGACCGCACCGCCATGGTCGGGGCCATCGCCCACGACCTGCGCACGCCCCTGACCCGGCTGAAGTTCCGCATCGAGGCGGTTCCGGACGACCTCAAGCCGAAACTGGCCGCCGACATCGACCAGATGGAGGCGATGATCGCCGCGACCCTCGGCTTCGTCTCCGACGCCACCCGGCCGCGCGAGCGCACGAAGCTGGAGCTGGCCTCCCTGGTCGAGAGTATCGTCGACGAGATGGCCGAGACCGGTTCGGCCGCCTCCATCGACCGTACCGAAAAGCTGGTCGTCGAAGGTGACCCCATCGCCCTGCGCCGACTGGTCGCCAACCTGGTCGAGAACGCCCTGAAATACGGCGGCGCGGCCCGCGCGCGCGTCTACGCAGCCAAAAACAATGAGGGGAGCGCCGAAGCGGTGATCGAAGTCGAGGACGACGGCCCCGGCATTCCCGATCATGAGCGCGAGCGGGTGTTCGAGCCCTTTTTCCGGGGCGAGCCGTCGCGCAATCGCGAGACTGGCGGCATTGGCCTGGGCCTGGCCGTCGTTCGCTCGGTGGCCCGCTCACATGGCGGCGACGCCGAACTGGTCAACCGCGACGGCGGCGGCTTGACGGCGCGGGTGCGCCTGCCGCTCTAGACATGTGGGCGAAACCGGCGCGCCTTATCCCCGCCTTGTCGGACCCGCACACAAGGCCTCGACCGGAGACTGCCCCCGAGATGATCGCACGCCTGGCCTTGGCCGCCGCCCTGTTGGCCTCTCCTGCTCTCGCCCAGCCTCCGGAGGGCGGGCCTGAGGGCGCGCGCCGCGAACAGCTTTTCATCAGCCCGGCCGGCGAGCCGTTCCGCAACCCGCGGGGCGAGGCCTACCCGGTCGCCGCGTGGTTCGCCCGGACCGACGCCGACAAGAACGGCGCGATCAGCGCCGCCGAGTTCTCGGCCGACGCCCTGGCCTTTCACGCCCGCCTCGACGCCGACCGCGATGGCTTCGTCGATGGGTTCGAGATCGCCGACTACGAAGCCAACATCGCGCCGGAAATTCTCAGTCCGCTCGATCGGGGGGAAGAAGGTCCTGGCGCCGTCAACATGGGCCTCGGCCAGCAGCCCTTCTTCGGTCGACCCAAGCCCCTGGACGCCGGCCGGTATGGAACAACCCGGAACGGCGCCGGCCTCTACGGCCTGATCAACGAGGTCCAGCCGGTGGCCGCCCAGGACAGCAACCTCGATCGCCGTATCGACACAAGGGAAGTCGGCATCGCCGCCAGGGATCGCTTCTCGATCCTGGACAGGGACCGCGACGGCAAGCTGACCCTGGCAACCCTGCCCAAAACCCCGTTCCAGACGATTCTCGAAGCGCCGCCGCCAAAGGGCGGCAAACCGCCGTCCCGTAACTGACCACCCTTGTCAGCCAGCCGGCGTCGCGGCACATCCGGGCGTCAAGTTGGGATACCCGTCGATGAAACCCTTCCTCGCCCTTGCCCTCGCCCTGGTCGCCACCCCGGCCCTGGCCCAGCGCCCCGACCTGCAGATCTTCATCAGCCCGGCCGGTGAGCCGTTCCGCGCCGCCATGGACCAGCCCTACCCGGTCGATCTGTGGTTCAAACAGGCCGACGCCAACGCCGACCAAGCCATCACCCGCGACGAGCTGATCGCCGATTCCCTGGCCTTCTTCGACAGGCTGGACGTCAGCAAGGACGGGGTCATCGACGGCTTCGAAAACGGCGTTTACGAGCGCAAGGTCGCTCCGGAAATCCTTTCCAGGGCCGCCATGGGCGTCGCCGCCCCCAAGCCCGGAAAACGGCCACCCGGCGGGCGCCGACGGCCGATGCTGCCGCCTAACGACATGGCCAGGTCGGACGGGTTCAAGGAGACCTACGACAACACCCGCGCCGGCGCCGGCCTCTACGGCCTGCTCAACGAGATCCAGCCGGTGATGAGCCAGGACAGCGACTTCAACCGCCGCATCTCCCGGGCCGAGGCCACCGCCGCCGCCAAGGACCGCTTCGCCCTCCTCGACCGCAACAAGGACGGCAGGCTGACGCTCGACGCCCTGCCCCGCTCGCCGCTGGAACGGGCGCTCGACGAGCAGCGTTGATGGGCCACCCGTAGGGCCACACTGCAAAACAGTGAAATGCGCCTGCAACCTGGCGCCGGTACCTCACGAGGCTTGAAGCGAGTCACGTGACGAGACCATGAGCCTGAACACCGCGCCGCGTACGAAGAAGAAAATTCGATGGGTCCCCGTGGCCTGGGGCGTCGCCGCCGCCGTGGTGCTGGGCGGGGGCGGCTACCTGCTGTTCAAGCCCAAGCCCGACAAGGACCCCTACCGCACTGAAACCGTGGCGCGCGGCGATATCACCAAGTCGGTGTCGGCCTCGGGCTCGCTGCAGGCCCTGGTCACCGTCCAGGTCGGCTCGCAGATCTCCGGCCAAATCACCAGGGTGCTGGTCGACTTCAACGACTATGTCAGGGCCGGCCAGGTGATGGCCGTGCTCGACGCCCAGACCTACGTCAGCCGCGCCCAACAAGGCCGGGCGCAGGTCGCTGAAAGCCAGGCAGGCGTCGCCCAGCTGCAGGCTCAGGCCGACGTCGCCCGGTCAAACTACAACCGCACCAAGACCCTTTACGACAAGGGCATCACCGCAAAAGCCGCCCTGGACACGCAGCTGGCCACCTGGAAGGCCGCCCAGGCTTCCGTCGCCGCCGCCCGCGCCAACGTCACCTCGGCCCGCGCCTCGCTGAACGCCACCAACGTCGATCTGGCCCGCACCAACATCATCGCCCCGATCAGCGGCGTCGTCACCGACCGCCAGATCGAGCCCGGCCAGACCGTCGCCGCCAGCCTGTCGGCCCCGATCCTGTTCCAGATCGCCCAGGACCTCTCCAAGCTGGAGGTCAAGATCAGCGTCGATGAGGCCGATATCGGCAATGTCCGTGAGGGCCAGCGGGTCAAGTTCACCGTCGACGCCTTCCCGGACGACAACTTCACAGGCGTCGTCACCCAGGTACGCAAACAGCCGGAAACCGCCAACAACGTCGTCGCCTACACGGTGATCGCCGAGGCCGACAACCCCGGTGGCAAGCTGCTGCCTGGCATGACCGCCAACGCCGACATCGTGCTGGAACAGCGCCGAGGCGTCCTGCGCGTGCCGGCCGCGGCCCTGCGCTGGAGCCCGCCGGACACCTCGGCCAGCAGCCGGCGGACGACCGGCGGCCCGCCCGGCATGGGTGGCCCAGGCGGCGGCGGCGGCGGTGGCCAACACCAGCAAGGCGGTGGCGGACGCCAAGGCGGCGGCGGCGGCAACCGCCTGGCCCGCGTCGCCGAACAGCTCGACCTCGACGCTGGCCAGAAGAAGAAGGCCGACGCCATCTTCGCCGAGGCCCAGACCAAGATGCGGGCCGCCGAAGGTCCCGATCGTCGCAAGATCATGGACGAGGCCTTCGTCAAGCTGGACCCCATACTCAAGCCGGATCAGAAGACCAGGTTGGTCGCCCTGCGCGCCCGCTTGGGCCAGGGCCGGGGCGGCGGCGGCGCTCGGGGCGGCATGACCAGCGGCGTCGTCTGGATCCTCAAGGATGGCAAACCCGCCCCCGTGCCGGTCATGGTCGGCGCCACGGACGGCAGCTTCACCGAAGTCGTCGATCGCTCCGGCGTGATCAAACAAGGCGCATCCGTCATCACCGGCGGCGGCCCCAAGGCCAAGGTCCAGGCGCGCGGCCCGATGGGCGGCGGCGGCGTCCGGGTTCGGGGGCTGTAGTGATCCAGTTCGAGGGTCTGACAAAGACCTACGTCATGGGCGAGGAAATCGTCCACGCCCTGGCCGGCGTCTCCCTGACCATCGGGCGCGGTGAGAGCGTGGCGGTCATCGGGCCGTCGGGGTCGGGCAAGTCGTCCTTGATGAACATCCTGGGCGGCCTCGACCGCCCCTCGGCCGGCCACTACCTGTTCGAGGGCGAGGATGTCGGGGCCTTCGACGACAACGACCTGGCGGCCTTCCGCAACCGGCGGATCGGCTTTGTCTTCCAGTCCTTCCAGCTCCTGCCGCGCCTGAGCGCCCTGCAGAACGTCGAACTGCCGATGATATACGCCGGCATCGAGCCGCGTGAACGCCGGGACCGCGCCGCCGCCCTGCTCGACAAGGTGGGCCTCGGCAACCGCATGGGTCACCGGCCGACCCAGATGTCCGGCGGCCAGCAACAGCGGGTGGCCATCGCCCGCAGCCTGGCCAACCAGCCGGACCTCCTGCTCGCCGACGAGCCGACCGGCGCCCTGGACACCCAGACCGGCCAGAATGTGCTGGGCCTGTTCAAGGAGCTCAACGCCGAGGGTCTGACCCTGGTCATTGTCACCCACGACCTGGAGGTGGCGGCCGAGACCCGCCGCCGGGTCAGCTTCCGCGACGGCCATATCGTCAGCGACGACCACGGCGGGTCCGCATCATGATGAAGCCCGTCGACCTCGTCCGCTTCGCCACCGGCGCCATCGTCGCCCACCCGATGCGCAGCGCCCTGACCTCGCTCGGCGTGGTCATCGGCGTCGCCGCCGTGGTGATGATGACCTCCATCGGCCTTGGCGCGCAGCACATGGTCACCTCGGCCATCGGCGGCCTTGGCTCCAACATGCTGATCATCAGCCCCGGCGCCTCGCGCGGCGGCGGCGGCGGCTTTGTCAGCCAGGGGGCCGGCACCGGCGTTTCGCTCAGCGATGGCGACGCAGAAGCCCTCAAGGCCCAGATCGAGAACGTCGCCGCCGTCGCGCCGGCCGTGCGCGGCGGCGCCCAGCTGACCGCCGAGGGAGCCAATTGGAGCACCCGCGTCGAGGGCGTAACGCCCGACTATCTGGTGGCCCGCGACCTGACCATCGCGTCTGGCCGGATGTTCGACGATCGCGAGGCGCGCCAGGGCAAGAAGGTGGTCGTCATCGGCCAGACCATCGTCAAGGAGCTGTACGGCGACAGCGATCCGATCGGCAAACGCCTGCGGGTCGGCACGGTGCCGTTCGAGATCGTCGGGGTGCTGACCTCCAAGGGCCAGGCCGGCTTCGGCCAGGACCAGGACGACATCGTGCTCGGCCCCCTTCAGGCGGTGCGCTCCCGCATCGTCGGCCGCCGGGTGCGGGGCGACAACGTCCAGACCATCTATGTGAAGGCGGCGACCGCCGAGGACCTGGACCGGGTGCAGGAGGACGTCACCAACCTGATGCGCGAACGCCACCGCATCCGCCAGGGCGCCGACGACGACTTCAGCGTCCAGAACATGGCCTCGATCATGGAGGCGATGAGCGCCTCGACCAAGACATTCACCGGCCTGCTGGCGGCGGTTGCGGCGGTGTCGCTGCTGGTCGGCGGCATCGGCATCATGAACATCATGCTGGTGGCGGTCACCGAACGGACCCGGGAGATCGGCCTGCGGATGGCCGTCGGGGCCCGGCGGGCCTGGGTCCTCTACCAGTTCGCCCTGGAGGCGGTGGTTCTCAGCTTCGCCGGCGGCGTCATTGGCCTGCTCATCGGCATCGGTGGCGCCATGCTGATGTCCAAGCTGGCCGGCTGGCCCATGGCCATCGCCAGCTGGGCCGTGCCGACGGCGCTGGGGTTCTCCATGCTGGTGGGGTTGGTGTTCGGGGCCTATCCGGCCTGGCGCGCGGCGCAGCTGGACCCGATCGAGGCGTTGCGGCGGGAATAAGCGTGTAAGCGCCCTTCTCCCGCTTGCCGGGAGAAGGGACCGCATGGACCACCCCCCTTTCTGGGCTTTCAGCAAACCGCCGCTCCCCCCAAAACAGGCACAGTCGGCCAGGGGAGTGTGGGCGAATGCGTTCTTGGATCTGCGTTCTGACGGCCGCGGCCGTGCTGATCGCCGCGCCGGCCATGGCGGCCTCGAAGCAGCCGTCGGCCTACGACGGGGTGCGCGACGGCTATCTCTACAACGGCAAGCAGAACATGCCGTCCAAGCTGCATGGGGTGGCCAACGACTGGCACCGCGCCTGCCTGCAGGGCAAGGTTCCCATGTGCCTGAAGATGGCCGACGTCTTCGAAAAAGGGGCCGGCGACATGGCTCCCGACATGCGGGTGGCCATCGCCTATCTGCTGAAGTCCTGCGAGCTGGGCTCCGGCTCCGCCTGTTCCAGCGCCGCCGCGATCCTGCGCGACGGCAGCGCCAGCTTCACCAACACCGACCTCGCCCAACAGGTCGCCGAGCGCGGCTGCAATGTGCTCAAGGACCAGTCCGCCTGCGCCGCCTCGGCCAGCGGGACCAAGGACCCAACCCGCAAGGCCGAACTGATCGAGACGGCCTGCGCCTCCGGCGCCGACGACGGCTGCCGGCTGAAGGCCAACCGCCTGTTCTACGAGGTCGCCGACACCGCCTCCCGCGGCCAGGCCCTGACAATGTACGACCAGGCCTGCAGGGCCAAGCGCGCCTGGGGCTGCCTCGGCATCGCCGACGCCTACGGCAACGGCCTCGGCGTCGCCAAGGACCCGGCTCGCGCCAATGAGGCGGCCCGCATCGGCTGCACCCTCAGCGCGGGCGACCGGCTGCGGCTCTGCACCCTGCACGGCATGACCCTGGCCCGGGCGACCAACGACAAGGCCACGCTCAACAAGGGCGAGCTGTTCCTCGACACCAGCTGCAAGGGCGGCGACGCCCTCGCCTGCACCCGCATCGGCATGATCGGGCTGAACCAGCTGGAGGCCGCCACCACCACCCTGGTCGAGGGGCTCTACTATCTCCGCCGGGGCTGCGACTTCGACTATGGCGAGGCCTGTTCCAGCCTCGCCTGGGCCTACGTCGGCGGCATGAACGTCAAAACAGACAACGCCGTCGCCCTGGCCCTGTTCGACAAGGCCTGCCGCCTGAAGGACGCAGACGGCTGCAAGCAGGCGGCCAGACTCGCTGCCAATCGCGGCGCCATTCCCTCCATCGACCCCTCCTGGACCGTCGAGAAACAACTGCGCCTGGCCAAGGCCGGGGCGGAAGGCGGCGGTGACAGGATGACCGGCGTCAATGCCGTCGTCCGGCTGATGCAGGAGGGCAACGAGGACGCGTCCTGGCTGCTCGGCGGCTGGCTCTACTACGGCCTGCCGGGGGTGTTCGACACCTCGCGCCGGGCCGACGGCCTGATCCTGTTCGAGAACGCCGCCCGCGTCGGCCATGTCGACGCCGCCATCTACATGGGCATGGCCTACTGGTACGGCGACGGCGTCGGCGAAGACCGCCCCAAGGGCGAGCGCTACATGCTGATCGCCGCCAACCGCGGCAGCCAGATGGCCGGGGCCATCTACCGCTCGATGAAAAACGAGCCGCTGCGCCAGGAGAACGCCCGCCGCCAGAAGGAATACGAGGCATGGGCCGCCGCCCGCCAGAACGACTGGTCATCCAGCTGGGCAAGTTGGACCCCGAGCAGCTCGGCCTATTCGCCGAGCCCGCCGGCTTACAGCGGCCCGAGCGTTTCCTCGATCATCGACAATTCCAACTGGAACCAGCGGATCAACTACCTGTCCGGCTCGGGTTCAGTCTGCCCGTCTTCCAATCCCTACTGCTAGGAGCTTTCCCATGCGCACATCCCTGCTGGCCGCCGGCGCGGCCCTGAGTCTGATCGCCCTGGCCGCCCCAGCCTCTGCCCAGACCCAGTACCAGTTCACGCCGAGCGAAAAGAACGGCGTCTGCTACGTCGAATTTCCTGGCCCCAAACTGCCTGGCGAGGACAAGCCCTTCTCCATCGAATTCAGCTACCGGGTCCGCGACGGCAACCTCGGCGCGACGATCAAGGTCAATGGCTGGGAAAAGGCCCAGAAGGCCGATTCCGAGAAGAAAATCCCCATGACCCTGGTGTTCGACACGGGCACGACAGCCCCGTCGCGCTCGGGCGGCTACGAGAGCGGCTTCAACGACACCGCCTGGGCCGGCTTCGGCCCCGAGCCCTCGGCGCCGGTCTTCGCCCTGATGGAAAAGGCCAAGACCGTGAAGATCAAGTTCGACGGCATGACGCTCGGCCCGGTCGATCTGCAAATGAAGGGCCTGGCGCATACCTCGCTCAGCATGTGCGCCGACGAGGTCCGCAAGCGGGGCTAGCGCGGCCTCAGTACGGCCGGTCGCCGATCACCGTCACCCGCTCCATCCGGCGCACCGCCGGCCAGTAGTCGCTGGCCGCGTAGTGCTGGCTGGCGCGGTTGTCCCAGAAGGCGATCGAACCCTGCTCCCAGCGGAACCGGCACTGGTATTCCGGGATCGCCGCCTGGGCGTGGAGGTGGGCCAGCATACGGGCGCTGTCGTCCTCCTCCCAGCCGACAATGTGCTGGGTGAAGGCGGCGTTGACGTAGATGCAGCGGCGGCCGGTCTCCGGATGGGTGCGCACCACCGGGTGCTCGACCATCGGGTACTGCGTGTTGAAGGCCTCGATCTCATCCTCGGTCTTGCCGCGCCTGCGCATGGCGGCGCGGAAATGGGCGAAGTCGTGGATGGCGGTGGCGCCCCCGATGCGCTCTTTCACCTCCTCGGTCAGGCCTTGGTAGGCCGCGTACATGTCGGCGAACAGGGTGTCGCCGCCGACCGGCGGGACTTCCAGGGCCCGCAGGACCGAGCCCAGCGACGGCTCGATTCGCCAGGTGACGGCGCTGTGCCAGACGTTCTCCCGGCCCCTGGACTCGCGGTTATGGGTGATGGCCAGCACCTCAGGATAGCCCGGCTTGTGCGGCGCGAAGGGATGCACCTCCAGCTCACCGAAACTTCGGCTGAAGGCCAGGTGCTGGTCGGTGTCGATCTCCTGGTCCCGGAAGAACAGCACCTTCCAGTCGAGAAGCGCCTGGCGAATGGCCGCCGCCTGCCCTGCCGACAGCGGCTGGCGCAGGTCGACGCCGCCCACCTCGGCCCCGATGGTCGGGGTCAGCGGGGTCAGGGTCAGGCCGTCCAGGGTGAGGCTGCGAGCCAGTTCGGTCATGGGACTCTCCGCACCGGCTCCGTCGCCGGATCAAGGAGTATGTTACCTTGCGGTTTCAATTGACAAGCCCCCATGCGAGAGGCCCCTTGTTCACGATGGCAGACGGATCCGCCCCCCAACGCAAGCCCCGAGTCGATGCCGCCGCCCGGCGCGCCGAGTACATCGACGTGGCGGCCAAGGTGATGCTGGAAAAGGGCCTGCATGGCGCCACCATGCGCGACTTCGCCGAGGCCGCCGGGGCCGCCAAGATCCTGTTCTATCGGTTGTTTCCCTCGCGCGACGCCATCGTCGATGCAGTCTACGAGCGGGTCGAGGACGCTTTACTGGCCGCCTATGCCGAGCCTTGGACCGGCTACGGCTCGTTGGTCGCCCGGGTGCTGGAGATGGCTCGCAAGGACCCCGCCCCCTTCCTGGTCGTGCTCAAGAACTGTGGCGGCGGAGCCGACCGCTCAGACTGGGGCGACCGCCTGCGGGCCATCTTCAACGAGCGATCGCGGCCGCTCTTCGAGCCCAAATCCGGCGCGCCCGAAGGGGCGGAAGACCGCGCCGGCCTGGCCGGAGGCAGCCTGTTTGGCCTGTGGGTCGATCGCATGATCGTCTGGCTGGAGGAACGCGACGGCCTCGACGACGCCGCCCGCATCCGCTGGTGGAGCCGAATTGTCCGCGAATGGCGCTTGGCCTCCCGCGAGGCCTTCCGGCTCGACCCGCCGCAGCCCATACAAATGCCTTCTTTATCAATGACTTAACGAATCTCTCTAGGCATATTCACCGGTCTTGGAGGCCCTCGCCGGCGTCGGGGCGAAAGGCGTTGGTCGCCGTGGTGCGCCTTAGACCAACAAACCCCGCCGATCGACCAACACACTGACCAAGCCCCGAGCTACATTCTTGCAGTCCTGGCCAGCGCAAAAACCCACGGATACGGGCTTTTCAACCGGATTTTGACCGCTTTGAATCGGCGTATGCTTTTTTGGTTGGTCGGGCGCGCCGGCGGTATAATGGTCGCCCGCTTCGACAGGCGGCCATGAGGGAAGGGCCGAATGTCGATTTGGTCCTGGAACGCCAGCAATGCAAGACGCGAGGAAGCCCCTGTGATCCCCGGCCTGATGCAGACCACCCCGCTGGTCATCACCTCGATCCTGCGCTTCGTCGAGACCGCCCACCCGCGGGTCGAGATCGTCTCCCGCACCGTCGAGGAACGCATCCATCGCTACGACTATGCGGGCCTGGGCAAACGCGTCCGTCGCCTCGCTCGCGTGCTCGAAGGCCTCGGCGTCCAGTCCGGCGAGCGGGTCGCCACCCTGGCCTGGAACACCCACCGGCACCTGGAGCTGTTCTACGCCGTCCCCGGCCTCGGCGCGGTGCTCAACACCGTCAATCCGCGCCTGTTCGACGAGCAGATCCTCTACGTCCTCGAACATGCCGAGAGCCGAGTGCTGTTCTACGACCGCACCTTCCAGCCGGTGGTCGAACGCCTCGCCCCCCGCATGTCGACGGTGAAGACCTTCGTCCTGATGGCCGACGAAGAGACCCACGACGCCGGCGCGGTCGGGGCGCTCAACTACGAAAAACTGCTGGCAGCCGAGGGCGAAGACCCCTTCCCGTGGCCGGCCCTCGACGAGAACGGCGGCGCCTTCCTCTGTTACACCTCAGGCACCACCGGCGATCCCAAGGGCGTGCTCTACAGCCACCGCGCCGTGGTCCTGCACGGCATGGCCGCCGGCCTCTCAAGCGCCTTCGGCCTGACCGCCTTCGATGTCGTCCTGCCCTGTTCCAGCCTCTACCACGCCACCGCCTGGGGCCTGCCGTTCACTGCCCCGATCAACGGCTGCAAGCTGGTCCTGCCGGCCGAGAAGATGGACCCGGTCAGCCTCGGCGAGCTGATCAGCAGCGAAGGCGTCACCTTCTCCGGTGGCGTGCCGACTATCTGGACCATGTATCTGGCCCACCTCGACCAGACCGGCGGCAACGTCGGAACCCTCAAGCGCGTCATCATCGGCGGCTCGGCCGTGCCCCGCGCCATGGCCGAGACCTTCAAGAAGAAGCACGGCGTCCAGGTGCTGCAGATCTGGGGCATGACCGAGACCTGCCCGCTCGGCGTCGTCGCCACCCCCACCCCCGGCCTGGCCGTCGGCGGCGAGGACCACGTCGACGAGGTCATCTGGACCCGCCAGGGCCGGCTGCAGTTCGGCATCGAGCTAAAGATCGTCCAGGAGGACGGCACGCCTGCCCCGCACGACGGTGTGACCAGCGGCGCCCTGATGGTCCGCGGCCCCTGGACCATCCAGCGCTATTTCCGCAGTGAAACCGACGCCGCCGACGCCGACGGCTGGTTCGACACCGGCGACATCGCCACCCTCGACGCCGACGGCTTCATGCGCATCACCGACCGCGCCAAGGACGTCATCAAGACTGGCGGCGAATGGATCAGCTCCATCGACCTGGAGAATATCGCTGTCGCCTGCCCGGGCGTAAAGATCGCCGCGGTGTTCGGCGTGCCGCATCCCAAATGGGAGGAACGCCCCCTTCTCGTCATCGAGGTCCTCGACGGCC
>JBKJSF010000216.1:0-5673 GCA_046595895.1 Caulobacter sp. | reverse complement strand
CGCACCGGCGCGCAACGCGCGCCTACCCTCCCCAATTCGCGGAGGGAGGTTAGAGACCCCAGCCGACCCGCGCCGCCTCGATGGCGTCCAGCTTGGCATACAGCGGTTCCCAGTCGTCGCTCTCGGCGATCGGCGCCCATAAAGCCTCGACCTCGTCGATCAGCATCTCCACCGGCTCCGCCTGAGCGAACATCGGATGCGCCAGTCGTCCCGGCCGCTCCGCCTCGAATCCCGCCAGCAGCCGGCGGAACTCCACAAACGCTTCGCCGCCGTAGACCCCCGCCCGCGGCCCGGCCATGGCCCGCGCCTCGTCGCCGCAAAACCAGTCGAAGAAGAACGGCTCCCAGCGTAGCGCCTCGCCGCCCTCGGCCAGCGCCTTGAACGCCGCGTTGACCAGGTCGATGTCGATCTCCGCCCCCTGACTCTTGACCCCCAGCCGCGCGATCATCGCCGCCCGCAGCGCCTCGCGGTATGCCGGGGCAAAGCCGTTCAACGCCTCGACCAGCGGCTCGCTGTCGGTGACCTGGACCAGGCACCCGGCCAGCTGTTGCAGGTTCCAGAAGGCCGCCTCCGGCTGGCGCCCGAAGCTGTAGAGGCCAGTCTCGTCGAAGTAGGCGGCGGTGAAGTTCGGGTCATTGCGCGGCAGGAACCGCCACGGGCCGTAGTCGAAGCTCTCGCCGGTGACGACCATGTTGTCGGTATTGAGCACCCCATGGACGAACCCGGCCACCATCCACCCGGCGGCTAGGTTGGCGGTGCGCGCCACGGCCTCGCCCAGCAGGGCGACCGCCCGGTCGGGAGCCTCGGCCAGATGCGGGAAGTAGGTCTCCACCGTGTGGTCGACGAGAGCCGCCAGATTGTCGGCCCGCTCCTGGAAGGCCTGGCGCTGAAAGGTCCCGAAGCGGATGTGGCTGTGCGACAGCCGGGTCAGCACCGCCGAGCGGGTCGGGCTGGGCTCGTCGCCCCGCTGCAACTCCTCGCCGGTCTCGATCAGGGAGAAGGCCCGGCTGGTCGGTACGCCCAGCGCCTCCAGCATGGCGGCGGCGAGGATTTCGCGCACGCCGCCCTTGAGGGTCAGCCGCCCGTCGCCGCGCCGCGACCAAGGCGTCTGGCCCGATCCCTTGGTGGCCAGGTCGAGCAGGCGGTCCGTCCCCGCCTCGCGAAGCTGGGCGAACAGGAAGCCGCGGCCGTCGCCGAGGTCGGGGTTGTAGGTGCGGAACTGGTGGCCGTGATAGCGCATGGCCAGCGGGCCGGGCTGATTGTCCGGCAGGGCTTCGAAGCGGCCGAAGTGGGCGACCCACTCCGCGTCGCTGAGCGTCTCCAGCCCGACGGTGGCGGCGGCCCGGTCGTGGCGCCAGCGCAGGATGGTCTGCGGGAAGTCGGCCGGCCGCACCGGGTCGGAGAACTCCGGCCCCAGGGTCATGAAGCGCGGATCGGGGCGGTAGAGGGGGGAGACGGGCATGGCTCGTTAACGCCGCAAGCCCGCCGACAGGCTCATCAACCTCCCAGCCCCGGATTCCAACCCAGCACCACCAGCATAACGCCGAAGCCGACCACATAGGCCACCGGCACGAACCAGCCCGCCTTGACCCAGGCGATCACCGACCGGGCTTCCGGGAAGGCGTTGCTCACCGCCACCCCGGCCGTCGAGCCGAACCAGGTCATCGAGCCGCCGAACCCGACGGCATAGGCGAGCAGCGGCCAGTCGTAGCCGCCCTGGTTCAGGGCCAGGGCGGTCAGCGGAATGTTGTCGAACACCGCCGACAGGAAGCCGAGGCCGAACACCGTGGCGGCGCTGGGCACGGGCAGGTTCTCAATCGGCATCAGCGAGGCGGCGGCGACCAGGCAGACGAGGAACAGCGCCCCCTTCACCGCCCCCCCGGCCTCGCCCCAGGCCGGTTTGCGAACCAGGGCGGTCAGCAGGATGGCGATCCACATGGCCAGGCCGAGGACCGGCAGATGCTCCTCGAGTCCGGGGAACAGGCCGTTGGCGATGATGTTGGCGCCGACCACGCTGGCCAGGATGACGACCACGATGGCCAGGCGCATCCAGTGGATTTGCAGTCCCTCGGGGGCGTGCAGCACCATCGGTCCGACCTTGGCCTGGGCCCGGCTGGCGAAGAAGGCCATGACCAGGAAGGCGGGTACCGAGGCGACGATGGCCAGCATCAGGCTGATCGGGGAGACGCCGGAAATCCACATCATGGTGGTGGTCGTGTCGCCGATGACGCTGGCGGCGCCGCCGACGTTGGCGGAGCCGACCACGGCGGCGAGATAGGCCAGGCTCACCTTGCCGTCGAAGACGTGACGCGCCAGCACCGCGCCGATGACGGCGGCGGCGATGTTGTCGATGACCAGGGAGGCTAGGAAGATCAGGCCGAGCAGGACGATGCCGCCGGTCCAGTTGTCCGGCAGGATGCGCGGGACGAGGTCCGGAACCTTGCTCTCCTCGAAGTGGGCGGCGAGGATCGGGAAGCCGGTCAGCAACAGGAAGAGGTTGGCCAGCAGCGACCACTCGTGCGACGCGCGCTCGAGAAAGAAGTCCGCCCCCGCCCCGGTGAAGAGGGCCTTGTAGAGGATGATCAGCACCAGGCCGCCGAGTGCGATGGTGAAGGCGCGCTTGTGGAACAGGGCGACACCGGCCAGCATGGTCGCAAAGATCAGGAACTCGATGGGCATGGAAGACGTCCTCGGGTCGGCGCGCGCACGGGGCAGCTGCGGGGAACGGGTCGGATTGAGACCGGAACCAGAGTTCCGATCTCGCCCTGGACTAGATGACGGGACCCCCGCGAACAACCGAAACCGGTCCGGCTGGGCCCGATTTCGCGTCAGAGCGGCAGGCGGTCGACCATACCCCACCAGGCGCGGCCCACGCTCTGAACCACGGCATCGACCACCTCCGGCGGGGCGGCGCCGACTTCGGCGGGCCGCTCGGCGCGGGTCGAGGTCGGATGCCAGCCCATGACCGCCAGCAGCACCGCGAAGCCGGCGACATAACCGACCGGCACGTACCAGCCCTGGCGCAGCCAGGCGCCGACCGAGCGGGCCTGCGGGAACAGGTTGGACATCGCCACCCCGGCCGATGAGCCGAACCAGATCATCGACCCGCCGAAGCCGACCGCGAAGGCCAGGACGCCCCAGTCGTAGCCGCCCTGTTTGAGGGCAAGGGCGGTCAGCGGGATGTTGTCGAACACCGACGACAGGAAGCCCAGGCCCAGGGCCGTGGCCCAGCTGGCCTCGGGCAGCCGCTCGACCGGCATCAGCGAGGCGGTGGCGACCAGGGAGACCAGGAACAGAGCGCCCCTGGCGGCCGAGGGCAGCACGCCCCACTGCGGACGACGGACCAGGGCGGTCAGCAGGATGGCGGCCCACAGGCCGAGCCCCAGCCAGGGGGCCGCGCCCTGATGCTGCGGATACCAGGCGTTGCCGGCGAAGTTGACCACCAGCAGGGTGGCCAGGATCACCCCGACGATCACCGCCCGGCTGGGCTCCACCCTGGGGGCGTCGGCGGCGACATGGGCCTGGATCGGGAAGTGGCGATGTTGCGCCCAGGCCCCAAGCGGACCGAACACGGCGAAGGCCACCAGCGAGGCGATGAAGGCGGGCAGCACGGCGACTGGCGAGACCCCGCTGATCCACATCATGGTGGTGGTGGTGTCGCCGATGACGCTGCCGGCCCCGCCGGCGTTGGCGGCGGCGACGATGGCGGCCAGGAAGCCGATGCTGACCCGGTCGTGATAGACGTGGCGGGCGACCACCCCGCCGATGATGGCGGCAGCGATGTTGTCGAGAAAGGCCGACAGCAGGAACACCATGGCCAGCAGGACCAGGCCGCCCTTCCAGTCGTCGGGCAGGAAACGGGGCATGGCCTCTGGCAGGTTGCTGCGTTCGAACTGGTTGGCCAGCACGGCGAAGCCGAGCAGCAGCAGCAGCAGGTTGGCCAGGGTGACGCCCTCGTGGCCGAAATGCGCCGCCAGGCCGCCGAGACCCGGCCCGTGCGCGAAGCCCGAGACGATCAGCTTGTAGATCAGTGTCGTCGCCAGGCCGGCGAGGGCGACCAGCAGGGTTTGATGGTGAAAGACGGCGACCCCGGCGAGCGTCAGGCCGAAGATGACGAACTCCAGGGGGATGGTCGCGAGCGGTCCGAGCAGTTCGATCACGGGTTCCTGGTCTCCACGAGACGGCTGCTATCCACATCCTCTTTTCGAGGCAACCCGACACGGCCCAGCTGCCCACAACTTGAGCAATTTTGACAGCTGTGAAAAAGATCTGTGTTTTTTGACGCCCCTGCTGTCACATCGCTGACACGAGCCCTCCGTTTTCCGTTGTGTTACAAGGGATTAATCTTGCCTGAGCGTGTTCAACGACTCTAGGGCACGGGGGTCAAGTCGACAGGGCTTCCTCGGTCCCGTCTTCCTCCCCAAATCCGCGCGGCTGACACCCGCGTGCAAAAAATCTTGCCCAGGACATGACATGAAAATGCGTCATCTGCTGAGCGCGTCGGCTTCGGCCCTCGTGCTCTCCGCCATGCTATCGACCGCCGTCTTCGCTCAGGAAGAGCCCGCGGCCGCCGACGATACCAACACCGTCGATACCATCGTCGTCACCGTCAACAAGCGGGAACAGAACCTGCAGGACGTCCCGGCCACCGTCACCGCCCTCTCCGGCGAGCTGATGCAGGACGCCGGCGTCAAGGACATCAAGGATCTGCAGATCCTGACCCCCGGCCTGACCGTCACCTCGACCTCGAACGAAACCGTCACCACCGCCCGTATCCGCGGCGTCGGCACCGTCGGCGACAACCCGGGTCTGGAGTCCTCGGTCGGCATCGTCATCGACGGCGTCTACCGGCCGCGCAACGGCGTCAGCTTCGGCGACCTGGGCGAGCTGGAACGCATCGAAGTCCTGAAGGGCCCGCAAGGCACCCTGTTCGGCAAGAACACCTCGGCCGGCGTCATCAATATCCTGACCGCCGCCCCCGATTTCGAATTCGGCGGCACGGCCGAACTGACCGCCGGCGAATACGGCACCCTCGGCGGCTCCGCCTCGATCACCGGCCCGATCTTCGGCGACACCATCGCCGGCCGCCTGTTCGTCGCCAAGCGCGAGCGTGACGGCTTCCTCGACGTCGAGACCGGCGATGGCCCGCGCACCCTGGGCGAAGACGTCAACCAGGACTTCTGGACCATCCGTGGCCAGATCCTCGCCGCTCCGAACGACGACTTCTCCGTCCGCCTGATCGCCGACTACACCCGCCGCGACGAGATGTGCTGCCTGGCCACCCAGCTGCAGGTCGGCAACGCCGCCAACAGCCGCGCCGCCTTCGTCAACCAGGTGCAGCCGAACGGCATCGCCACCAACGAGGACGTCTTCAGCCGCAAGGCCTACGGCAACCGCTCGACCCGCCAGTTCATCCAGGACAAGGGTTTCTCGGCCGAGGTGAACTGGGATGTCTTCGACGGCATCGCCCTGACCTCGATCACCGCCGCCCGCAACTGGAAGGCCGAAACCGGCCAGGACAGCGACTTCACCGCCGCCGACCTGGTCTACCGTCCTGACGACGGCACCAACTACGTCGAGTTTGACCAGTTCAGCCAGGAATTCCGCGCCAACGGCGAAACTGGCCCGGTCAACTGGCTGGTCGGCACCTTCTACGCCAAGGAAGACCTCGAT
>JBKJSF010000162.1:0-35630 GCA_046595895.1 Caulobacter sp. | reverse complement strand
GTCGTACATGTTGGCCGGCGGCGCGACCGAGATGAAGCCGCGAATCTCGGGACGGCGCATTAGCAGCTGCATGCCGATCCACGCGCCGAAACTGACCCCCGCGACCCAGGTCTGTTCGGCCTCGGGATGGATTTGCTGGACCCAGTCGAGCGCGCTGGCCGCATCGCTTAGCTCGCCGATGCCATTGTCGAACGTTCCCTGGCTCTTGCCGACTCCGCGAAAATTGAAGCGCAGCGTGGCGAAGCCGCGGCGGACAAAGTCCTTGTGGAGCAATTGCACCAGCTTGTTGTTCATCGTGCCACCGGCCTGCGGGTGGCTATGCAGGATCATCGCGACTGGCGCGCGGGGGCGGGGACCCGGGCTGAAGCGGCCTTCGAGACGGCCTTCGGGTCCAGGGAAAATCACTTCGGGCATGGGCGCTCGCTTGGGGACATGTGAAAAAGGGCCGCGAAACGGGTGCGCCGCGGCGGCGGCTCCTATATAGGGCGGCGCGTCCCTTAGGCAACGACAGGATTCCCCAGCTTTGGCCAAGCGCATCTTCCTCGATCACGCCGCCACTACCCCCGTGCTTCCCGAAGCCCGCGCGGCGATGGATCGCGGCTTTGCGGCATGGGCCAACCCCAGCTCGCCGCATGGAGAAGGCCGCGCCGCGCGTGCCCTGCTGGAGGAGGCTCGCAGCATCGTCGCGGCAGCGCTCGACTGGCGGCATGACATCATCTTCACCAGCGGCGCGAGCGAGGCGGTCGAAATCGTCGCGGCGCGCGCTCGCATACCCGGACGCGCTCACGCAGCCACCGAACATGCGATCGTGCCGCACGCGATGGGGGCCGCCTCGCGCGAAATCCCGGTCGGGCCCGGCGGCCTGATCGACGAAGCCGCGCTGGACGCCATCCTCGCCGAGGGGCCCACGCTCATCGCCATCCAGATGGTCAACAACGAGACCGGTATCCTCCAGCCGCTCGATCGCCTCGCGCCGCGCATCCGCGAGGCGGGCTCGCTGCTGCTCGCCGACTGTGCGCAGGGGGCGAGCAAGGCGCCGCTGCCAGACGCCGATTTCATCGCTTTGTCGGCGCACAAATTGGGCGGCCCGCCGGGGGTCGGCGCGCTGCTGGTGCGCGATCTTGGCCAGCTTGATCCGGTCGGGGGCCAGGAGAAAGGCTATCGCCGCGGGACGCAGGACATGCCCGGCGCGCTCGCCTTCGCCGCCGCGCTCGCAGCACGTCCTTACGACATGGCGCGCCTCGCCAGACTGCGCGACCGCCTCGATCGCGGCGTCGAGGCATCGGGAGGTGTGGTCATCGGCAAGTCCAGTCCGCGCCTCGCCACCATCGGCGCGGTCGCGCTGCCGGGTGGGTCGAGTGCCTCGTTGCTGGTCCAGATGGACCTCGCCGGGATCGCCGTCTCCGCCGGCAGTGCCTGTTCGTCGGGCAAGATGAAAGAAAGCCACGTACTTGCCGCGATGGGCGTCGCCTCCGACCTCGCGGCAAGCTTCCTCCGCGTCAGCTTCGGCCCGGCTACGAGCGAGGCCGACATCGACGCATTTCTGGCCGAATGGCGCCGCATCGCCGACCGGACGCAGCGCGCCGCATGATCTACCTCGACTATCAATCGACCACCCCGGTCGCGCCCGAAGTGGCGGCGGCGATGCGACCGTGGATCGAGGAACGATTCGCCAACCCGCACAGCCCGTCGAAATGGGGCCGCGAGGCGGCGGCGGCGATCGAGGTGGCGCGCGACCGCATCCTCACCGCCGCCGCGCTCGACGAAGGCCGCTTCGCCTTCACCAGCGGCGCGACCGAAGCATTGAACTGGGCGATCAAAGGCACCGCCGAACGCTCCGAGCGGCGCAAGCTGGTGACCATCGCCACCGAACATGCCGCCGTGCTCGACAGCGTCGAATGGCTCGAAGGGAAGGGCTACCAGGTCGTGCGGCTGCCGGTCGCGCCCGACGGGCTGGTCGACATGGTGGCGGCGCGTGCCGCGATCGACAGCAAGACCGCGCTGGTCGCGGCGATGCTGGTCAACAATGAAATCGGCGTGATCCAGCCGGTCGCCGAGCTGGCCGAACTGGCCCACGCCGCCGGCGCGGCGATGCTGTGCGACGCGGTGCAGGGGTTCGGACGGATGGACTTGCCCGAGGGACCCGACTTGATCGCCATCTCGGGGCACAAGATCCATGGCCCCAAGGGCGTCGGCGGACTGTGGATCCGGAAAGGCTTCGAGCCGACGCCTTTGCTCCACGGCGGCGGGCAGGAGCAGGGGCTGCGCTCTGGCACGCTGTCGCCCGGGCTGTGCGTCGGGCTGGGCGAGGCGGCGCGGATCGCCAGCGAGCGCATCGATGCCGACCGCGCCCATGTTGCGAGATTGTTCGATATCGCGCTGGCAACGCTCGGGGAAAACTGGGTAATCAATGGCAGTACCGAGCATCGCTATCCCGGCAATCTCAACCTGCGCCGCGACGGGCTCGATTCGGCGCGGCTGATCTCGGACCTGCGCAACATCGCCTTTTCCTTGGGCTCGGCCTGCGCCTCGGGCTCGGGCCGGCCAAGCCATGTGCTGCGCGCGCTCGGCCTCAGCGACCGGCAGGCGCGCGCCTCGATCCGCCTCGGCTTCGGCCGCTACACGGGGGAGGCCGAGCTGACCTCGGCCTGCCGCAACATATGTGAAGCAGCCAATGCGCAGCGGGTGATCGGCTGATGGTCCGCGTCCGTTTCCTCAAACCCGACGGCAGCCTCGACCGCGAGGTCGACGCCCCCGCCGGTACGAACCTGCTCGACCTCGCCCAGGCGCAAGGCCAGCCGCTCGAGGGCGCGTGCGAAGCGGCGATGGCTTGCTCGACCTGCCACGTCATCGTCGCCCGCGAGGATTTCGGCCGCCTTCCGCCCGCCAGCGAGGAGGAAGACGACCTCCTCGACCTCGCCGCCCACGTCACGCGAACCTCGCGACTGGCGTGCCAGATCATGCTCTGCGATGAATGGGAGACGCTGACCGTGCGCATGCCCGGCGCGGCCCACAATTTGGATCGGTAATTGGTGTGCCCTGCGAAGGGCACCCATCAAAGTAATACTTTGATGGGACCCAAGGCAGGGACCCAGTATGGATCCCTGCCTTCGCAGGGATCCATACTTGCGATTACCGCCCGCATTCGCCATATGCCCGCTTGGAAGTCGGTGGGCGGGATTGTCGCCAACCTGGTCAGATCCGGAAGGAAGCAGCCACAACGATTTCGTCCCGGGTCGCCGGCTTCCACCTCAATCCCATCTTCATCCCCGGCTTCCATTCCCGCCGTCATCCCGGGCTTGACCCGGGATCCACCTTTTCGTCCACCCCGCAACTAGGCAGATGGACCCCGGATCAAGTTCGGGGTGACGATTCGCACCAGACTGCTGGCATGACGGGGGCGCGCTGACTAAACCCAACCCCATGACCGATCCCGAATCGCCTGGCCTCGGCCTCGACCTGCCTGAAGTACCCAAGCCTAATGGCGCGTCCCCCTATCGCGTGCTCGCCCGCAAATACCGGCCGCAGACCTTTGGCGAGCTGATCGGGCAGGACGCGATGGTGACGACGCTCGGCAACGCCATCGCGCGCGACCGGATCGCCCATGCCTTCCTGCTGACCGGGGTGCGGGGCGTCGGCAAGACCTCGACCGCGCGGCTGGTGGCCAAGGCGCTCAACTGCGTCGGGCCCGACGGGCAGGGCGAGCCGACGATTGACCCATGCGGGGTGTGCGAGCCGTGCCGCGCGATCGCCGAGGGGCGCCACATCGACGTGATCGAGATGGACGCCGCCTCGCACACCGGGGTCGACGACGTGCGCGAGATTATCGAGGCGGTGCGCTACGCCTCGGTCTCGGCGCGCTACAAAATCTACATCATCGACGAAGTTCATATGCTCTCGAAAAGCGCGTTCAACGCGCTGCTCAAAACGCTCGAGGAGCCGCCGGCGCACGTCAAATTCCTGTTCGCGACGACCGAAGTCGGCAAGGTCCCGGTGACCGTCTTGTCACGCTGCCAGCGGTTCGACCTCCGGCGCATCCCGGCCGACACGCTCGCCGCCCACTTCGCCCATATCGCCAAGCTGGAAGGGGTCGAGGTCGAAGACGAGGCGCTCGCCGCCATCGCCCGCGCCGCCGAGGGCAGTGTCCGCGACGGCCTGTCGATCCTCGATCAGGCGATCGCGCATGGGGAAGGCAAGGTCACCGCGGCGCAAGTGCGCGACATGCTCGGTCAGGCCGATCGCGGCCGCATCCGCCGCCTGCTCGAAACCTTGCTCGGCGGGGACGCCGCCGCGACGCTGGCCCAGCTCGATGAGGCGCATGCGCTCGGCATCGAGCCCGCCTCGCTGCTGCGCGGACTGATGGAATCGCTCCATGCCGTGACCCGGGCCAAGGCCGGCGCCGCCGCCGACCTGCTGCAATCGGTCGAGGAGCGCGAAGCCGCCGCCGATCTCGCTCACCGCCTGTCGTGGGGCAATCTCCACCGCTTGTGGCAGTTGCTGCTCAAGGGGCTGCAGGATGTCGGCATCGCCCCCGATCCGCATGAGGCGGCGACGATGGCACTGCTGCGGCTGATCCACGCCGCCGAAATGCCCGACCCGTCGGCGCTCGCGGCGATGCTCGCGGGGGGAGGGGCTGTGACCGCGCCAACACCCACGCCCGCTGCGAAGCCTTCGCCCGCGCCCAAGGCCAGCGCCCCGATCGATTTCGCCACGCTGGTCAACGCGGTCGAGAAACAGGGCAAGCAAATGCTCGGCGTCCAGCTGCGCGACCACGTCGGGCTGGTCAGCTTCGAGCCGGGAACGATCATCCTCAAGCCGCTGAAGCCGCTCGGCGGGGAGTTCGCGCGCGAACTCGCCGCGGCCGCCAGGGAAGCGACTGGTTCGACATGGGAAGTGCGCCTGACCGACGAAGGCGGCGCGCCCTCGCTGCACCAGCAGGAAGCAATGGCCGAGGAACAAATGCGGGCGGCGGTGCTTGACGAACCGAATGTCCGCGCGCTGATCGACGCGTTCCCCGACGCGGCGCTCGAAACGATCGACCGGAAGGAAACCCATGCCCAGCCTCGATGAAATCATGAAAATGGCGCAAGACGCGCAGGAGCAGCTTCAGCAGGCGCAGGACAATCTCGACAAGATCGAGGTCGAAGGCGTGTCGGGCGGCGGGCTGGTCAAGGTCCGTGCTACCGCCAAGGGCCGCATCCTCGGCCTCGACCTCGATGACAGCCTGCTCGTGCCGACCGAAAAAGCGATGCTCGAGGACCTGATCACCGCCGCATTGAACGATGCCCGCGGCAAGGCCGACGCCGCCGCCAATGACCAGATGAAGGCGATGACCGCGGGCATGCCGCTGCCGCCCGGGTTCAAGCTGCCGTTTTAGGGCGTTACGCTGTCCCTATAACCCCCTTGTATCCCCGCGCCGGGGAGGCGACACTGCGTCCGTTCGGATGTGGGATTTCGCTCGGAGGTGACGCGTGAATAAGCTGGGAGCCATGCAGGACTGGCCGCTGCGCGTGATGCGGCTGGTCGACCATGCCGCGAAAGAGCATGGCAGCCGCGAGATCGTCTCCGCCTGGGCGGACGGAAGCATTACCCGCACCAATTGGGCCGGGGTCGCCCGCGACGGGAAGCGCATGGCCCAGGCGCTCGAGCGGCTCGGCATGAAGCCGGGCGACCGCATCGCCACGCTGGCGATGAACCACAGCCATCACCTGACCGCCTGGTACGGCGCGATCGGCATGGGCGGCGTCCTCCACACCATCAATCCGCGCCTGTTCGACGACCAGCTCGTCTATATCGCCAACCACGCCGAGGACCGCGTCCTGCTCTACGACCATGCCTTCGCGGCCATCGTCGAACGGATGAAACCGCAATGGACCACGATCGAGCATTTTTTCTGCTTCGATCCGCCGGGGGGCGAACCGGGATTCGCCGAGTGGATCGCGGCGGAAGACGGCGATTATCGCTGGCATGAGGGCGACGAGCGCGACCCCTGCGCGCTCTGCTACACCAGCGGCACCACCGGCAACCCGAAGGGCGTGCTCTATGAGCATCGCTCAACCATGATCCACACGCTCGCCGAGGCGGCACCCGACTGCTTCAACCTCTCGGCGCGCGCGGTGGTGCTGCCGATCGTGCCGATGTTTCACGCCAACGCCTGGGGAATTCCGTGGGCGGCGCCGCTGGTCGGCTGCAAGCTGGTGCTCAGCGCCGATTATCGCCCGGCGCAAATGTGCGACCTGTTCCGCGACGAAAAGGTCAGCCATTCAGCCGGCGTCCCGACCGTCTGGCTGGGCATGATCGAGCATATCGAGAAGACCGGCGCCGACCTTGGCGGCCTTCAATATGTCACCATCGGCGGCTCGGCGGCGCCACGCGCCATGATCCGCTGGCTCCGCGACCGGGGCATCCAGGTTGGCCACGCCTGGGGGATGACCGAAATGTCGCCAATCGGCTCGATGGGCGCGCCGCCAGCCGGCTGGGAGGACATGTCGGACGCGGAGCAGATGGACTTCATCGCCCGCCAGGGCCGCATCCCGTTCGGGGTCGAGCTGCGCGTCATCGACGATGACGGCCATGAGCTTCCCCGCGACGGCGTCAGCTCGGGCCGGCTGCAGACCCGCGGTCCCTGGGTCGTGAAGCGCTATTTCAAGGAAGAAGAGGACGCGACCGGCGACGGCCAATGGTTCGACACCGGCGATGTCGCCGCGATGCATCCTGACGGGACGATGCAGATCACCGACCGGTCGAAGGACGTCATCAAGTCCGGCGGCGAATGGATCAGTTCCATCGACCTGGAGAACATCGCCGTCGCCTGCCCAGGCGTGAAGATCGCCGCCGTCTTCGGCGTGCCGCATCCCAAGTGGGAAGAACGCCCCCTGATGGTCATCGAAACCCACGAGGGCCAGAACGTCACCAAGGAAGCCGTCCTCGCCTTCCTGGAACCGCGCATCGTTAAATGGTGGATGCCCGACGACGTCATCTTCGACGCCGTGCCGCTGACCGCAACGGGCAAGATCGACAAGAAGGTGCTGCGCGAGGCCTACAAGAACCGGCTGAGCTAGAGCGTTCGCCGGCCAAGTGGAATCACTTGGCCGATCAGCGAGAGCGACCAGCAAAGACTCTAGACCGGCGAAGGGGCGCCCAGAGCGAGACGTCCCGGCAGCGGCAGGTCCTTTGACTTTCGCTGGACAAGGGTCTTGCCGGCCAGCACCAGTTTGCCCTCTGCGACGGCCTTCCCGGCTGTCACCGCGGTGATCGCGCCCCGGCGCACCTCAAGCTCGACACCCTTGAGCTGAAGCACCACGGAGATATCGAACGCCAGCTTGGCCAGTTCCTTGCCGGCGCACAGCAGGTCGATGCAGGGGGCGTGGGTGGACGACACCTTGTGGTCCAGCAGCGGCAGGATGACGACACTGGTGGGATCGGCTCCGGTCGACTTCATGGCTTCGTTCAGAGCGCCGAGCTTGCTCCATGAGGCCAGCAGGATCTCGCCGATCTGGACGGCCATGACCTGCTCGAGCGCGGTGTTGAAGGCGCCGGTCAGCCCCTCCTGCGAAACGGCAGGCACGGCGGCGGCAGCTTTCAGGCCCGCCAGCACCTTGGAGAACTCGGGCTGCGAGCCGACCGGTTGGGCGACATCGACGCAGAAGATGGATTTCAGACTGTGCGCCGCCTCGGTCATGCCGCTGCTCCCGCCGGTACGACGTCTGGGTAATCCGCCAGGCTCGTGAACGGCCCCGTTCGCACGCAAAATGCGAAGGCCGGGCCAGAAAAGTGGGGGGCGAACTCCGGCTCGAGGGTCGGGCCGGGGTTGACGGCGACCCGGGTGCTGAAGCGCGCCGCCGCCCCCCCCGCCATCATCATGCGGCGGACGATCGCGGCGGCGGCGGCCAAGATCAGCAGCAGCGCCAGGCCGCCGAAGCCGACGGCGGCAAACGGAAACGCGGCCGGCTTGGCGGCGGGCTCCTGCGGGATTGGCGCGGCGGCTGGCGGGGCCTCGGTGATGGTGGCGACGGGCGGCGCGGGCGCGGCGCGCGCCGGGGTTGGCTCGACGGGCGGGGCGGGAGCCGCTTGCCGGGGCGCGGGCGCCTTTTGCGTGACGACCGGCGCGGGCTGGGTCCGGGGTCGGGCGACCGCAGGCTCGGGCTCGGGCTCTTCGACCGCGGCCGGCTGGCGCTCGCCACGGGGATCATACGGCACGGGCGCCAGCTTAGGCGCGAAGCTTCGGCGAGGCGGCGTCGGCGCGACGCCGGGCGTCGTGCTTCGCTCGGAATCATACGGCGTGCTCCGCGGCGCCGGCAGCGGCGCGGTTCGGGCCCCGACGGGCGGGAATCGTCGAAGGGTTTCGAGCGTCTCTATCGGCGGTGTTCTGGGCGCCGGCTGGGTCGCGGGTTCCTGGGCCGGAGCCCGGGTCTGGGCTCCGGCGACCCCGGCAAACCCCAGTCCCGCGATCAACAGGATACCGAGCAGCCGCAAACCAGGTCGGGTGCGCATAAGTGGTTCCCCGGAACGCCGATACAGGCCGCTATAGGAACAGGCTCGCGCCGGCTTGGCAAACCCTTGATCGCTGGTCCACCGTCCGACCTGCGTCTATCTGTCGGCCCTGGAGAGAATCTTGAACCGCACCCTTGGAACACCGCGCCTGTGGGCGATCCTGGCCAGCGTCGCCGGCCTGATTTCACTGGCTGTCACCATTGCCTTCCGGCTGCTGCCGCCGGTGACGGCGGCCAGCCAGTGCATGGGCGAGGCCGCCGTCCTGCAGTTCGAATTCGCCCGCGAGGCCGAGGAATTGACCAACCTGTTTGGCACGCCCTCCGATCCCTGCCGGCTGGAGTCCATTGCCGCCATGGACGCGATCAACCAGCTGGACGTCGCCGCCTACATCCCCAGCTACACCCTGTTCGCCATCTTCGTGGCCCTGTTCGTCACCGGCGGCCGGCTGCGGTTGCCCGCCCTGCTGGCCATCCTGGCGGCCATTGTGGCCCTGGTCGCCGACTACATCGAGACCTTTACCCTGCTCAAGATCACCCCCGGCCTGGAAACCCAGGCCGCCCTGCTGCCGACCTCAGCCAATGCCGCCTGGACCAAGTTCGGCGCCCTGGCGACGCATGCCCTGCTGCTGGCGGCGCTCTGCCTCGAGAAAGAGCCGCGCCGGTGGATTCTCGGCCTGCTGCTGCTGGCCCCAATGATCGGCTTCCTGGCCGCCTTCACCAATCCGAACGCCTTGGGCCTGCTAACGCTGGGCTTCCTGGTCGCCTGGCTGCCGCTGCTGGGGCTGGCCATCTGGCGGTCGGTGCGGCCGATTCCTGAAGGGAGATAAACGCCTGGCGGTGACGGAGGGATTCGAACCCTCGGTACGGCTTTAAACCGTACGTCGGTTTAGCAAACCGGTGCCTTCAGCCACTCGGCCACGTCACCCCAGGCGAGGGGCGCTGATAGCCGGTTCGGGGCGCTCATGCAATCACCGGAAACGTGAGCCAATGCGAACCGTGTTAACCGGGTGATCAGGGGCGCTGTGTCAAGCTGACGCGGTCATGAGCTCTACCCACGCACCGCAGCCGGCTGAAGAGCCTTGGGTCGTCGCCGCCAAGGCGTTGCGCGACGATATGAGACGCGGCCAGATCGCTGAACCTGAACCCGAGGACAGCGATCGACGGGGTCCGCTGCGCCCCGGCCGGCTGACACCGCTGCGCAACCGCATCCAGGGCCAGCTTGTTGGACGTCTCTTCCGCATCGTTGATGTCGGCTCGCTGGTCGCCCTGGCGGTGATCGGGGCCCATGTCGCCAGTCCGCAGGGCTGGATCAACGCCAGCCTGGCGCAGGTGACGCCCTATGCCGCCGGCGCCCTGGTACTTGCCTGGCTGCTGGGCGGGGTCGGGCTGTACCGGTTCCCGCGCCACGGACGGCTGTGGACGCGCATGGTGCGGTTGAGCGCTGCCTTCGGGCTGGCCGGCGTAATCCTCACGGCCGGTATCTGGCTGGTCGGCGGCGGGCCGCCGTCGATGGAACTGGGTCTGTGGTTCGCCATGGCCCTGGTCGGTCTGGTCGTGCTGCAGGCAATCTGGTGGGGCATGGTCCGGCGCTGGCGAACGGCCGGTCTGCTGACCCCCAATATCGTCATCGTCGGGGCCAACGAGGCCGCCGAAAAGCTGATCGCCGCCGCCCTGGCCTCGCGAGAGGTCAATGTCGTCGGCGTGTTCGACGACCGGCTGGGCCGCGCTCCGTCGAAGATCCAGGGCGTGCCGGTGCTGGGCGACCTCGACGCCCTGATCGGCCACCGCATCATGCCTTACGTCGACCAGGTGGTGATCGCTGTCACCTCATCCGCCAAGGGTCGCGTGCGGATGATCACCGAGCGGCTGAGCGTACTGCCCAACGACATCTGCCTGGTCGTCGACCTGGACGGCGACGCCGCCCGCACCGCCGTCATCAGCCGCATCGCCGACGCGCCCCTGGCCCGCGTCTCCGGCGTCGCGACCGACGAAAAGCGGGCCGCCATCAAGCGCCTGCAGGACCTGGCCATCGGCGCCCTGGCGCTGGTGTTGCTGGCCCCGGTGATGGCCATGGTGGCCGTGCTGATCCGGCTGGACAGCCCCGGCCCGGTCTTTTTCCGGCAGCGCCGCCACGGCTTCAACAACGAGGAAATCCGCGTCTGGAAGTTCCGCTCGATGAGGCATGAGCTGACTGACCACACCGCCAGTCGACAGGTCACCAGCGACGACGAGCGGGTGACCCCGGTCGGCCGTTTCATCCGCCGCACCAGCCTCGACGAGCTGCCGCAGCTGTTCAACGTGCTGGCCGGCGAGATGAGTCTCGTTGGCCCCCGCCCCCACGCGGTCGGCATGAAGACCGGCGACACCGAAAGTTCTCGGCTGGTCATGGAATACGCCCACCGCCACCGCCTGAAACCCGGCATGACCGGCTGGGCCGCCGTCAACGGCTCGCGCGGGCCGGTCGATACGCCGGAGCTGGTTCAGCGTCGGGTGGCCCTCGACATCGACTACATCGAACGCCAGTCCTTCTGGCTCGATATCTACATCATGGCCATGACCATCCCCTGCCTGTTGGATGACCGGCACGTGGTCCGTTAGCGAGATGTTCTGGCGCGGCGTCCTCGGTTATCTGCCCGTCAACCTGGCCCAGGGCCTGGTTGGACTGCTGACCATTGTCGTCTTCACCCGCTTGCTCAGCCCGGCGGACTATGGCGTCTATGCCATCGCCTACTCGGCCATGGTGCTCAGCCACACCGCCCTCTTCACCTGGACCGAGGCTGCCATGGCCCGCTTCCAGGCCCAGGCCCGCGAGCGGGGCGAGACAGCCGACCACATGATGACCCTCTACCGGGCCTGGTCGATGCTGGGGCTCGGGTTTCCGCTGCTGGCCGGGGCGGTCGTCTGGCTGACGCCAGTGCACCAGCCGTTGAAGGTGGCGATCAGCGCCGGCCTGGCGGCCATCCTGTTCCGTAGCTGTATCAAGCTTGTGCAGGAGCGACGGCGGGCCGACGGCGAGGTCGGTTCGGCCGCCACCCTCGACATCGCCCAGACCATCGGCGGCTTCGCCATCGGCGCGGCCCTGGCGGCCATGGGCCTGGGCGGGGCCTCGCCCCTGCTGGGTTCGGCGGCCATCGCCGTCATCTGCCTGTTGTTCGTCCTGCCGGGTGAACTGAAGCTGTTCAAGGGCGGTCACTGGCAACCGGCGCGGGCCAAGGGCTACGCCGCCTATGGCGTGCCGATCTCCCTGTCGCTGATCCTGTCTCTGGTCATCGCCAGCACCGACCGGTTCGTGCTGGGCGCCTTCATGGGCGAGGCCAGCGTCGGCGTCTATCACGCCGGCTACAGCCTCGCGAACCGCACCCTCGACGTGGTTTTCGTCTGGCTGGGCATGGCCGGCGGCCCAGCCCTGGTGGCGGCGCTCGAGCGCGGCGGCAAGGCGGCGCTGGTGCAGACGGCCAAGGACCAGTCGAACTTCATGGTGCTGTTGACCCTGCCGGCCACGGTCGGCCTGGCCCTGGTCGCCCTGCCGCTCTCCGAACTGCTGATCGGCCCAGCCCTGGCCCAGGGCGCGGCCCGCGTCGTGCCCTGGATCGCGGTCGGCGGTTTCTTCTCAGGGGTCACCACCTACTACCTGCACCAGGCGTTCACCCTAGGCCAGCGCACCGGCGTCCTCATGGCGGCGATGACCTTCCCGGCCGGCCTCAACCTAGTGCTCAACTTCGCCCTGGTGCCGCGCTTCGGCCTCGACGGCGCCATGTGGGCGACGACCGCCAGCTACGGCGTCGGGGCTATCGCTTCCTGGGCACTGGGCCGCAAGGTCATCGCCCTGCCGCTGCCGGTCGATACGATTATCCGCGCCGGCCTGGCCTGCATCCCGATGGCGCTGGTGGTGCTGGCGCTGCCGGACATGGACGAAGTCTCTGAACTGGCCGTGAAGGCCGGCCTGGGCGCCATGGCCTATGGCGTCGCCGCCTGGCTGCTGGACGCCGGCGGCCTGCGCACCCACGGCCGGACCCTGATCCGCTCCCTGCGCCCCGGAGCCGCGACATGACCGCCCCGGCCGGCGACTGGATCATCGACAACCTGCTGTGGGCGGCGGCCAGGCCGCGCCTGTCGGTGCTGATCCCCTTCCTCGGCGACGACCCGGCCCAGCTGGCCCGCGAACTCGCCGCTCAATCTCCTGACATCGAAATCGTCCTGCTCGACGACGGAGGCAAGGACGCCGAGCTCGCCACCCGGATCGCCGAGACCGTGCAGGCCCTGCCCTGCCCGGCACGCTTCGTGCGCCTGGCCGCCAACGTCGGCCGCGCCAGGGGACGCAACCGGCTGGCGGCCCAGGCGCGGGGTGGGCACCTGCTGTTCCTCGACGCCGACATGCTGCCGGACGCCGCGACCTTCGTCGCCGACTGGCTGGCCGTCGCGGGCCAGGACGCCGCCGTCGCCTTCGGCGGCTTTTCCTTCAAACGCACCCCGCTCGATCCTCGCTTTGCCCTGCACCGGGCCATGGCGCTACGCAGCGACTGCCTGCCGGCCGAGCAGCGGGCGTTGGCGCCCGAAAAGCACGTCTTCACCTCCAACCTGCTGGTCCGCCGCGATGTCTTCGAGGCCGTGGCCTTCGACGAGCGATTCACCGGCTGGGGCTGGGAGGACGTCGAATGGGCCATGCGGGTGGCGCGGGCCTGGCCCATCCTGCATCCCCACATCCCGGCCAGCCACCTGGGCCTCGACACCGCCCCGGCCCTGGTCGCCAAGTATCGTCAGTCGGCCGCCAACTTCGCCCGGGTGGTCGAGGCGCATCCGGCGGTGGTCAGCGGCTACGCCAGCTTCAAGGTCGCCCGGATGATCCGCCGCCTGACGGGCCGGTCGCTGCTCCGCGAGAGCGCCCGTCTGGCCGCTCTCAGCGACGCCCTGCCTGTGGGCCTGCGGGCCTTCGCCATGCGCCTCTACCGCGCCGGCCTCTATGCGGAGGTGGTCTGATGGAAGCCTATTCCGCCGACCGGTCCCTGCGCGGCAAGCTGCGCCGCCGCTACACCCGCCTGGCCTTCCGCAAGCCCCTGCGGCTGGCGCTCCAGCGGCCGATGATCACGTTCAGCTTCGACGACGTGCCGGCCACCGCCGCCCTTGTCGGCGCCGCGGTGCTGGAGGCCGCCGGCCTGCGCGGCACCTTCTACATCTGCGCCGGCCTTGAGGAGAGCGACGGGCCGATGGGTCGATATGGCTCGTCCGAGGACGCGCGCAGGTTGGCCTCTGCCGGCCACGAGGTCGCCTGCCACACCTACAGCCACCTCGACTGCGGCCAGGCCAACCAGGCTGTCATCGCCGCCGACGTGACCCGCAACGGCATCGCCCTGGCCGAGCGCGGCGCGCCGAATCCCGTCAGCTTCGCCTATCCCTATGGCGACGTCTCCTTCGCGGCCAAGCGGGCGCTAGGCGGCCGGTTCAAGACCCTGCGCACTGTGCAGGCAGGCCTGGTGACGGATGGGTCCGACGCCAATCAGCTGCCCGCCGTCGGCATCGAGGGCGCGAACGGCGAGGCCACAGCCCGGCGCTGGATGAATGAGGCGGTGAGGCGCAAGGCCTGGCTGATCCTCTACACCCACGATGTGGACCCCGCCCCGTCCGCCTGGGGCTGCTCCCCCGCCGTCCTGGCCCGCCTCGCCGACAGGGCGTTGGCCGATGGTTTCGATGTCACGCCAATGGCCAGTGCGGCGGCGAAACTGGGCCTTTAAGACCGGGTATACCAGTTTCGGCCTAGGCTCTGATCGCGCGTAAGAAGACGCGGCCGGCCAAACCCGAAAAGCAGGGGTCCCTGGGCGGTGATCCATCAAGATTGGTCCCGCCAGAGACTCGTGGTCTCATTTCGCTGAATTCCATGCCAAACGCTCGCTTCCCCACGACCGCATCCCGCCGATGACCTTGGCGGCCCCCCACGCCATGCGCCCACGCACCGGTCGGCTGGACATCCCGGTGGTGTTCGAAATGGCGCTCTCCTGCCTGGTGATATTCACCTTTATGCAGGGCTGGGCCGCGCCGCTGACCGGCTGGGCTTCGGATCCGACCAAGCTGGCCGTCCTGAAGCTCGGCTTCCTCCCCGCCTACGGCGCCACGATCCTGTTGATCGCCTTCGATCCGGCGCGGGCGCTCCACGCCGTTACCCGAACTCCGGTGATCTACGCCACGGTCCTGCTCGCCGCCGTCTCATGCCTATGGTCAATCGACGGGGATGCGACGCTCCGTCGCGTTTTGGCCCTGGCCTTCACGACCTTGGCGGGCAGCGTCATCGCCGCACGCTGGAACCTTCGCCAACTGACCGAGATGGTCGCCGGCCAGTTCGCCCTCCTGATGGTGCTGAGCGTCCTGTTCGCAATCGTGCCGCCCAGGCTGGGCATAATGACCGAACTCTTTCCTGGAGCTTGGCGCGGCGTCTGGACGGAAAAAAATGGTCTGGGCATCATGATGGCCCTGGGGGCCATGTTCTGTCTGGCCGCGGCGGTACTCGCGCCTACACGTCGGTGGCTGTGGCTGGTTCTGCTCGGCGCATGCGCCGGCCTGGTGTTGCTGTCCACCTCCAAGACCGCCCTGCTCTGCCTCCTGCTCGGGATTATTGGCGTCGCAGTAGTCGCGTTGTTCCGGCGTGGGCCAGCGACGGCTGTGCTTGGCACCTGGCTTGGCGTCTCGGTCACCGCGGGCCTGGCCGGGCTAATGGTCTTCGCACCGGATCTGCTGTTCGGCCTGCTCAACAAGGACTCGACCCTTACCGGTCGTACCGAGATCTGGACGGCGGGCATCCAGGCCATGAAGGAACACGACCCGATCCTCGGCTTCGGCTATGGCGTGCTCTGGGACCACAGAGACGCCTACGATCCGGCTCTCTGGATCGCCCATGACGCCCGCTTCACAGCCGGCCACGCCCACAACGGGTGGCTGGAAGTGTGGTTCGGTTTGGGGGTCGCCGGCTTGGTGCTTTGGATTGTCACTTTCCTGTGCACCCTGGCTCGAACCTTGGTGGCCACCTACAGTTCAACGACCGGCTATCTGGCTCTGCCCTATGTGCTGATTTTCGCCCTGATGAGCATCACCGAGGTCTCGGTCTTCGACTATCACGACGGCGAGTGGACGCTGTTCGTCATGATCGCCTGCCGACTGGCCTTGCGAGAGGCGCCCTCCACCGCATCGAATGCGGCGAAAAAGTAGAACAAGGTCACCGCCAGGCTAAGTTCGGCCAGTTCCTCGAACACTTCGTGCTGAAGCAGAAAACCGGTCATCGCCAATAGCGGATAGAGAGCCGGCCAGTTGAAGGCCAACGCCGCACCCGGGCCAAGCGGGCCGAGCTTGCGACGGACGGGCGTCCAGATTGACAGGGCCGGCGCCAGGATCAGGACAAAGCCGATGATCTGGTAGATGGCGTCATAGAGCCGCGGTGAGATCAGGTTGTGGAGGTTCGCCTCGTCCTGAAGATTGCTCTCCCGCAAGACTTCAGGGGTGGCGAACCCGAGCAAGTGTTGCCCCCAGCTGAGTTCCTCGCCGATCAGGAAGACCAGCGCCGGCAGGGCCAGAACCAAGATCACCCGCCAGATCGGCGAACCCGCCTCACTCGGGTCACGCCGCAACAGCAACAGGCTGATGGCCATGATGGCCGCGGCATAGAAGGCGACAGTCAGGGTTTCGGCCAGACCGCCATCGACAGTCTCGGACCCAAAAACCCAACCAAACGGCGCGCCCAGAAGATGGTGGGCGATATTCAGCGGAAGTAGTCCCAGACCGACAAACAGCAGGGACCCGAAGCCGAACCTGACCAGCAGGAGCTCCTTCGCCGCGGCCTCCCGCAAAGCGTTCGGTCGAGGCAGGACAATCAAGGCCAGGCCGATGACGGCGGCGAGGATTGTCAGGACCGACATCGTCGCATTTTGGAATGGAATGTGCATTTTTTCCTGACTTCCATGGCTAAACGCCCAGTCCGGGACAGGCGCCACCGGGTCAGGCCCCGCCCAGCAAGGTTCGCGCCAATTTAAGCGGGACCAGGTTGGGGGCCGACGTGGGCCCGACCCGCCAGGCAATCAGGATAGATTAATGATCAGCGGATTTCGCAGTCTTCCGATTACCCCGCCATGTAGCGGTCCGTGGGCGAGCAGCCCGTCCAGACCTCCCCTCAACCCGGGCTAGCCGAGAATCCGCCGCAGGAAGTCGGGCGGTTCGACCTCGGCGCGGTTGAAGAACACTCCGGCCACCCGGCCGCCGACGGTGGCGATGGCGTCGCGAAGCTGGGCCGGGGCGCGGACGTCCGCTTGATCGGCGGCGACGACCAGCACGGTCTGGTCGATGAACGGGGCGACGGTGAGGGCGGCCTGAGAGCGGTCGGCGGCGGGGGCGTCGATGATGATCAGGTCGGCGTGCTTTCGCAGGCTGTTCCAGTAGTCGGCGCCGGGCAGGATGTGGACGGTCTGGCGGCCCTTGAGCACCTCGCGGCGAAAGCGCGTGACCCACCACCGGGCCTCGCCGACCTGATGGGCGGCGATGTAGCGGGCGTCGGCGATCTGGTGGCCTTGCGGCGTCGCTTGCGGAGGCTGGACGGTGAGGAAGCTCGACCCGTCCGGACTGGCGGCGACCGGCTTGCCGAGGTCGCCATAGTGGGCCGGGTCGGCGGCGATGGCGGCGTGCTGCGGCGAGGCCTGCAGGTCAAGGTCGACCAGCCAAACAGTCTTGCCGGCCCGGCGGGCGGCAAAGCGGGCGAACTCGCGGGCGACCGTGGAGGTCCCCTCCCCCTGACGGGCTGCTGCGAACTGGATGACCCGCGAGCGGCCGGGAGCGGGCGCGCCAAGCGTCGCCCACAGCCCTCCCATCTCACCGCTCAGGTCCACCATTCGTCGAATCGCCACGTACGCACTGCGGCTTGCAGCCTACCGTATCCGTAAGTTCAACGCGCCTTCAGCGGCGCCGCACCCAGCACGGGCAGATCGAGGGTGCGCGAAGCCGAGGCGGCGGTCGGCAGGCCGGGCCGCAGGAACATGCGCAGCAGACCGGCGCAGAGTGCTGTGAAGCCGGCGAACAGGAAGGCCAGGATCAGGATCGGCTTCTTCAAGCTGGCGCCCTTCGGCGGAGGTGAGGCGCGTTCGACGATGCGAATGTTGTCGTTGCTCTCGCCGGCCATCATGCGAGCGGCGTCGTCCTGCTGTCCTTTGACCGTGTAATCCCGCACCGAGCTCTGCAGGATGTCGCGGTCGCGGGTCAGTTCGGTAAACTGCGGCTCCAGCGCCGCCAGCTGCTGAAGCTTTTCGGTGGCCTCGGCATACTGGCCGGTGTTGGCGTCGCGGGCGCTGCGCAGGGAGGCGATCTCGGCGGCCAGTTGGATTTTCTCGGTCTGCAGGGTCTGGTAGACTGGATTGGGGCCCCGGCGGCGCGCGCCTGGCGCCGTGGTGCGCCCGGCGGCGACAGCGGTCTCCAGGGTGCGGATCTGGGCGTCGATATTCTGCATCGTCTGGGAGTCGGGCGTGTAGCGGCTGCGCAGATCTTCGCGCTGCACCTTCAGGGTGGCCAGCTTGTCGGTATCGGCGGTGTTGATGTCGTTGTAGACCTCGTAGACCGGGGCCACCCCGGCCAGCTGGCTCTCAAGACTATTGAGGCGCCCCTGGCGCTCCTGCAGGCTGGCTTCGAGCGAGTAGCGCTGGCCTTCCAGCTGTCCGATCAGCTGGCTCATGCTGGCCTTGGTGGCGGCGAAGTCGCCCAGGTTGTTGCTTTGCAGAAAGGCCTGATAGGCGGTGTCCGCCTCGGCCAGCCGCTCCTCGAACAGCACCCGCTGGCGCTCCAGAACCGGCGAAGCGGTCTGCACCAGCACCGTGCGGCGGTAAACGAGGTATTCCTCAAGAAACGCATTAAGCACCCGGGCGGCCATGGCCGGATCCTCGTGCTCGAAGGTGACCCGAACCACAGGATTCAACGGGGTGGTGGCGACGTTCATGCTCTCGCCCATGGCCTGCACAGCCTTGGCCATGATCAGCGGCCGCTCGGCTGGAGAGGCGGCGTCGTACTGGGCGCCGAGCTTGGGATAGACGGTCGAGAGGCCAACCTTGCGTAGGGTTCGCTCGCGCAGCTGGCCCGAGAGCAGGATTTCGGTTTCGGAGGCGACCAGGGCGTCGGTGTCCGGCACAGCGCCGCGGGCGGCGTCGCCGGCCCGAGGCTCGTAGACATATTCCTGGCCCAGCTGAACCAGAACGCTGGAGCTGGCGGTGTAGGACTTCTTCATGGTCAGGGCGAAGCCGGCGCCGATCAGAAACAGCACCAGGAAAACGGCCAGCATCAGCCCTTTCTCGCGCCACAGCAGGGTGACAAAGTCGCTTGGGGCATAGCGCGGCCGGCCGGCCCAGTCGGCGCGGGCCGGCGGGTCGTGTGGAACGCTGTTCCAGTTGCTGGCGTAGCTCATGCGATTCTTCGGACGCCTCTCTTCGAGGGCACCCTCGCGCGGCCGCCATTAACGGTCCGTTACCCATTATCCTTAACCTTTGGGCCATGTCCCGCGCGCGCTCCCTTGTTGCTGCTTTGAGCATCCTCGCCCTGACGGCGGGGGCTCCGGCGGCGGCCCACGCCTGGTGGCCGTTTGGCGGCAAGGACAAGGAACGGCCCCCGCCGCGAAGCGCGCAGGGCTTTCCCGATATCGCCTACGCCGACTGGAGCGACGCCGAGCCGGCCTACCGGGTCTATCCCGGCGACGAGCTGGAGATCTTCATTGCCTCGGCCCCGGAGCTAAACAAGACCGGCTTCATCCAGCCGGACGGGCGAATCGCCCTGCCCCTGGTCGGCCCGGTGATGGTCGCCGACCGCACCCTGCCCGAGGTCGAGGCGGCGCTGGCCGGCGCCTATTCGCGGGAGTTGCTGCGACCTCAGGTCACGGTCGGGGTGAAGACCGCGCAACCGCTGAAGGTGTTCGTCTACGGCGAGGTCGAGAAGGCCGGCATCTACGACATGCCTGGCGACATCAACTCCCTGCAGGCGGTGGCCATGGCCGGCGGCTTCAAGGTCACCGCCAAGCGCAAGCAGGTGGTCGTCCTGCGGCGCACCGCCGACGGCCGGTTCATGCGGCGGACGGTGGATCTGTTGAAGGGCTCGAACCAGGGCGGGGCCGATCTGGTGCCGCTGCGCCGGTTCGACCTGGTCTACGTGCCGCGCAGCGACGTGGCCGAGGCCAACCTGTTCCTGCAGCAGTATTTCCGAGACCTGATCCCGATCAGCTTCGGCTTCAGCTACGACCTGAACCCGCGGAGCAACCAGTAGCGTGTGAACGGTTCCTTTTTCCGCTCGTCGGGAGAAGGTGGCCTCCGAAGGAGGTCGGATGAGGGCCGCGCCGTGGGCTGCCGAGTCACCCTGAATCAGGACAATCACCGTCAGCGGGCGCTGCCCTCATCCGGCGGCTACGCCGCCACCTTCTCCCGACAAGCGGGAGAAGGACTTGGATCAGGCCCGGGCCAGCCACTCGCGCGCCTGGCGCTGGGCTTCGGCGACGTCCTCGGAGGCCATCTCCTCGCTCAGTTCCTTGCGGTAGAGCCTAGCTTCCATCGAGCCGCGCATCGCCGCCAGATTGAACAGCATGTGGGCCGAGACGTAGTCGAGCGGCGCGCCGCCCTGACCGGTGGAGTAGAGCATGCCCATGCGGAACAGCTCGTCGCCCGAGGTGTCCGGCCCCGGCAGGGGCATCAGGACGTCGCTGTGTTGGCTCATCATCATGATGCCGTATCCCGTGTTTGGCGCCGTTCTGGCGGCCGGTTCGTGTTGATCACGGATACGAGCAAAGAGCCGCTCTGCTGAATCCAAGGTTAACCGGATCAGCCGTTGCGACAATTTGAGCGATTTTTCTTCGAATACTTTCGGCCTGTTAGGACACGGGTAAGAAAAAAGTAGAGTTGCGTTCACACCCTTTTTGGGGGTGTTAACGGCCGAGGTCGCCGGTAACCAGTTGGAGGGGTTCGGCAAAGGCCGGCCCGGTCGCCATGCCAGGATCCGCCATGACCCGTTCGCTTCGCCTCGCGACGCTTGCCCTCGTCGCCGTCGCCCTGGCGCCGGCCAGCGCCTCGGCCCAGTCGGATGTCAAGGATCGCGCCCTGGCCTACAGCGCCATCATTGACAGGGAATCGAAAGCCGGCTTCGACGAGTTTGAAAAGCTGGAGACGGACAAGGCCACGCAGGACGCCGTCTGCACCCACCTGGCCGTCGGCGTTCGCCACATGATCACGGCCAACGAGAACGCCAACGCTTTGATCAGCCTGCTGCAGGACGCACGGATGTGGGACTCTTACGATGCGGCCCATGCGCTGGGCGAGAAGATGAGCACCACGGCCAACAGAGCCATCGACGACTACAATCGGCAATGCGAGGGCTGGGTGGAGCGCGCGCCACCCAGCTGAGCCGCTTCATCGCGCTCCCCGCCCTCCCCGCCCGCCGCAGGAACGACTTCCTGACACCTCCGTTCAGGCTGGGTTCAGGCGTTTTGATTCACCTTGTTCGCCTGTCGAGGGCATCGACCACGAAGGAGGACGTCGTCCATGAAACGTCTGATACTTGCATTGACCGCCGCGGCCTGTGTCGCTGGCCCGATGGTTGCGGCTACTGAAGCCGCCGCCCAATATCGTGGCGACCGCTACGAACGCCGAGATGATCGTGGTGACTATCGCCGGGATCGGCGCGAGGAACGTCGTGAAGACCGCTGGGATCGCCGCGACGACCGTCGGGACTATCGCCAGGACAGGCGTCAGGACCGCCGCGAGGCCCGCTGGGATCGCGAGCGCCACAATGGTTACTACTACCATAACCGCTGGTACTACGGCCCGCCGCCCGGAGCCTACTACAGTGACCCCTACTACCGTCCGGGTTACGCCGCCTGGCGTCGTGGAGCTTATCTGCCCAGCTACTATCGCTCGAACGACTACCGGATCAATGACTATGGCCGCTACCGCCTGCGCGCGCCGCCGCGCGGTTACTACTGGTACCGGTCGGGCAACGACTATCTGCTGGCCGCGATCGCCAGCGGCCTGATCTTCGAGGTCATCGCCGGCAGTCGCTACTAGGCGCCGAACTCATGAGGAACGCCCCGGAGGAAACTCCGGGGCGTTTTTCGTTGCTCCTCCCCCATCGGGGGAGGTGGCAGGGGCCGATAGGCGACTGACGGAGGGGGTCCGCTCCGAGTCCTGCGGCAGCGGACACAGGTTCAGTCGCCACCGCCGGTGGGGCCCCCCTCCACCACCGCCTGCGGCGGCGGTCCCCCTCCCCCGATGGAGGAGGAACTTTAGCGGATGACCCGCGCGCCCTTGCCGTGCATCACCGCCTCGACCTCGCTGGCCCTGACCATCGACGTATCGCCGGGCGTCGTCATGGCCAGCGCCCCGTGGGCGGCGCCGTACTCTACCGCCGCCTGAGGGCCCTTGCCCTCCAGGAAGCCGTAGGCGAGGCCCGAGGCGAAGCCGTCGCCGCCGCCGACCCGGTCGTAGATTTCCAGGTTCTCGCGCATCTGCGAGGCATAGAACTCGCCGCCGGCCCAGAGGATGGCCGACCAGTCGTTGAAGCTGGCCGTGCGGGCGTTGCGCAGGGTGGTGGCGGCCACCTTGAAATTGGGGAACTCACGCACCGCCGTGGCGATCATGGCCTTGAAGTTGGCCGGGTCGATGGCGCTGATGTGCTCGTCGAGGCCCTCGACCTCGAAGCCCAGGCAGGCGGTGAAGTCCTCCTCGTTGCCGATCATCACATCGACGTACTGAGCGATCTCGCGGTTGATCTTCTGGGCGCCCGGCTTGCCGCCCTGGCTCTTCCACAGGCTGGCCCGGTAGTTGAGGTCGTAGGAGACGATGGTCCCGTATTTGCGGGCCACCTTGACCGCCTCGATGACCGCCTGGGCGGCGCCCTCGCTCAGGGCCGCGAAGATGCCGCCAGTGTGGAACCAGCGCACGCCTTCCTCGCCAAACAGCTTTTCCCAGTCGACCTCGCCTGGCGCAATCTGGCTGGCGGCGGAGTTGGCGCGGTCGGAGCAGCCGAGGGCGGCGCGGACGCCAAAACCCTTCTCGGTAAAGTTCAGGCCCACCCGGGTGTTGCGGCCGATGCCGTCGAACTCGCGCCAGATGATGTGGCTGGTATCGACACCGCCCTGCAGCATCAGGTCCTCGGTCAGCCAGCCCAGGTCATTGACCGGCAGGGCCGTGACGGCGGCGGCGCGCTTGCCCCAGCATTTGCGCATGGCGCGGGCGACATTGTACTCCCCGCCCCCCTCCCAGACGTTGAATTGGCGGGCATTGCGCACGCGGCCAAAGCCGGGATCGAAGCGCAGCATCACCTCCCCGAAGGAGACGCAATCCCAACGGCAATCCTCGGCCGGGCGGAGGTTCAGGATGTCGCTCATTTTTTCCGGTATTTCTCGATCAGCTGGACGGTCTCACGGACCTTGGTTTCGATGCCGGCCCATTCCTTGGCGTCGAGCATGGCCTGGGTAATCAACTTGCTGCCCATCCCCGCCGCGACGATGCCGGCTCCGAACCAGGCCTTGACGCTGTCCTCGGTGGGATCGACCCCGCCGGTCGGCATGATGCGGGTCCAGGGCATGGGGCCGAGCACCGCCTTGACGAACTCGGGGCCGCCCACCTGCGTGCCCGGGAACACCTTGACGATCTCGCAGCCCAGCTCCTGAGCGTAGGAGATCTCCGAGGCCGAACCGCAGCCCGGGCTGTAGGGGATCATGCGTCGATTGCAGACCCTGGCGACGTCGGCGTTGAGAACCGGCCCAACGACGAACCGGGCGCCGTTGGCGATGTAGATGCCGGCGGTCGGCGCATCGACGATAGAGCCGACACCCATGATCACGCGCGGGTCGGCCTTGGCGAAGTGCCGCGCGACATCGAGGAAGACATGGGAGGCGAAGTCGCCGCGATTGGTGAATTCGATGCAGGGCGCGCCGGCGTTGGCGCAGGCCTGGATGACTTGCACGCAGACCTCGGGGTCCGGGTGGTAGAAGACGGGGATCACCCCCTGCTTCATCATGGCCGACAGGACGGACATGCGGTCGTGACTCATCGCGCGCTCCTTCTACTCTTGGGGCGCCAGCCTAGCCGAAAAAAATGGGCGCCGGGTGATGTCCCGGCGCCCAGTCTGCGCAAGGAAACCTAGAAGTTGTAGCGGAAGCCGATGAAGAACTGCCGGCCGGTGCGGTGATAGACGCTGGCCCTATCCCCGGTGGACGAGACGTACTGATCGTTGAACTCGTCCGTCAGGTTGAGCCCCTCGGCGGTGATCGTCAGCTTGTCGGTGACCTTGAAGGAGGAAGAGACATCGACGTTGAGCGTCGCCTTCTTGCCTTCGACGTCATTGAGGTTCGTCGCCCCGACCGCCGCGCTGCTGTTCCGTCCCGGCACCGTCTGCAGGTAGTCGTCACGGTAGGCGGCGGAGACGCGGGCGCTGAACCGGTCGTCCTCGTAGTAGAAGGTGGCGTTGTAGGCCGTCGGCGACAGGTTCACGAGATCACTGGTCACCGTGAAGGGTGAGTTGGCCGCAACAGCGTACTCGATCTCCGATTCCACATAGGTGTAGTTCAGCACTATGCCGGTGTGGGACAGCGGGCCCGGCAGGAAGGTGAAGGGCTGCTGGTAGCTGATTTCGAAGCCCTTCAGCGGCCCGCCCTTGGTGTTGATCGGGCTGGTCACGTCATAGGCCGTCGTGCCGTCCTGGCCCGGAGGCAGCAGGGTGAGCGGCAGGCCGGTGGTATCGAACGGCCGGTTTTCCCGCAGCGTCTGAATGAAGGTGCCGATGTCCTTGTAGAAGAAGGCGACGGACACCAGGGATTCCGGGGCGAAGTACCACTCGAGGCTGAGGTCATAGGTCGTGGCTTCGAAGGGATCGAGCAGCGGGTTGCCGGAAACCACGGTGCGGGCCGCGGTGTTGACCGTACCACCCGGCGAGAGGTTCTGCAGCTGGGGCCGCGCCATCACCTTGGCCGCGCCGAAGCGGACCAGGAACTGGTCGGTGACGTCGTAGGCCAGGTTCAGAGACGGCAGAACGTCGCTGTATTCATTGCCGACCTTAACCTTGGTGCCGCCGCCGGTGGCCAGGAAGCCCGTCGCCTCGATGTCGGTCGTGACCGAGCGGAGGCCGAAGTCGCCCCGCAACGGCCGACCGAAGACCTCGGTGCGGAACTGAGCCATGATGTAGGCGCTGGTGGCGGTCTCCACGGCGCCGCGGTTGTTGCCGCGGGCGGCGCCGTTGGTTTCGCCGGCCAGGGAGAAGTTGCCGCCGGGAACCCCCGTGTCGCAGTTGCAATAGATGTCAAACAGCCGCGCGATGGCGCGCACATCGGGGACCACCCAGCCCCGGTGCATGCCGCCGGAGCTGTAGCCGGTCAGCATTTTGGAGATGTCCGCCACGGTGACGCCGGGCGGCAGGGCCGGGACCGACGTCTCGGTGGCACGCCGCTTTTCGAAGCTTTCGAAGGTGAACTCCGACCAGTTGACGCCGGCCTTGAAGGTCAGCCAGTCGGTCGCATCCCAGGCCATGTCGTAGCGGACGGTCTTGTAGGCGTTGTCCACCCCCTGCGGCCGGATACGGATTTCCGTGCCGGTGGCCCCGGCGGGCGGGGCGTTGATCCAGTTCCAGTTGGCCGGGTTGGCGACGTCGAACCCGTAGTCGATCTTCGGTTGGCGATCGTTGCCGCGGAAATCCCAGCTGTAGCCGTCGATGTCGAGCCGATCGAGGGTGACCGTGGTCTGCAGCGGGTTGCGGAACACCGAGTCGGCGCTGCCCGCCACGAAGGTCGCCCGCCATTGGTCGTTGAACTCATGCTGGACCTCGAAGGTATACTGCGTGAACTCCGTCTTCAGGGCGTCGAAGCGCGACTCGCTGCGGACGTCGACGTCGTCGAACAGACCGTAGACGATGTTGCCGTTGGCGTTCACCTCGGCGGCCAGCACATCGGTGGCGCCCTTGCCCTGGGCGCCGGCACGGCTGAACGACAGGCTCTCGAGGAAGTCTTCCTGGCGGGTCGATTCCAGATTCGCGTAGAGCACGTCGAGGGAGAAGGTGGTGCCGTCACGGGGCCGCCACTGCAGGCTGCCGGTGATCCCCAGCCGCTCCTGGCTGTGGGTCAGGCGGCCGTAGCGGGGGATACGCGGGCTGTAGATGGAGTCCCGGGTCGCCGGTGCGCAGACCTGAGCCGCCGCGGGCGTGCAGGACTGGAAAGGCGCGCCGGTCGCGCCGGAATCGGCCCAGCGCACCGAGCTGAAGCCTTCTTCCAGCAGGTCGCGTTCGCTGTAGGCGATCGAGAACAGGGCGCCGAAGGTCCCGCTGTCGGTCTGGTCGGACCACAGGAAGGCCCCGCGCGGATTATACTCGCTGGCCAGGTCGTTGTAGCCGTATTGGCCGGCCAGGGTGAGAACCCGGTCCTTGAAGTCGAACGGGCGCGAGGTGCGCAGATCGACGGTTGCACCGAGCGAGCCTTCCTCGACCTCGGCCGACTGGGTCTTGCGCACCGTGATCGAGTTGAACAGCTCCGAGGCGAAGATGTTGAAGTCGAACTGCCGGGTGCGGTTGGCGCCGCCGGAGCTGTCGGTGCCGCCGGTGGTGGCCAGCGCCTGGATGCCGTTGACCCGGATGCGGGTGAAGTCGGAGCCAAGGCCGCGGACGGTGATCGAACGGCCTTCGCCGGCATCGCGGTCGATGGAGACGCCCGGGATGCGCTGAATGGCCTCGGCCAGGTTCAGGTCCGGGAAGTCGGCGATGTCTTCGGCCTTGATGGAGTCGACGACCGCCGTCTCCTGCCGCTTGACCGATATGGCGCTGGCCAGGCTGCCGCGGAAACCGGTGATGACGACTTCCTCGACCTCGGCCTCCTCGGCTTCCTGGGCCGTGGCATAACCTGCGGCGCCGAGCGCCATGGTCATGGCCGCCAGCGAAGCGCCGAAACGGAGCGCGAATGCGCGCGAACGATCCTTGTTGGACACCTTGTAGTCCCTCCCCTTGTCAGGCGCGTTCGCGGTCTGTCGCCGCCTACTGCCTGCTTTGAATTCGAACCCAAAACGTTAGTCAGTGACAACGCCTGGGACTAGTGACACCGGTGTCATGTCAAGTCGCAACTTGTTTGACACCGGTATCATCGCCGTTGATATCTCAGATATTGGCGATTTGACAAGCCCCCATCCAAACTTCCCGTGACAGGAGATTTCGACCTTGAACCGCCACCCCGCCGCCCTGCTGACCCTGAGCCTGGCCCTCCTCGGACTTCCTGTCGCCGCCGCCGAGCCCCTGACCGCCTTTCCGGGGGCGGAGGGGCATGGACGCTTTTCCCTAGGCGGCCGGGGCGGTTCGGTGCTTTTCGTGAACAGCCTGGAAGACTCGGGACCAGGCAGTCTGCGGGCCGCCGTAGACGCCCGGGGGGCGCGCACGGTGGTGTTTGAAGTGGCCGGAACCATTCGGCTCAAGTCGCCTCTGAAGATATCCAGCGGCCGCATCACGATTGCCGGCCAGACGGCGCCTGGCGAGGGAATCACCCTGGCCGACCAGCCGCTGGTGGTCGCAGCCGACGATGTGGTGGTCCGTTTCCTGCGGGTGCGGCTCGGCGGCGAGTCGGGAGCGCAGGAGGACGCGGTAACCGTCTCGCGCGGCCGGCGCATTATGCTGGACCATCTGTCGGCCAGTTGGTCGGTGGACGAGACCCTGTCGGTAGGCAGCCGCTACGATCCGCCGCAGGCCGGGGTCTACGACGTCACAGTGCAGTGGAGCCTGATCGGCGAGTCGCTGAACCGATCGCTGCATGCCAAGGGCCGGCATGGCTACGGCAGCCTGATCCGGGGCGGCCACGGGGCGAGGATGAGCTTCCACCACAACCTGTGGGCCAGCCATCAGGCCCGGATGCCACGGCCCGGCAACTACAACGGGCCGGACGCCGACCCGGTCGGACCCTTCATCGAGTTCCGCAACAACGTCTTCTACAACTGGGGTGGCGGCCATTCGGGCTACAATGCCGACACGGCGGCGCTGGCGGCCTACGACTTTGTCGGCAATGCCTATCTGCCGGGGCCCGACAGCGCTGGTCGGCTGGCCTTCTGCGAGGACAGCAGCCTGTCGCGGGCCTGGTTCGCAGACAACAGCATGGCGGGGACCGCGCCCGGCGATTCCTGGAGCCTGGTCGGCTGCAAGCCGCCGAAGGGATATCGCGCCGCCGCCCCCCTTGCCGCCTCTGGCATCGTCACCACGTCCCCGGCCGCCGCGACGGCCGATGTCCTGGACCGGGCAGGCGCGTCGCGAGTACGGGACGCGGTCGATCTGCGGATTATCGCCGGGGTGCGGGACGGGACCGGAAGGCTGATCGACTCCGAGAAACAGGTCGGCGGCTGGCCGGTCCTGAAGGGCGCCATAGCGCCAGCCGACCTGGACGGGGACGGGATGGCGGACGCCTGGGAACGCGCGGGGGGGCTGAACCCGGCGGACGCCGCCGACGGCGCTCTGGATGCCGACGGGGACGGCTGGACGAACCTGGAGGCCTATCTCGCCGACTTGGTCTGACCCCGTCGGCGGGTCAGCCATCCGAGCAGAATCGCGGCCAGGACGATCAACAGGCCGCCGCCGGCCAGGATCGTCAGGGTTTGCCGCATTTCCATCAGGAAGGTGATGTTGTCGACCTTGCCGGTTCGCCAGAACACCCATTCCCCGGCAAGCTCGCTGGCCAGCCTTTTGGCGCCGGACTCAAGCACGATGATCCCGTCGCCGCTCGCCGGATCGAAGCGCGCCGAGGTGTTGATCGCCGGGGCGTTGCCGCCGTCGTGCCCGACAATGAAGTCCCCGGCCCCGTTGGGGGCGTAGAGGATGACGCCCAGCCCCCAGATGTCCTCGCCCCATTGCGAGGCGTGCGGGCGGCGCATCTTCCGCAGCGTCTCCGGCTTCAGGACGCCCCGCCCTGGTCGCGCGCCGTCCGGTCCCGGCAGATGAGCCTGGATGAAGTGCGTGAGGTCCGCGGTGCTGGTGTAGAGAGACGCGGCGGCTGTGGCGGTGAAGCGGTAGTGGGTCGCGGGCCTGCCGCCGACGTCATGAAACCCGGCCAGGTTCTCCCCGCCCTCTTCAGGCAGCAGGAAGGTCGATCGCGACATGCCGAGCGGAACCAGGACGGCGTGCTGCATATAGGCCTCGAACGTTTCGCCGGAGACATCCTCGATCATCAGCTGCAGCAGGGTGTAGCCGCCGCCGGAGTAGGCCCAACCCCCGCCCGGCGCCTTGCCGACCCGCGCCGCGCCGTCGGAGCCGGGCGAGGCGTCGGAGGCGCGCGTCAGGGAGTCGGGCAGCGACTGGACCGCCTTTCCCGGTTCGAAGCCGAGATAGCCCAGCCCGTCGGTCAGGCCGGCCGTGTGGCTGAGCAGCCGGCGGACGGTGACCTGTCGGTTGTCGAACCGGCTGGGCGGCAGCTTCCAGCGCTTGAGATAGCCGTCCACCGGGGCGTCGAGATCGATCCTGCCGGACTCGACCAGGGTCATCACCCCCCAGGCGGTGATCCATTTGCTGAGCGAAGCCACCTGAAACCGGGTGTCGCGATCCGTTCGGCCGAAGGGGGCGAAGCGCCCATCGTAGGGCTGGCCATTCTCGATCAGCTGGAAGGCCAGGCTGCCCGGAGCCGCCGTCTCGATCTTCACCGTCGCCGCGGTCATGAAGCCGGCCGCGTCGCCGCGCGGGGCCAGCGGCCGGCGCCACCAGCCTTCCGACGTCCCGAACAGGAAGACCCCGGCCCAGATCGCCAGGGCGACCACCGTGGCGATGGCGATGACGAGAATTCGGCGCATCTGCGTGTCAGCCCCCGCGAGTTAACGCTCGTCTTTGGCGCTCGGGCCCTTGGCCATCCGGCCCAGGATGATCAAGCCATAGTAGAGCACGCCCACCAAAATCACGATCCGAACCAGGTTCAAGCCGGTCCACAGCCGCGACAGGCTGATTATCCGCTCATCGCTGAGGTCGGCCGCGCCGGGGCCGAACAGGACGCCGAGCGTAGGGACGAACCAGGCCATGGTGGCGACCAGCACCACCGCCAGGATTGCCAGTATGATCCGCGCTTCCCGCCCGCCGGCCGGGCCGCCGCGCCAGAAAGCGATCAGGCCCGCGACGGTCGCCAGCATCATCAGGACGGTGGTGGACGGCCAGGGGTTGGTGGAGCCGGCCTGAATGCTCGCGCCGCGCACCCAGCCGACCGGATCGGTCATCCAGGCCGGGTGGCTGGCGATGGAGTCGAAGACGCCGCCGCCGACCCATACCGCCAGGATCAGCAAGAAGACTCGGTAGATGGTGATTCGAACCTTGCCCATGTTGCCCTCAATCCGTTGGGCGAACAGCGGTATCACACCAGTTTGAGTAGCGGTAGCGGCCGGCTCAGCCGGTGTTGCGCAGGCCCGCGGCGATGCCAGTGACCGTCAGCTGGATGGCCAGGCGCGTCTCTTCGCTGTCGTCGCCCTTCCGCCGGCGGCTGAGCAGTTCCAGCTGAAGGTGATTGAGCGGCCGCACGGACCCGGCGGCCAGGGCCACCGACTCGGCCAGGTCCGGCCGGTCATCAAGCAGGCTCGTCCCGCCCCGGATGGCCAGCGCCAGCTCGACCGCCGCATTGTGTTCGCGGCGGATGGCGTCAAAGATCGGATCGGCCGACGACCGATCCTCGCACAGCGCCGCATAACGCGCCGCCAGGATCATGTCGCTCTGGGCCAGGGCGAGTTCCATGTTCGACAGCAGGGCCTCGACGATGTCGAACTCGGCGGCCAGTTCGGCAAGTCGCCCGGGCTCCAGCCCGACCCTCTGCGCGCCCCCGGCCAGGCCGTACCAGCCCGGCAGCATGATTCGCGCCTGCGACCAGCTGAACACCCACGGAATGGCCCGCAGGTCCTCGATCCGGCGGCTCTGGGTGCGCGAGGCCGGGCGGCTGCCAATATTGAGGGTGACGATTTCGGAGATCGGTGTCGCCGACCAGAAGAAGTCCTCGAACCCGGCCGTGTCATAAACCAACGCCCGGTAATGGGCGAAGGCGCCGGCGGCCAGGGCGTCCATGGCTTCGACGGCCCTGGGGTGAACAGGATTATGCGGCCGGGCCGTTGCGGTCAGGACGGCGGCGGTCAGGCCCTCGAGATTGCGCCGGGCCGTGGGTTGGTCCCCGAACCGCCGGAAGATCATCTCCCCCTGCTCGGTCATCCGCAGGCGTCCCTGCACGGTGCCGGGCGGCTGGGCCAGCACGGCCTCGGCGGCAGGGCCCCCGCCCCGACCGACCGATCCGCCCCGGCCGTGGAAGATGCGCAGTCCGACACCCAGCCGGTCGCATTCGGCGGCCAGGGCGGTGGCGGCCCGCGCCACGCCCCAGCGGGAGGCGACGTAGCCGCCGTCCTTGTTGCTGTCGGAATAGCCGACCATCACCTCCTGCACCGGCGATGCGCCGAGCAGGGATCTGGCCGCGTCGGTCTCCAGCCAGGCGCGCAGCACGGCCGGGCCGGCCTCCAGGTCGCCGATGGTCTCGAACAGCGGGCTGACCCGCACCGCCGCCCGTGGCTGGGCCCCGCCCCAGACCAGGCCGGCCTGTTTGAGCAGCACCAGCGGTTCGAGAATGTCGGACACGGTGGCCGACTTGGAGACGACATAGGCGCCGATGGCGGCCGGGCCGTAGTCGGCGATGGCGCGGGCGGCGGCGTCGATGATGGAGAGTTCGCGGGCCGTCTCCTCGCCGTAGGCGGTGAACGGCGAGCGCAGCGGCCGGGGGGTGGACAGCTCCTCAAGCAGCAGCGCGACGCGGCCCTCCTCGGAGAGTTCGAGATAGTCTGGCGTCTCGCCGGCCTGGGCCAACAGGTCGGCGATCACCCGCTCATGGACATCGGAATTCTGGCGCAGGTCGACCGACAGCAGGTGGAAGCCGGCGGCCCGGGCGATGGCCAGCAGGGTCTTCAGCCGGCCGCCGATCAGCCGCGCGCCGCCGTGGGCCTCCAGCGAGGCGCGGATGACCTCCAGGTCGGCGATAAAGTCGTCCGGAGCGTCATAGGTCGGGCCGTCGGGCGGGCTGACCGCATAGGCGACCCGCACGCCGGTCAGCTTGACCGAAGTGGCGCAGAGCCTGTCAAAAATACGCTCAAAGGCCAGGCGATAGGGCTCGTCCAGGCGGTGGACGGATGGCTGGTCAGCCTGCGTGGCCAGGGCCAGCAGGGCGTCGGACGCCGAGCCGTAGGCGGTGGAAATGGCCAGGTCCGACCACAGACGGCGCACCTCGCCGGCGTAGTGGTCGAGGATCAAGCGGGCCTGGGCGCGCAGGGCCAGGGCAAGGGTCTCGGCCCCGACGCCGGGGTGGCCATCGCGGTCGCCGCCCAGCCATGTGCCGAGATTGAGGATGGGGCCCAGTTCACCGATGTCTTCGCCCCAGCGGTCGTACAGTTCGATCAAGGCCGGCAGGATGGCGGTGCGGACCACGGACAAGGCGTTGCGGATCTCGTCGGCCACGGTGATCTTTTCCGGCCGATAGAGGCGGGTGCGCCAGAGCAGGGCCGTCTCGCGGAACAGGTCCTCGCGGATCTGGCGGTCGAGGTCCGGCGGCAGGTGGTGGCGGCGCAGGGCCATCAGGCGGGCGATCTCCACCTGCCGCTCGACCAGGGCCCGGCGGCGCACCTCGGTCGGATGGGCGGTAAGCACTGGGGTGACCGACAGGCCGTCCAGCGCCGCGGCGCCGGACTCGCCCAAGGCCTTCAGGGCGTCGGCCAGGGTGGCAGTTTCAGCCAGGCTCTCGGCCTCGGCCTCCTGCCGGCGGCCGGCGACGTCCTCGCCGATGTTGGCCAGCATCGAGGCGCAGGCGAAGGCGCGGGCCAGCAGCGAAGCTTCGGCCGGCGTCACGGCGTGGAACAGGAAGCCCAGGTGGGGAGCCGAACCGTCCTCCCCGGCCGCCACCCGGGCGGCCTCAACCAGCCGGGCGGCGTCCTCACCGTCGAGATAGCGGATAGCCTCGGCGAGCAGGTCGCCGAGCAGGTCCAGGTTCTGGCGAACCTGGCCGTTGGCGCCGGGGGCGGTCAGCGGGCCAGCCATCCCCCGTCCACGGGCAGGATGGCGCCATGCACATAGTCGGAGGCCCGGGAGGCGAGGAAGACCGCCGCGCCGCCCAGGTCCGACGGCTGGCCCCAACGGCCGGCCGGAATGCGCTCGAGGATGGATTTGCTGCGCGCCTCATCAGCCCGCAGCGCCGTGGTGTTGTTGGTCGAGAAGTAGCCGGGCGCGATGGCGTTCACATTGATTCCCTTGGCCGCCCATTCGTTGGCCAGCAGGCGGGTCAGACCGGCGATGCCGCTCTTGCTTGCCGCATAGGAGGCCACGCGCACGCCCCCCTGGAAAGACAGCATGGAGGCGATGTTGATCACCTTTCCGGCGCCCCTTCCGACCATCTCGCGCGCAGCGGCCTGGGAGAGGAAGAAGGCGGTCTTCAGGTTAACATCCATCACCGCATCCCAGTCCTCTTCGGTGAAGTCGAGGGCGTCGTTTCGGCGGATGATGCCGGCGTTGTTCACCAGGATGTCCGGCGCGGCCGCGGCGGCCTTGGCGGCGGCGATGATGTCGCCACTGACATTGGACTGACCGAGATCGGCCTGCACGAAGTGGAAGCCGCGACCGGCGGCGCGGACACCTGCCTCCGTCTCAGTCACGGCCGAGCGACCCACGGCGACGATGTCGGCGCCGGCTTCGGCGAGGGCGAAGGCCATCGCCTGGCCAAGGCCGGTGTTGGCGCCGGTGACCATGGCCGTACGGCCGGCGAGACTGAAGAGATCGCTCATGGTGTGAGAGCCTACTTCAGTTGGCAGATGTCGAGGACATTCATGTCCGTGTAGTCGAGGTTCTCGCCGCCCATGGCCCAGATGAAGGCATAGTTTGCGGTGCCCGAGCCCATGTGGATCGACCAGGGCGGGCTGACCACGGCTTCTTCGTTGGCGACCACGATGTGGCGGGCGCTGTCGGGCTCGCCCATGAAGTGGAACACCCGTTCGTCGCCCTTGAGGTCGAAGTAGAAGTAAACCTCCGAGCGGCGGTCGTGCAGGTGGGGCGGCATGGTGTTCCAGACGCTGCCGGTATTGAGAATGGTCAGGCCGAGCAGCAGCTGGGCCGACTGGCAGACGCCGGGAATGATGTACTGGTAGATGGTCCGCTCGTTGGAGGTCTCCAGGGCGCCGCGTTGCAGGGGCGTGGCCTGGGCGATGTCGATCTTCTTGACCTCGAAGCGGGCATGGGCCGGCGTCGAGGCGAGGTAGAAGCGAGCGCCCTCCCCTTCGAAGACGACCTCCTTGCTGCCCATCGGCACATAAAGCCCGTCGCGCGGACCGAGGTCGAAGACCTGCCCATCGACGGTGACCCTGCCAGCCCCACCGATGTTGATGATCCCCATCTCCCGCCGCTCGAGGAAAGGATGGCCGGCGGCGCTGGCCGGTTCGGTCTGGTCGGGCAGTTTCAGCGGTGCGGCGGCTGGCGCCGCGCCGCCGATGACGAAGCGTTCGTTGTGGCTGTAGTTGAGGATCACTTGGCCGTCCGTGAACAGGCCGCCGATCAGGTAGCGGTCACGAAGCTGATCGTTGGTCGCCCCATCCATCATGTCCGGGTGGGTGGCCTGAAGGGTCTTGGCGAACATGCGGCGGTCTCCTCGCGGGGGCGTCTTTGTGGTCAGGTAACCGGTGTCATCAATTGAGGCAAGCATTCTGACGACTTTAACAGCGACAGGGTTGGCGCGGGGGGGGGGACTGGTTCGCGCCGCAAGATCGGTCGGCCAGGGGCAGGATGGTGGATCGCGCGTACCTGTCCCCGACGGCCAATTGAGGCGGCTACGGCGACGGCGCAACTGACAATAGGTTGCCAATCGGCTGGATCGCTCGCTGTCCCCAGCCTTCCGTGCAGATCGGGGCCAGGTACGCCGCTTTGCGACGAACCAGTCCCCGCGCCGGCGCTTCCATGATGAGAAAAAGGACGCCCGCCTTTCAGCGGACGTCCTTAACTCGCGGCCCGCCAAGTGCGGGGCGGGACTTAGACGGCGAGGGTGGATCGCGTCACTGTCCCCGGCCGGCCGCGAGCATCTCTGCTCCAGCCAGGCTGGATTACTCTTCGTCGTTGCCCGACGGACCGATCAGCAGTTCTTCCTCGATGTCGGAAGCCTTGCCACGGACCTGGGCCTCGATCTCGGCGGCCATGTCGGGGTTGGCGCGCAGGAATTCGCGGACGTTGTCGCGGCCCTGGCCGATGCGCTGGCTGTTCCAGGAGAACCAGCTGCCCGACTTCTCGATGACCCCGGCCTTGACGCCAAGGTCGATGATCTCGCCGAGCTTGGAGATGCCCTGGCCGTACATGATGTCGAACTCGACCTCGCGGAACGGCGGGGCCACCTTGTTCTTGACCACCTTGACCCGGACGTTGTTGCCGATGATCTCGTCGCGAACCTTGACCGAGCCGGTGCGGCGGATGTCGAGGCGGACCGAGGCGTAGAACTTCAGGGCGTTGCCGCCCGTCGTCGTCTCCGGGCTGCCGTACATCACACCGATCTTCATGCGGATCTGGTTGATAAAGATCACCAGGGTCTTGGTCTTGCTGATCGAGCCGGTCAGTTTGCGCAGCGCCTGGCTCATCAGGCGAGCCTGCAGGCCGGGCAGGCTGTCGCCCATCTCGCCTTCGATTTCGGCGCGCGGCGTCAGGGCCGCCACGGAGTCGATAACGATGATGTCGACGGCGTTCGAGCGCACCAGCGTGTCGACGATTTCCAGGGCCTGCTCGCCGGTGTCCGGCTGGGCGACCAGCAGATCGTCGAGGTTGACCCCCAGCTTGTGGGCGTAGGAGGGATCGAGCGCATGCTCGGCGTCGATGAAGGCGGCGGTGCCGCCCGACTTCTGGACCTCGGCCACCACATGCAGGGCCAGGGTCGTCTTGCCCGAGCTTTCCGGCCCGTAGATCTCGACCACCCGTCCCTTGGGCAGGCCACCGATGCCGAGCGCCATGTCGAGGCCCAGCGAGCCGGTGGACACGGACTCGATCTCGACGATCTTGCCCTTGTCGCCCAGCTTCATCACCGAGCCCTTGCCGAAGGCGCGATCGATCTGGCTCAGCGCCCCTTCAAGAGCGCGCTGCTTGTCACCGTCGTCTTTACCCACGAGCTTCAATGCCGCC
>JBKJSF010000168.1:0-10271 GCA_046595895.1 Caulobacter sp. | reverse complement strand
CGGCCTTTTGCGCGGCGGCGACCACCGTGGCGACCGCCACATAGCCGTCGCGGGCGTCGGCGTTCTGCGGCTGGGGATCGGCGCGGTGTTCCTCTACCGCCAACACGCCGCCCGGCTTCAGCACGGCGTAGAAGTCGGCCATGGCCTTGTCGACCATCGGCGGCTGCCAGAGCCAGTTGTGGATGTTGCGGGCGGTGATGACCATGTCGGCCGAGGCCTGTCCCAGGGGCTTGGACTGGGTCCCGAAGTTGACGAAGCCGACCTTCCCGAACTTCGCCTCGTCGGCGTACTTGGCCTCGAAGGCGGCGCGGCCCTTGCGGGCGCCGTCGGAGAGCTTGGGATTATCCAGGTCGGCGGCGCTGGCGATGTAGGTCCCGCCGGTGGCCTTGGCGTAGGGCGCCAGGATCTCGCTCCAGTAACCGCTGCCGGGGCTGACCTCTATCACCGTCTGTTTGGGCTTCAGCCCCCAGAACACCAGGCTGGCATAGGGATGCCGGGCCGGATCGCGGGCGACATGGGCGGCCCCGCGCTGGGGGCCGGCGATGGCCGCCTTGAGGGCCTTGTCCACCTTGCCCTTGGCGAAGGCGGTTCCACCGCTCAGGGCCGTGGCCCCCATCAGAATCAGAGCTGTGCGCCGAGCGATCATGCCGTCTCTCCGAAAAATGAAGCGGCACCCTAGCGGTCGAAACCGGTCGGCGAAACCCCGTTCCAGCACCTCTTGAAATGCCAGTTGGCACTCACCAATTCATCACTCGAAGGCGCCGACATCGGGCTTTCACGGGTTCGCAGACGAGGCCAATCGGGTCGTCGAAGAGCCTGGCAAACCGCAACCTTGCTTACGCAAAGAAGGATGTGACTCACTTGCGTACGATCGACTTTTCGCCCCTGTACCGTTCCGTCGTCGGCTTCGACCGGCTCGCCACCCTGCTGGATTCGGCGGCCGCCCAGGAAAGCCAGGCGGGCTATCCGCCCTACAACATCGAGCGCACCGGTGAAGACGCCTACCGCGTCGAGATCGCCGTGGCCGGCTTCCGGCCCGACGAACTCAGCATCGAGGTGAAGGAAAATCTGCTGACTGTCACCGGTCGCAAGACGGCCAATGACGAGGCCCGCAGGTTCCTGCATCGCGGCCTGGCCGAGCGTAACTTCGAGCGCCGCTTCCAGCTTGCCGACTATGTGGTCGTTACGGAAGCCGAGCTCGCCGACGGCCTGCTGGCCATCAGCCTCGAGCGCCAACTCCCCGAGGCCCTCAAGCCCCGCACCGTGGCGATCAACACGACCCCCGCCGGGGCGCTGATCGAGAGCGACAAGGCCGCCTAAACCGTCCAGACAGGCCTCACCAAGGGAAAGGGCGGCGCTCCCAGCGCCGCCCTTTTTCTTTGCCTGGCGCACGGCCATTTCCTTGCCCAGCGCCTCGGGTAAGGCTCGGGCCGACTCCTTGAAGGCGCAGACATGGCCGCCGGCCGCTTCCACTTCGACCGCTTCTGTCTCGACCCCGAGGACCGCCTGTTGACGCGTGACGGCCAGCCGGTGGAGCTCAACGCCCGCTATCTCGACGCCCTGACCCTGCTGGTTCGCGAGGCCGGCAAGCTGGTCACCAAGGACCGATTCCTTGAGGAGGTCTGGCGCGGCGTGCCGGTCACCGACGAGGCCCTCACCCAGTGCATCCGCACCCTGCGCCGCCAGCTCGGCGACGACGCGGCGCGGCCTCGGTTCATCGAGACGGTCCCCAAGCACTGCTACCGCTTCATCGCGGCCCTCGAAGCGGCTGAATCGCCGGCAAGCCCCACGATCGCGCCGCGCACCGCTTCGCCGGCCTGGCGCCAAGCCCTGGTTGTAGCGGGCGCCGGGACGTTGGGCGGCGGGGCAGCCGGCGGCTTTGGCGGCCTGTTCTACGGCTTCGCCGGCGCCTCCCAGACCGCGACCCCGGGCCAAGGGTCGGCCTCGGTGCTGGCAGTGCTGGTCTGCCTGTCCCTGCTCACCGGCCTGCTGGGAGGCTTCGGCGTCGGTTCCGGCATCGCCGCCTCCAGCCTGGTCCGCCGGGACTGGTGGTCGAGCGCCATCGGCGGGGCCTTGGGCGGCCTCGTCATCGGCGCGGTGGTCAAACTGCTCGGCCTCGACGCCTTCAACCTACTGTTCGGCCGCGCGCCCGCCGAGATCGCCGGCGCCTTCGAAGGCGTCCTGCTCGGCGGCGCCACGGGTCTGGCAGCTGGTCTGGCCGGCCGCCTGCCCCCCGGCCGGGCCCTCGCCGTGGCCGCAGCGGCCGGCGCCGCCGCCGGCCTCCTGATCGCCACCCTCGGCGGACGACTGATGGCCGGCAGCCTCGATGCCCTGGCCCGGCAGTTCCCCGAGTCCCGCCTGAGCCTTGATCCGCTCGGCAAGCTGTTCGGCGAAGCGACCTTTGGCGCCGTCAGCCGAATCGTCACCTCAGGCCTGGAAGGCGCGCTGTTCGCCGTCTGCGTGGTCGGGGCGATGCTGCTGGTCCAGCGGAGACCGCCTTAGCTACGCCTGCTGAAACCCGATCGCCGAGCTCAGTTCCGCGTCCCGGAAGCTGGTCAACACCAGCTTGGCCCCCGTCAGGTTGGCGCCCCGCAGGTCGGCGCCGTCGAGGATGGCGCTGGTCAGGTCGGCGGCCTGGGCGTGGGCGTAGCGCAGCCGCGCCTGATTCAGAGTCGCTGGGCTCTCGCGGCCCGGGCCGAGCGGCAGGATTCCGATCGCCGCCCCACGCAGGTCGGCCTTGGTCATGTTGGCGCCGGCCAGGTTGGCCCCGCGCAGGTCGGCCCGCTGCAGGTTGACCCCGCGCAGGTCGGCGCCCTCGAAGTTGGCGCCCTGCAGCTGCGTCCCGGCCAGGTTCATGCCGACCAGGCAGGCGCCCTTGGCGCTCAACGCCGTCAACCGCATGCCCTTCATGCCGTCGCCGAGCGGCCGCAGGTCGGCGCCATCCAGCTTGGCGGGCGTGCCGTCCCTGCCACCGGTCTCGCACCAGGCCTGGTTGGCCTTGATCTTTTCGAGGCAGGCGACGGCGATGCTCAGCGCCTCCCGCGTCGGACTGGCCAGCGCCCCGGCCAGCTTGGCCCCGCTCATCCTGGCTGTCGAAGTATCGACCCCGGAGATCACCGCCCCGGACAGGTCAGCCCCCTCGAAGTTGCAGCCGCCGACGCTGGCTCCCTGCAGGTCGGCGCCGGTCAGGTTGGCTTCCTTGAGATTGGCCCCGGTCAGGGTCGCGCCCTTCAGGGAACAGTCGGTGAAATCCGAGGCGAAGGCCGAAGCGCCCTGGAACTTCGAGCCGTCCAGCGTCGCGCCGATGAAGATCGCCTCATCGGCCGAGCCGATGCGAGGCTCCTGCCGCAGGCTGTTGAGGCCCTTCTGCGGATGCGGAATGGCGATCTGGCCTTCGCGGAAATCGGCCTGGGTCAGGTCGGCCTGGGTCAGGTTGGCGCCGCGCAGGCAGGCGCCGCGCAGATCGGCGCGGACAAGCGAGGCCTGGATCAGGTTGGCCTTGCGCAGGTCGGAGCCGAACAGGTTGCAGCGGTCCAGGCGGGTGCGGACCATGCGCGCGCCGTCGAGGATCGAGGCCGAAAGGTCGGCGTCCGCCAGGTTGCGGCCCGAGAACTCCAGCCCCGACAGATTGAGAAACCGCAGGGCGGCCCGCTTGCCCCCCGGCTTGCCTTCCAGGAACCGCTCATGCGCGGCGAGCATCATGTCCAGCTCCGACTGGGTCAGGCGGCGCCGGCCGGTCATGGCGGAATTGGTCAGAGTCACCAAAGGCTCTTCCCCCGAAAGGTCTCGAATCAGCAGGTTGTGGACTTTAGCCGAACAATGGACGCCGAAGCGTTAGCATATGACGCTCAACTCGGGGTCAGCAGGTTCCAGTCGAGGCCCCGCACGCGCGTCCGCACCGTGTCGGACAGGTCCGCGCCCTTGATATGGGCATTGGTGAAATTGGCCCGCGACAGGTCGGCCCCCTTCATCCGCGCCTGGCGCAGGTCAGCCCGGGCCAGGTCGGAGCCCTTGAGTTGCGCCCCGGTCAGGTCGGCCGGCAGCAATCGGTCGGCGGCGATCAGCAGCGGGCCCAGTTGGGCCTCGCGCAGGTCCGATCCCGACAGCTTGGCCCCGGCCAGCCGCGCGCCCCGCAGATCGGCCCGGCGAAGGTTGCAATTGCGCAGGTCGGCCCCTTCAAGGTGAGCCCCCTGCATCTGCGCGCCCTCCAGGTCCAAGCCGAAGAATACCGCCCCCCGTCCCGACAGGGCCGTCAGGTTCAGGCCCTTTAGCGAGCCAAGAGCCCGCAGATCGGCTCCGTCGAACTTCGACGGCGCCCCGTCCGCCCCGGCCGTCTCGCACCAGCGGGCGTGGTCGCGGATCATCTTCTCATAGGGCAGGTCGGCGACCGCCGTGCCGGTCGCATGGTCGGTCAGGGCGCCCTTCATGTCGGCCCCGTCGATCTTCCACATCGCGGTCTTGGCGCCAACGAGGATGGCGTCGTGCAGGTCGGCGCCCGAGAGGTCGGCGCCAGACAGGTCCGCCCCTGACAGGTCGGCGCCGCTCAGCGAGCATTGCTTGAGGTTGGCCCGCACCAGCTTGGCGTCCTTGAGGATCGCGTCGCTGAAGTCGGCCTTCACCGCCACGACCCCGCTCAGGCGCGAGCGCTCCAGATTTGCCCCCGACAGGTTGGCGCCGCGGGCGTCGCCCGACCGCACCGAATGCTCGAGAATGCGCAGGCCCTTTTCGGCATCGGCGGCGGCGATGGCCCCCTCGCGCAGGTCGGCTTCGAACATGTCGGCGCCTGACAGATTGGCCCCGCGCAGGCAGGAGCCGCGCAGATCGGCCCGCCGCAGCGAGGCCTCGGTGAAGTCGGCGCCCTGCATGTCGGCTCCGAAGAAACTGGCGTTGTCGAGCTTGGCCCCGACCAGCCGGGCTCCGCTCAACTGGGCGCCGGTGAAGTCGGCGTCGCACAGATTGCGCCCGGACAGGTTCAGGCCGGTCAGGTCGGCGAAGCTGAACACTGCCCGCGCCCCGCCGCCCCGGCCCGACCATAGCCGGTCGTGGCGGGCGCAGATCAGATCGACATCGGTTTGCGTCAGGCGCCTGGGCCCGGACGCCGACGCGGCACTCATGCGCGTGGGACTCCAGTTCGCCCCCACAGATGCCTGATCTTGCTTAACTTTCGGCTTACGCCTTTTGACTGGCGAACCAGCCGGCGTAGGCGAGGGCGTCCATCGCCTCATCGGCCAGCAGGCCCGTCTCGACGACGATCCCGGCCGCCTCAAGCCGCTCCGACCCGCGCCCCGCCGCGAACGGCGAGGGATCGCCGCAGGCCACCACAACCCGCGCCACGCCGGCTTCGACCAGCAATTCTGAACAGGAGGTCCCGCCGGACGACCGCGCCCCGCACGGTTCCAGCGTCACATAGGCGGTCGCTCCCCTGGCCTCGCCGGCCGCCCGCAGCGCCTGGTCCTCGGCATGGGGGCGCCCGCCGGGCGCCGTGGCCCCGCTGGCCAGGATCTCGCCATCCCGCACCAGAACGCAGCCGACCACGGGGTTGGGCGCGGTGAGCCCCAGGTTGGCCTTCGCCGCGGCAATGGCGGCGCGCATGAAGGTCTCGTCGGTCATCAGACCGAAGGCAGAGGCTGCGCCCGGCCCTCGTCGAGATACCGCGCCGACACCGGCTTCAGCGCCCCATCCAGCTCGACCACCAGCGGATTGCCGGTTGGGATCTCCACGCCGACGATATCGCCGTCCGGCACTCCGAACAGCAGCTTCACAATGGCCCGCAGGCTATTGCCGTGCGCCGCCACCAGCACAGTCTCGCCGGCCTTCAGGTGCGGCGCGATCTCGGCGGTCCAGTAGGGCTCGACCCGGTCCAGGGTAGTCTTCAGGCTCTCGGTGTCGGGGATGGCCTTGCCGGCGTAGCGCGCATCAGCCGAAAAGTCCCATTCCCCGCCGGCGGCCAGTGGCGGGGGCGGCACATCGTAGCTGCGCCGCCAGATGGTCACCTGCGCCTCGCCATGCTGGGCCGCCGTCTCGGCCTTGTTCAGGCCCGTCAGTCCGCCATAGTGGCGCTCGTTCAGCCGCCAGTCGTTGGTGAAGACGACATCCCCCTGTCCCGCCGAGGCCATGGCCAGCGCCCCGGTCCGCTGCGCCCGCTTGAGCACCGAGGTATAGGCCTTGTCGATATGGATGCCGGCCGCCGCGATCAATTCGCCGCCGCGCGTCGCCTGGGCTTCGCCCTCGGGCGTCAGGTCCACATCCACCCAGCCGGTGAAGCGGTTTTCGAGGTTCCACTGGCTCTGGCCGTGGCGGAGGAGAATGAGCGTAGCCATGGGGCGGTGGGCTACGGCGATGGCGGCGCGGGGTCAAGCGGGGTTCAACGCACCGGCGGCACAGGTTATAGCCTCATCCCATGCGTGATCGCTTCTTCTATCCCCTGGCCATCGCTGCGACCGTCGGCATGATCATGCTGGCCATGGTCTGGCCGCAGGGCCAGGGCGCCCGTTCGCCGGCCCCTTTCGGCCACGAGCCCACCAGCCCGGCCAAGACCGCAGGACTTCGCACCGCCCAATGATCGACATTGATCCCGTAGACGCCGGCCCCATAGAAGCAGGGAGGCGGGTGCTGACCACCGAGGCCCGCGCCCTCGATCAACAGGCCGCCGAACTGGGCGAAGACTTCGCCCAGGCCGTCGAGACCGTCTTCGCCGCCAAGGGCCGGGTGGTCTGCACCGGCATCGGCAAGAGCGGCCATGTGGCCCGCAAGATCGCCGCCACCCTGGCCTCCACCGGCACCCCGGCGATGTTCGTCCACGCCGCCGAGGCCAGCCACGGGGACCTGGGCATGTTCGGCGACGGCGACGTCGTCCTGGCCCTCTCCAAGTCGGGCGAGGTGCGCGAGCTCAGCGACATCATCGCCTACTGCCACCGCTTCGGCCTGCCGCTGCTGGGCATGACGGCCAACGCCGACAGCGCTCTCGGCAAGGCCTCGACCATCGTCCTCAAGCTGGCCGACGCGCCGGAGGCGACCGGCGAACTCAACGCCCCGACCACCTCGACCACCCTGCAGATCGCGCTCGGCGACGCTCTGGCCGTGGCCTTGCTGGAGCGGCGCGGATTTACCCCAAGGGATTTCCACGTCTTCCATCCGGGCGGCAAGCTGGGGGCCATGCTGCGCACGGTGGGCGACCTGATGCACAAGTTGGAGGAAGCGCCGCTGACCGGCCTCGACACCCCCATGCCGCAAGCCCTGCCGGTTATGACCGCGGGCCGGGTCGGCGTTGTCGGCGTGGTCGATGCCGAGGGTCGCCTGGCCGGCGTCGTCACCGACGGCGACCTGCGCCGCAACTTCGAGGGCCTGGCCAGCAAGACCGTCGGCGAGGTGATGACCCGCAATCCGCAAGCCGTCACCGCCGGCTCCCTGGCCGCCGACGCCGCCCGGATCATGAACGAGAAGCGCATCACCGTGCTGTTCGTCGTCGATGACGGCCGCCCGGTCGGCGTCCTCCACGTCCACGACGTGCTTAGCGCCGGCGTCGTCTGACCGCGGCGGAAATTCCCGCGTCGGGGTGAACAACGGCTTACGAAAGCGTTAGAACAGCGCCCTGCCTTCAGCGAGTCCCGCCCCTATGCCGTTCATTCCCCGGTCCGACCTCGTCCCCAACACCGTCGGCTACGAGACCGAGCCGCTGGTCAAGGCGACCGGCTTTCGCGAGTACGACGCGCGCTGGCTGTTTGGCCCGGATATCAACCTGCTCGGCATCCAGGCGCTCGGCCTCGGCCTGGGCACCTACATCCAGTCGCTCGGCCACCGCCGCATCGTCGTCGGCCACGACTTCCGCAGCTATTCCCTGACCATCAAACAGGCCCTCAGCCTCGGCCTGATCGAGGCCGGCTGCGAGGTGCTCGACATCGGCCTGGCCCTGTCGCCGACCGCCTACTATGCCCAGTTCGACCTCGACGCCCCCTGCGTGGCCATGGTCACCGCCAGTCACAACGAGAACGGCTGGACCGGGGTGAAGATGGGCGCAGGCCGCCCCCTGACCTTCGGCCCCGACGAGATGGGCGCCCTCAGGGACATCGTGCTCGGCGCGAAATTCGTCTCCCGTGACGGCGGCAAGGTCACCCGCATCGACGGCATGCACGAGCGCTATGTCGCCGACGTATCGCGCCGCACCAATATCGTCCGCCCGCTCAAGGTGGTGGCCGCCTGCGGCAACGGCACGGCCGGCGCCTTTGTCCCGGACGCCCTGCGCCGCATGGGCGTGGCCGTGGTCTATGAGATGGACTGCGAGCTCGACTGGACCTTCCCCAAGTACAACCCCAACCCCGAAGACCACGAGATGCTCCACGAGATGAGCAAGGCCGTGAAGACCTTCGGAGCCGACCTGGCGCTGGGCTTCGACGGCGACGGCGACCGCTGCGGCGTGGTCGATAACACCGGCGAGGAGATCTTCGCCGACAAGATCGGCCTGATGCTGGCCCGCGATCTGGCCCCGCTGAACCCGGGCGCCACCTTTGTCGTCGATGTGAAATCGACCGGCCTCTTCGCCACCGACCCCATCCTTGAGGCTAATGGCGCCACCACCGTCTATTGGAAGACCGGCCACAGCTACATCAAGCGCAAGTCGGCGGAGCTGGGCGCCCTGGCCGGCTTCGAAAAAAGCGGCCACTTCTTCCTCAACGAGCCGCTCGGCCGCGGCTACGACTGCGGCCTGACCGCCGCCGCCGCCATCCTCTCGATGCTCGACCGCAATCCTGGCAAGACGCTCAGCGACCTGAAGGACGCCCTGCCGGTCGCCTGGACCTCGCTCACAATGAGCCCCCACTGCGCCGACGAAGAAAAATACGGCGTCGTACAAAAAGTCGTGGCCGAGTACGAAGCCCTCGCGTCGAAGGGCGGAGAAATCCTCGGCCGCCGCATCACCGAGGTCATCACCGTCAACGGCGTCCGCGTCGCCCTGGGCGACGGCAGCTGGGTCCTGGTCCGCGCCAGCTCCAACAAGCCGGAGATCGTCGTCGTGGTGGAGAGCACCCGCTCGGCCGACGACATGCGCGCCCTCTTCCACAAGGAAGTGAAACCCCGCCTCGCCGCCCACCCGCAGGTCGGCAAGTACAACCAGGAAATCTAGCCGCCGTCGGGCTCCGGCCCGTCATCGGCGCGAACGTCGAGGGTTCGAACCTGCGCAGGGCTCAAGCCCAGGCCGGTGGCCTGCTCGCGTGCGACGATGGCCCCCGTCATCTCGGCGCCGGTGAAATCACATGCCTCGAATGTGGATCGCCGGAGGTCAGCCTTGGACAGGTTGGCCTGCCGAAAGCCGACCCGGTCATACAGCGACGCGCGCAGATCGGCGCCCGCCAAGCTCGCAGCGCTGAAATCGACCGCGACGAAGTCGTTCCAGCACAGGTTCGATTCGCGAAGTTCCGTATTGCGGAAGGACACGGCCCGGACCTCTGACCGTCCAAAGAAGGCTCGAGGCAAGGTCAGGTTTTCCAGACTGATGTCGGCCAGTTCCGTGCGAAAGAAACGGACGACCAGTATCTCGTCGTCAATGGCGGGCATTCGCGTTGGCATGACCGGTAACGCCGACCTCGAGCAGGCCCAATGCCTGAAGGCGCCGGCACGATTCTTCGTACGAAAGCCGCGGCGGCCGTTCGTCGACTTTCACTTCCCGCGAAGGTACGGATTCCGCCTGACGCGCGGCGGCGAGCGTTGGCCAGAGCGCCGCGATGGCGACCAGAAGCCGACGAACAATCCCGCCTGACATGCCTGCCTCCCGAGGGTCCAAGTCAAGAAGATCGGACGAAGGCCCGCGCTCTGCAAGCCGGCGTATGGGCCCGATGGCACACCATTTACCGGGTGCCCAAAAGCCACCCTCCCCGCCTCCCGCGCGTCCCCACCCTTCCTAAGGTTGCCCTCCGCCCCCACGTCATGTTCAAAGCCGCACAGAAATGCGGCTTCTGACCGCCTCCAGACAGAGACACTCCCATGCGTGTTGCGATGATCGGCACCGGCTACGTCGGCCTGGTGTCCGGAGCCTGTTTCGCCGACTTCGGCCACACCGTCTGCTGCATCGACAAGGACGCCGGCAAGATCGCCCGGCTGCATGACAACATCATGCCGATCTATGAGCCCGGTCTCGACGACCTGGTGGCTCGCAACGTCAAGGCCGGCCGCCTCAGCTTCGCCACCGAGGCGAACGACGCGGTTCGCAACGCCGACGCCGTGTTCATCGCCGTCGGCACGCCCTCGCGCCGCGGCGACGGCCATGCCGACCTCTCCTA
>JBKJSF010000071.1:0-15581 GCA_046595895.1 Caulobacter sp. | reverse complement strand
CTGCTGGACTCCAAGAAGACCCGCTAGAACTTTTCGACGCCTCCACCTGAGGCGTGATTGATCGAGGACACCATGGCGATTGAACGTACCCTGAGCATCATCAAGCCCGACGGCGTGAAGCGGAACCTGATCGGCAAGATCATCGCGAAGTTCGAGGAGTCGGGCCTCCGCGCCGTCGCGATCCGTCGCCACCTCATGTCGAAGAAGGAAGCGGAGGGCTTCTACGCCGTCCACAGCGCCCGCGGCTTCTTCGGCGAGCTGACCGAGTACATGTCCAGCGGCCCCGTCGTCCTGGTTGTGCTCGAGGGCGAGAACGCCATCGCAAAGAACCGCGAAGTCATGGGCGCCACCAACCCGGCCCAGGCCGACGAAGGCACCATCCGCAAGCTCTATGCCGACAGCGTCGGCGAGAACTCGGTGCATGGCTCCGACAGCCTGGACAACGCCAAGATGGAAATCGCGCAGTTCTTCACCGACGACGAGATCGTCGGCTAAGCGCGTTCTGAGTTTTCCGAAGATTGAGCCGGCGGGATCTTCCGCCGGCTTTTCCTTTGCCTGTTAGCCCGGTGCTAAACTCCCTGTGGTTGTCTGCTGGCCCGGGACAGGCGGGGCTAACATGCGTTGGATAGCGATTCCCTTGGCGGCTGCAGCTCTCGCGGGCTGCGAGATGGCCGACCTGGCCAAGAAGCCGGACGATCTGCGCCGGGCGGTCTCTGCCTATCGCGAAGGCGACATCGCTGGCCTGAACGCCTTGACGGCCTCCACCGAGACGCTGGCTCAGGTTGAGCTGGCGGCGGAGGGCGGCGGCGATCCCTGCACCGACCAGGGCATCAAAGCCTCGAAGGCGGCGGCGGTGGCCTTCATCGTCAAGCGCATCAACCACCCGACGGTCATCTCGATGTCGCCGGAGGCGCGTTACGTCTACCTGACGCATCTGGGCAGGGGCGGTATCACCGAGGGCGAGGTCCCGGCGACGATCCGAGTCTGCAAGAGCGAGCAGACCAACGTCACGCTTGTCCGCGATGTCATGACGGCGATGAGCGTCGCCAAGGTGATGCAGGCAGAGAGCGAGGCCTGGGATGTCGCCCTGCAGGCGCAGTACGGGACCGAATACCAGCCGCGCATGCCGGCGGCGCGGATTACCCTGGCGAGGAACGGGGTACTGGGCCGGAGCGAAGCCAGGGCCTGGAGTGCGCGACATATGCGCTAAGCGCCGCAGGATAGAGGCGGTGCTCCTCCTCAAGGACGCGAGCGCCCAGAGTGGCGGCGTCGTCCGTCGGCAGGATCGGGACGACCGCCTGGGCCAGGACCGGCCCTTCATCGACCCCAGCCGTCACCAGATGCACGGAACAGCCGGCCTCCGCGTCCCCAGCCTCGATGGCTCTGCGGTGGGTGTCCAGCCCCGGGTACTTCGGCAACAGCGAGGGATGGATGTTCAGCATCCGCCCTTCCCATGCGCCGACCACGAAGGGCGTCATGATCCGCATGTAGCCGGCCAGGGTGACGTAATCGCAGTCGAGCCGGCGGAGCGCTGCGTCCAGGACGCGCTCATGGGCTTCGCGCTCCTTGCCGAACGGCGCGCTTGCCACGGCGACCGTATCGACGCCGAGGGCCCGAGCGCGATCCAGCCCGGCCGCATCCGGCCGGTTGGAGATCACCACCGCTACCTCGTAGGGGCAGTCCGACGCCTCGGTCGCCCGGATCAGAGCCTCCATGTTGGAGCCTGCTCCGGAGATCAGGATACCGACGCGCGACCGCGTCATCCCTTGGCGAGCTCGCCGCAGACGAAGGCGTCCTCGCCGGCGTCCAGCAGGGCCATCAGCACTTCCGGCGCCTGGTCCTTGGCGACGATCAGCAGCAGGCCGACGCCGCAGTTGAAGGTTCGGCGCAGTTCGTGGTCGTCGATGCCGCCTTCGCGCTGCAGCCAGTCGAATACCGCCGGCAGGGGCCAAGCGTTCCAGTCGAAGCGAGGAGCCAGCCCCTCGGCGATGGCGCGGGGCGGGTTCTCGATCAGCCCGCCGCCGGTGATGTGGGCGACGCCCTTGACCTTGCCGGCTTTCAGCAGCGGATGGACGCTCTTCACATAGATGCGGGTAGGGGCCATCAGGGCCTCGGCAAGGGTGCCGTCGCCGAACGGACAGGGCGAGTCCCATGCCAGGCCAGACCGCTCCACCACCTTGCGGACCAGGGAATAGCCGTTGCTGTGCGGACCGCTGGAGCCCAGGCCGATCAGCACGTCGCCGGCCCGTTGCTCGTCGAGGCGGGGCAGCACCCCGTCGCGGTTGACGGCGCCGACGGTGAAGCCGGCCAGGTCGTAGTCGCCTTCCGAATACATCCCGGGCATCTCGGCCGTCTCGCCGCCGACCAGGGCGCAGCCGGCCAGCTTGCAGCCCTCGGCGATGCCGGCCACCACGCTGGTCGCCGTCGCCACGTCCAGCTTGCCGGTCGCGTAATAGTCGAGGAACAGCAGCGGCTCGGCGCCCTGGGCCAGCAGGTCGTTGACGCACATGGCCACCAGGTCGATGCCAACCTGACCGTGCAGGCCGGTGTCGATGGCGATCTTCAGCTTGGTGCCGACCCCGTCGGTGGTGCTAACCAGAAGCGGATCGTCGTACCCGGCCGCCTTGAGGTCGAACAATGCGCCGAATCCGCCGAGGCCGCCGGACACGCCGGGCCGGTTGGTGGCCTTGGCGAGCGGCTTGATGGCTTCCACCAGGGCGGCGCCGGCATCGATGTCGACCCCTGCCTGCGCGTAGGTCAGCCCGTTCTTGCGGTCGGTCATGGCGGCATCCGGGTCACGAGAAAGCGAGAATCGAAGGGGCGAGCATTCAAAAACTTGCAGACTCGCCCGCGCGCGGGGCTATAGCTGCCGCATGACGCCTATTACAACCACCGCCGACCTGGCGGCGTTCTGCAATCAACTCAAGGGCCAGCCTTTCGTCGCCGTGGACACCGAGTTCATGCGCGAAACGACCTACTGGCCGATGTTGTGCCTGATCCAGGCCGCCGCGCCCAATGGGGCCGAAGCCTGTATCGATCCGCTGGCCGCCGACCTGGACTTGAGCCCCTTCCTCGACGTCCTTCGTGACACGAGCATCCAGAAGGTGTTCCACGCCGCCCGCCAGGACGTGGAAATCTTCAACAACCTGGGCGCCATGCCCCGGCCGTTGTTCGACACCCAGATCGCCGGCATGGCCGCGGGCTTCGGCGAGCAGATCGCCTATGACGCCCTGGTTCGCCAGATGCTGAAGATCGACCTCGACAAGTCGAGCCGCTTCACCGACTGGAGCCGCCGGCCGCTGAGCGACAACCAGCTGACCTATGCGTTGGCCGATGTCACCCATCTGGCGCGCCTCTATCCGATACTGCGCGGCACGCTGGAGAAGGCCGGCCGCCTGGCCTGGGTCGAGGAGGAGATGGAGGCTCTGATCGATCCGGAGCTCTATGACGTCAATCCCGAGAACGCCTGGAAGCGCCTGCGTCCCCGCAAGCACTCGGCCAAGTATATGGCCGTCTTCAAGGCCGTCGCCGCCTGGCGCGAACGCACCGCCCAGAGCCGCGACCAGCCGCGGGGCCGCATCCTGAAAGATGACGCCATCGACGAACTGGCCGCCCAGGCCCCGACCGACGCGGCGGCCATGGACCGGCTGCGCGGCGTGCCCAAGGGTTTCTCGGGCAGCAAGTTCGGCCCCGATCTGATGGCCGCCATCAAGGAAGCGCTGCGGGATCCGGAAGCCTACGCTCCGGTTGTCGAGCGCGAGAAGGCGAGCCACAACCCGGCCGCCGGCGCGGTGGTCGAGCTGCTCAAGGTGCTGCTCAAGGCCCGGTCAGAGGATGCCGGCGTGGCGTCGAAGCTGATCGCCACGGTCTCCGACCTCGAAAAGATCGCCAACGACGACAAGGCCGACGTCGGCGCCCTGACCGGCTGGCGCAAGGACGCCTTCGGGGCCGACGCCCTCAAGCTCAAGCGCGGCGAACTGGCCCTGGTGCTGGACGGCACCCGGGTGCGGGTAGTTGAGGTGCGGCGGGCGCCGAAGGCAGCGGCGGCGGAGTAGGCCGCCGCTTCAGCGGTCTTCGAGGCCGTGGAAGATGCGGACAATGTGAACGCCCTCTGCCTTCACTTCGTAACGAATGACGTAGCCGCGTTTGCCGAAGGCCACATGGAGATGCCGCATCCCTAGGCCAGCCAGGTAGCCGCGATGCGGAAACTGTTTCAGTGATCGGATCGCGCCGACAATCGCTACTACTGCGCGTCGGCCCGCGTCAGGGTTCTTGCCGAAAAGCCATGCTTCAAGCCTGTCGATATCGTCCGCCGCTTCAGGCGTGACGACGATCTTCAAAGCTTTCGGACCTGCGGTCTCGGCAATGGGTTATCTGTGCCCCAAGACATCATCCACGCCTCAACCTCTTCCCACGGCACACCCATGCGTGTTCGTTGGAACTCATCGAGCGCGGCGCGATCTGCCTCTAGGTCAGGACCGATCCAACCCGTCGTTACGTCTTCAGAGAAGCCGGAAAAGCGTTTATCAAGGTGCTCGGCGATGATCTGCACGGCAAGTTCTTCAGGCGTCAGGCCTTCGTCAGCGGCCATCTCGCGAAGCCGCTTTTCCGTTTCCTCGTTGAGCTTCAGGATCAGTTCGCCGTCGGCCATGGCGAGAGCTTAACCCCAAACCCCAATGCGCGCAAAGCTTGCCAATCGCCCCTGAAAGGTGATTCACAGTCCCTCCAAGCAACCGCCTCTAGAGCGCCTTATGTCCAAGCCCCGCACGACCGCCATCATCTATGACTTCGACGGCACGCTTGCCCGGGGCAACATGCAGGAGACCAGTTTCATCCCGGCCCTGGGGATGACGCCCAAGCAGTTCTGGAACGACACCGTTCGGCCGCAGACCATCAAGGCCGATGGCGACGACATCCTGATGTACATGCAGCTGATGCTGCAGACCGCCCGCAAGGCCGGCCTGACCGTCACCAAGGAGATGCTGCAGGAACACGGCAAGGGCGTCCTGCTGTTCGACGGCCTGCGCGACATGAGCTGGTTCGAACGGATCAACAAATTCGGGGCCAATTACGGTCTCGACATCAAGCACTACATTCTCTCATCCGGCCTGCAGGAGATGGTTGAGGGCTGCCCCATCTATCCGGCCTTCGAGCACGTCTTCGCCAGCCACTATGTCTACAACGACGAGGGCGAGGCCGAGTGGCCCGCTGTGGGTATCAACTACACGACCAAGACCCAGTACCTGTTCCGCATCAACAAGGGCGTGCACAACAACTGGGAGCACGAGAAGATCAACCGCTTCATGCCCGACGACGACCGTCCGATCCCGTTCGAGCGGATGATCTTCGTCGGCGACGGCGACACCGACGTGCCGACCATGAAGATGATGCACACCAAGGGCGGCCACTCGATCGCCGTCTACGATCCGCGCACCGAGCCCAACGACCAGACCAAGCTCCATCGGCTGATCGCCGAAGACCGGGTGAACTTCGTGGCGGCGGCCAGCTACACCGACGGCAGCGCGCTCGACCTGATCGTCAAGGGCATCCTTGGCCGCATCGCCATCCACGAAGGCACGATGCCGGCCGATTGATTTTTCCCAACGCTGTCCTCCTTCGGTTGCGCAACGCGCACTCCGGAGGACCCACAGCGAGTGCGGAACCTGCTGGCGTCACGCGACTGCCATCACGGTCCGAGCAATCCACCGCCCTCCAGCCGCCAAGCCGACAAATGGGTCCTCCGGATTGGCTTCGCCAATCGAAGGATGACAGGGGGGAGGGGTCAGTCCGCGCGCACTTCGGCCTTGGCGTCCAGATGACCCGCAAGGGTCGCGGCCCGGCGGCCGGTCAGTTCGCCGAGCAGCAGGTCGGCGCGTTCGGCGTCGGTAGTCAGCAGCAGGCGGCCCTCCTTGAGGCTCAGCCGGGTGTGGGCCAGCAGGGCGCTGTCACGGGCCGTCAGGTCGCAGCCGAGCCGGATCGCCGCCCCCAGCGCCCGGGCGCGCCTGCGGGCGTCGTCGGGCAGCAAGCGGCTGATGGTGCCCGGTTCTGGCGTGTTGTTGCTGCTGGTGTGGCGGCTGAAGGCGGCCATGGCCAGGAAGGCGCGCTCGGCGTGGTTCTGGCCGGCGACCGGCGCGCGCAGCACCTGTTCGAAGACCAGGTCGGCCCGGTGGTCGGGATGCAGCCGGGCGCCGAGGTCGGCCAGCCGGCAGGCGGCGGCCAGCAGGATGGCGTCACGGCCAGGGAAGATGGGATCCAGGGCGTTGAAGACCGGCGCCAGCCAAGCCTCCAGGGTCGGGCCAAGCGTGGCGTCAGCGCCGGTGCGGACGGTGAGGTCGGCGCAGCCTTCGATCAGCGGATCGAGCGCCTGGGTCTCGGCGCTCATGGCCTCGAACAGGATGCCTTCCCGTACGCCGTAGGCCGACAGCACCACCTTCTCGACGCCGAGCACCACAATCAGCCGTTCCAGCACCACGGCGGCATGACGCAGGGTCTCGGCTCGCTTCTTGGATACGCCTTCTACCGCTTCCAGCGACCGCCGCGACTGGCTGGCCACGAAGCGGCAGGCGCCCAGGGCCTCGGCCCGGCTCAGTTCGTACTGATGCACGACGCGCAGCGGGTAGCCGGTCATATGCATGTGGATGAGCGCCAGATTGCGCCAGGCGCCGCCGACCGCATGGAAGGTCTCGGTGCGAAAACGGGCGAGGTCCTTGATCCGCTCGTCAACTTCGGTGCGGCGGAGTTCCGGATCGTCGTCCGGGAAGGCCCCAAAGGCGAAGGGGCCAAGCGGCAGGGTGACGCCTTCGCCAGCCCCCTTCGGCCCGATGGCGGTCAGCTCCAGACTGGCGCCGCCCAGATCGCCGACCACGCCGTCGCCGGCCGGCGCCCCGGCCAGCACCCCGAGGGCGGCGTACTTGGCTTCCTCGGCCCCACTGAGCACGCGCAGGACCAGTCCCGTCTCCGCCTGCACCCTTTCCGCGAACAACGGGCCGTCCTCGGCGTCGCGGATGGCGGCGGTGGCGGCGGTGAACACCCGCTCGGGCGGCAGCCGCTCGATGACCATTCGGAAGCGCTTGAGGGCGGCCAGGGCGCTGGCCGAGCCGTCTTCGCTCAGCCGACCGGTCTTCTTGAGGTCGCGGCCGAGGCCGGCCAGCACCTTCTCGTTGAACACGGTCCACATCGAACGGCCCTCGACCCGGTACAGCACCAGGCGGACCGAGTTGGAGCCGACGTCGACGACGGCGGCGTCGTGGCTGGTCATTGGTAGAGGTCCAGGGCCAGGGCGCCGGGCAGGTCGCGGACATTGTGGCCCCGACCGGACAGGCTGGGGTTGGTCATGAAGTAGTCGTGGGCAGAGAAGGCCAGGCGCTTGTTCCAGGCCGGGTCGCGGGCGTAGCCGCCTTGGCTGTCGAGCACCCAGCTCTGGGCCTCGTCATTGAGGTTGGCGACCATGATCTGGCCGAGCACCTGCTCATGCACGGTCGGATTGTCGACCGGGGTGAGGGCCTCGACGCGGCGGTCGAGGTTGCGGGGCATCCAGTCGGCCGAGGAGATGAATACCCGCGACTTCTTGCTGGGCAGCGGTTCGCCGCAGGCGAAGGCGACGATGCGGGAATGCTCCAGGAAGCGCCCGACGATGGACTTGACCCGGATGTTCTCGGACAGGCCGACGACGCCGGGTTTCAAGCAGCAGATGCCGCGAATGACCAGGTCGATCGGCACGCCCGCCTGGCTGGCCCGGTAGAGGGCGTCGATCAGCTCGGGATCGACCAGGGCGTTCAGCTTGACCCAGATGCCGCAGGCCTTGCCGGCTCGGGCGTTGTCTGCCTCGGTGGCGATCATCGCCAACAGGTCCGGCTTCATGGTCTCGGGCGAGAAGCTAAGCTTCTCCAGCTGCTCGGGCCGGGCGTAGCCGGTGATGTAGTTGAACAGGCGGGCGCTATCGCGGCCCAGGGCCGGGTCGGTCGTGAACAGGGAGAGGTCGGTGTAAATCTTGGCCGTCACAGGGTGATAGTTGCCGGTCCCGAAGTGGCAGTAGGTGCGCAGGGTCTCGCCCTCGCGCCGCACCACCAGGCTGAGCTTGGCGTGGGTCTTGTACTCCACGAAGCCGAAGACGACGTGGACCCCGACCTTCTCCAGGTCCTTGGCCCAGCGCAGGTTGTTCTCCTCGTCGAACCGCGCCTTGATCTCGACCAGGGCAGTGACGTTCTTGCCGTTCTCGGCCGCCTCGATCAGGGCGGCGATGATCGGGCTGTCCTGGCTGGTGCGGTAGAGGGTCTGCTTGATGGCCAGCACCTGCGGGTCGCGGGCCGCCTGGCGCAGGAACTGGACGACGACGTCGAAGCTCTCGAACGGGTGGTGGACCAGGATGTCCTTCTCGCGGATGGCGGCGAAGCAGTCGCCGGCGTGGTCGCGGATGCGTTCGGGGAACCGGGCGATGAAGGGCGGGAATTTCAGGTCGGCGCGATCCTTGGGAATCAGCTCCGACATGGCGGCCAGGCCCAGCTTGCCGTCGATCAGCACCACGTCGTCCGGCCGCGCGTCCAGCCCGTCGAGGATGAACTCGCGCAGGTCGTCGGGCATGGTGGTCTGGACCTTGACCCGCACCACCTCGCCCATCCGGCGGCGCTTCAGCTGGGTCTCGAACTCCAGGACCAGGTCCTCGGCTTCTTCCTCGATCTCGATATCGCTGTCGCGAATCACCCGGAACAGGCCGCGGCCCTCGACGACGTAGCCGGGGAACAGCTGGTCGAGGAACAGGATGATCAGGCTTTCCAGGGCGATGAAGCGGCGCTCCTTGCGCCGGGCGGGACCGGGCAGCTCCCAGAAGCGCTTCACCTGCTGGGGCACCGGCACCAGGGCGAACAGCGGCTTGCCGTCGGCCCGGCGCATCTTCAGCCCCAGGCAGAAGCCGAGGTTGGGGATGAACGGGAAGGGGTGGGCCGGATCGATGGCCAGGGGGGTGAGGACCGGAAACAGCTTGTTCTGGAAAATCTCCAGAGCGGCCGGCAGATCGACGGCGCCGACGTCCCGCGCATCGAGCAAGCGCAGGCCCTCATGGCCCAGCTCGGCGCGCAGGGCCCGCCAGATGCGCTGCTGGTCGTCCATCAGGGTCGAGGCGGCGGCGTTGAGGCGGTCCAGCTGCTCGATGGGGGTCAGGCCGTCGAGGCTGACCTTGCGCACGCCCTCGCGCACCTGGCCTTTGAGGCCGGCCACTCGGACCATGTAGAATTCATCGAGGTTGTTGGCGCTGATCGACAGGAAGCGCAGCCGTTCGAGCAGGGGGTGGCGCGGGTTTTCGGCCTCTTCCAGCACGCGTTTGTTGAAGGCCAGCCAGGAAATTTCCCGATTGAAGAACCGCTCTGGCGAGGCGAGCAGGGTCTCGTCGAGGGTCAGGTCCCGAAGGGCCGTCGGACTTCGGTTCGACGAGCGGGCGGTCGAGGACTTGGGCATCGGGACTCGGGCAGGAAGGGGTTCGGCCACCTTTGGCGCATGGCTGCGACAGTTTCAACGCCTCACACCCCGCAAGGGGCTCAGACCTCTTCGAACAGGTCCGAGGTCTCTTCCAGCAGCTCCCGGGCCAGGGCCCGATTGATCGCCCGGCCGCGCGAGGCCGCCGCCTCGTCCATCTTCGCCGCCAGGATGCGGGCGGCCGTCACCGACCGCTCCATACGGGTCAGCAGATAGGGGTAGAGGTCGTCGTCCGGCTTGATGTGGCGGGCCTTGAACAGGGCCTCCAGCACGGCCCGCAGCTGGGCGTCGTCCGGCGGGTCGATCTCGGCGACGGCCAGGGCGTTGAGTCGCGAGCGCAGGTCGGGCAGCGAGGCCGGCCAGGCCAGGGGCCGCTCGCGACCGGTCAGCAGCACGGCGCGGCCGGCCTGGGCCTGGTTGAGCAGGTGGAACAGCGCCTCGTCATCGCCCAGCAGGTCGGCATCCTCGATCAGCACCGGGCCGGAGCCCTCCAGGCTGGGGCTGCGCCCCGGAAACACCAGCTGCGCCCCGTTGGCGTCGGCCCAGGCCTGGGCCAGATGGGTCTTGCCGCTGCCGGCCGGGCCGACCAGGGCCAGGGCGCCGCGGCCAAGACTGGCCCAGTCGTCGAGCGCCATCACCGCCGAGCGATTGGCGTCCGACAGCACGAAGGCGTCGCGGGTCCAGACGGTCGCGGGCTCGAACGGCAGGCGGAACTGGGCGGCGGTCACGGATGAGGTCATAGCAAGAGTGCGCCGGGCGGTCACGGCGGGGGCGGAGCGGCGGCGGGGAGAACAGGCCCCGGCCTGTGGACAACAGGCTTAACGGGCCGGCTTGCGGCCGCTGGCGGCCGTCGCCCACTGAAGAAGAATGATGGTAGGGAAAGATCATGGGGCCTGGATATCTGCGCAGCTTCGCAAAGGTCGCCGGCATGGCCGAGGCGGCCGCCGTCGCCGCGACCCTGACGGCCCTGATCGCGCCGGTGGCCACGATCAGCCGGCTGCATATCGCGCCCTACTACAAGGAGGAGGGCTGGATCGAGATCACCGCCAGCTTCAGCCGTTTCGATCCGCAGGCCCTGATGGACCGCCTGGCCGACACCTGGGTCCCGGCGGGCGAGGCCTTCGTCTGGAACCCGGAGGCACATTTCAACCAGGGACAGGGCATGATCTTTGGCGTGCCGGGCATCGTCTGGGCGCTCGTCGAGACGACCTGAGCGAGGCGCCGCTCAGCGCATGACGCGTTGCAGGGCGGTGGACAGTTCCTGGACCGAATAGGGCTTTCTCAGCAGGTCGAACCCGTGGCGCGCATCATCGGCCAGGGCCTGGCTGTAGCCGCTGGTCAGCAGGATTCGGATGGCCGGCCACCGGTCGCGGATACACCGTCCCAGTTCGACGCCATTCATGCCCGGCATGACCACGTCGCTGAACACCACGTCGAAGCGGCCCGGCCCTGCCAGGGTGTCCAGCGCCGCCTGGGCGCTCGTGGCGAAGATTGTATCGTAGCCCAGGTCCCGGAGGAGCTGGGTGGCGAACTCGCCGATCTGGATATTGTCCTCGACCAGCAGGACCCGGCCCTGGCCAGGGGCAGGGGCGGCGTTTTCGCTGCTGGCGGCCTGCTCGGGGGCGCCGTCCGATCGGGGCAGATAGAGGGTGAAGACCGCGCCTTCTCCCGGTTTGCTGTGAACCTCGACCTCGCCTCCGGACTGTTTGGCGAAGCCGAAGACCTGGCTCAGGCCCAGGCCCGTGCCGCGGCCAACCTCCTTGGTTGTGAAGAAGGGCTCGAACACCCGGTCGAGATTTTCCGGGGCGATGCCGGACCCGGTGTCGCGGACCCGCACCGCCACGAAGGCGCCTTTCGTGCCGGCATGCCCCCGGACGGGAGGGAGCGCATCAATCTCCACGATGTCGATGCCCAGCCGGCCTTCGCCATCCATGGCGTCGCTGGCGTTGACCGCCATGTTCAGCAGGGCGGTTTCGAATTCCCCGGGATCGGCCTCGACGAAGACGGGAACGGCCTTTGCCACCTCCAGGTCGATGCGCGCGCCGAGCACCGAGCGAAGCATGTCCGATACCGCATCGACCCGCGCCCCGACGTCGAAGACCTTCGGGGCCAGGGACTGGCGGCGGGAGAAGGCCAGCAGATGGCTGGTCAGTTTGGCGGCGCGGTCCGCCGTCTCGCCGATTGCCGCGATGTAGCGCTGGCGCCGTTCCTCGGGAAGGTCGGTCCGCCGAAGCAGGTCGGCCGAAGAACGGATCACCGTCAAAAGGTTGTTGAAGTCGTGGGCGACCCCGCCGGTGAGTTGCCCGATGGCGTCCAGTTTCTGGGAATGGCGCAGGGCGTCCTCGGCACGGGTCCGCTCGGCGACCTCGTCCATGACCCGGCGTTCGAGGTCGGCGTTGAGATCGGTCAGGGCTCGCGCCGCCGCCCGCGCCTCGGCGGTGTCGCGCACCCGTTCGATGTTGGCCCAGCAGCGTTCGGTCACGTCGTTGATCAGCGCCAGCTCATAGTCCGTCCAAAGCCGGGGTTGGCTGTCATGGATGGCCATCAGGGCGGTCAGCCGCCCGGCCTTGACCAGCGGCATGCAGATGGTCGCGGCGATGCCGATGCTCTGGAAGGTGGCCGCTTCCTCCGGAGCCAGTTCGCGCAGGTTGTCGTTCACGACCAGCGGTCTGCCGGCCGACAGGTTCTCCACCGCCAGCACCCCGAAATCGGCCAGGCTGTAGTGGCCGACGATGCTGGGCGAGCCGGGCGCGGCCCAGTCGCCGCGAATGGTGAAGCCGTCCTCGTCCGGGTCCATGTCGGCGTAGGCGCAGTTGGAGAGGTCCAGATGCTGGGCCACCATCCGGGTGGTTATCGCCATGATCGCCTGGCCGTCCTCGGCCTGGATCAGCGCCTTGCTCAGGTCGTCGAGGAAGGCGAGGCGACCGGCGTTGGTGGTGTTGGTCGTGGTTTCGGTCACCGTGTCCAGCATGCCGACGACGGTCCCGGTCCTGTCGCGGACCGGGCTGTAGCAGAAGGTGAAGGTAGCGCGTTCCGGCCGCCCGCCTCGTTCAACGACCAAAGGGAAATCTTCGAGGTAGATGGCCTGGCCGGCAAAAGCGGCGTCGACGAAGGGGCTGACCTGGTCCCACACCTCCCGCCAGGTTTCACTGAGCGGCTGACCCAGCGCATCGCCCTTGTCGCCGAGGATCGGAACGAAGGCGTCGTTGTAGAGGGCGATGAGTTCCGGACCCCAGAAGAGGGCCTGAGGAAACCGCGATGCCACGACGATGGCGACCGTCGTCGTCAGGGCCTCGGTCCAGTGTTCGATCGGCCCCAGCGGCGTCGAGGCCCAGTCGTGCCGGCGAATGGCCTCGGCCATATCGCCGCCGCCCTTCAGAAAATCAAACTGCTCAGCGGTCATAAGGTTCGCCCGGGCGTTATTTCCCCGTAAACCATACGCGCGGCGGGGCTTCGGGTTCCCGCCAGGGCGAGGCGTGTGAGCGGCCTGGTTCTTGACTTTCCGGGGCCTCCATGCGCCCTTCCGCGCCTCTCGAAATCCGACTCTCAAAGCCAAGATTCATGCACGCCTATCGCACCCATACCTGCGGCGCCCTGCGCGCCACCGACACCGGCGCCGCGGTGCGCCTGTCCGGCTGGATCCATCGCAAGCGCGACCATGGCGGCCTGCTGTTCATCGATTTGCGCGACCACTACGGCCTGACCCAGCTGGTCCTGCACCCGGGCACGCCCGGGTTCGACGTGGTCGAGCGGCTGCGGGCCGAGAGCGTTATCCGCGTCGATGGCGACGTTGTCGCCCGCTCGGCCGAGACGGTGAATCCGGGCCTCGCCACCGGCGAAATCGAAGTGCGGGTCATCGCCGTCGAGGTGTTGTCGGAAGCGGCCGAGCTGCCGCTGCCGGTGTTCGGCGAGCCCGACTACCCTGAGGAAATCCGGCTCAAGCACCGCTACCTCGACCTGCGCCGCGAGACCCTGCACAGGAACATCGTCCTGCGTTCCAAGGTCATCCACAGCATCCGCTCGCGGATGGTCGGCCAGGGCTTCCTGGAGTACCAGACCCCGATCCTGACCGCCTCCTCGCCGGAAGGGGCGCGCGACTTCCTGGTGCCCTCGCGGCTGCACCCGTCGAAGTTCTATGCGCTGCCGCAGGCCCCCCAGCAGTTCAAGCAGCTGCTGATGGTCTCGGGGTTCGACCGCTACTTCCAGATCGCCCCCTGCTTCCGCGACGAAGACTTGCGCGCCGACCGCAGCCTGGAATTCTACCAGCTCGACGTCGAGATGAGCTTCGTGACGCAAGAGGATGTCTTTGCGGCCATCGAGCCGGTCATGCACGGCGTTTTCGAAGAGTTCGCCGACGGCAAGTCGGTGACGCCCTACCCCTTCCCGCGCATTCCCTACCGCGACTCCATCGCCTGGTATGGCAGCGACAAGCCCGACACCCGCAACCCGATCAGGATGTCGGACGTCTCGGAAAGCTTCCGCGGCGGCGGCTTCGGCCTGTTCGCCCGCATCCTTGAGACCGAGAAGAATGCCGTCTGGGCCGTGCCCGCGCCGGGCGGCGGCTCGCGCGCCTTCTGCGACCGCATGAACAGCTGGGCGCAGGGCGAGGGTCAGCCGGGCCTCGGCTACATCTTCTGGAGCGAGGATCAGGGCGGCTGGGGCGGGCCGATCGCCAAGAACCTCGGCGCCGAGCCGACGCAGGCGCTGATGGCGAGCCTTGGCCTCGGCCAGGGCGACGCGGCGTTCTTCGTGGCTGGCGACCCGGGCGTCTTCTACAGGTTTGCCGGCTCGGCCCGCACCCGCCTGGGCACGGAGCTGAAGCTGATCGACGAGGGCCGGTTCGAGTTCTGCTGGATCGTCGACTTCCCGATGTTCGAATGGTCGGACGAGCTCAAGAAGGTCGACTTCAGCCACAACCCCTTCTCGATGCCGCAGGGCGGAATGGACGCGCTCGAGAATATGGACCCGCTCGACATCCTCGCATGGCAGTATGACATCGTGTGCAACGGCGTCGAACTCAGCAGCGGCGCGATCCGCAACCACCGCCCGGACATCATGTACAAGGCGTTCGAAATCGCCGGCTATTCCGCCGCCGAAGTCGATACCAACTTCCCCGGCATGATCGGCGCGTTCAAATATGGCGCGCCGCCGCATGGTGGATCGGCACCGGGGATCGACCGCATCGTCATGCTGCTCGCCGACGAGCCCAACATCCGCGAAGTGATCGTCTTCCCGATGAACCAGAAGGCCGAGGATCTGCTGATGAACGCCCCGGCCGAGGTGACTCCGAAGCAATTGAAGGAATTGTCGATCCGCCTCGTCGCCGACGGGGCCCCCAAGCCGACCTGATTCTACCACTGCCTGCCCCATGTCAGGACGGCGCGGAGTTGATCGATTGCAGAGCGATTCGCTTTTGGCTACCCCGACCGTGTGCCGATCGATTTAACAAATTTTGAACGCGGGGTGCCGTTCAAGGGCGATGTCGCTGGCGCGCTGGCCGCGCTCCAGCACCGGCTCGCCCGCGCCCAATTGTCACAGATCGTCCATCAGCGCCGTGTGATCATCGTCATCGAAGGCAGCGAAGGCGGCGGCAAGCGCGAGTTCGTCAAACTGCTCGGCGCCGCGCTCGATCCGACCCACTTTGCGGTGGCCACCGTCTCGCCCGATCGCCGCCGCGCACGCGACGGCCACTGGCTGGCGCGGTTCTGGGCTCGCTTGCCCGAGGCGGGACATACAGCGATCTTCTATCACAGCTGGTATCGCCGCGTGCTAGAGGACAAATTGCTCGGGCTGGTCACCGACAAGGAATGGAAGCGCGCGTTCGACGAGATCAACGAATTCGAATCGCAGCAGCGCGATTATGGTAGCTTGATCGTCAAACTATTCTTCCACATCACCGACGACACGCAAGGCCGCCGGATCGCCGATCGCGAAAGCGACGAATGGCAGCGCCACCTCGTCGGGCCGGAGGAGTTTCGTAGCCCACCGGCGCGGATCGCCTATCGCGCGGCGCTCATCCAGATGCTCGCCCAGACCGATACGCGCTGGGCGCCGTGGTCGATGATCGACGCCAATGACAGCAACGCCGCGCAGGTCGCGGTCAAGCCCGCGAC
>JBKJSF010000064.1:0-16789 GCA_046595895.1 Caulobacter sp. | reverse complement strand
CTCGATTCCCATGTTCTGATCTGGTGGTGGCAGGATGATCCTCGGCTGAGGCAGGGGGCCAAGGACCTGTTACGGACCACCGCCACCGGGTTCGTGAGCTTGGCAACCTACTGGGAGCTCGGCGTAAAGGTTAGTTCAGGTCGCCTGATTCTGGACCGCGACCTTGACGAGATGATCGCCAGGAGTCGATTCGAAGTGATTGACGTCCGGCGAGACCACGCCCGACGGGCATTTCTATTGCCGCCCATCCATGCCGATCCCTTCGACCGCATGCTGATTGCCCAGGCCCTATGCGAGAACATGACACTGGTGACAGCCGATCGGCTCATCAAACTCTATGACGTGCCGATCCTCGCCGCCTGAGCCGCCTCCCAGGCCTTGACCGCCGCCTTCTTGGCTACCTTGCGGAACTGCCGTTCGAGGAAGCCGCGCGCCTGTTCCGGCTCAAGGCCGGAGAGCCGGGCCAGGACCATCGGGTAGTCCCTGTAGTGGGCGGTGAAGTGGAAGGTGGCCGGGTCGGCCTCGATCAGGAATTCGCGCTCGTCGTACGGCACGCAGGAGAGGACGGCGCTGCCATCCTCCTTGCGCACCCGGGTGAAGAACTTGCCGTCGATCTTGTAGGCCGGCTGGCCATAGCTGCTGCCGGCCTCGGCCCCGGGGAAGCTCAGGGCGACAGCGGCGAAGTCCTCGGCTGTCATGGTCGCCTCCCTAATAGGCCAGCGCGATGCCGTCCTTGCGCATCTCGGTGGCGGCGGCGTAGCGGCCGGGCCAGCGCTGGATGGCCTGATAGCCGCCGAAGCCGCCGTCGCTGGCTCCGATCTTCCAGCCGATCTTCTCGAGGGCGGCGCGGGTGGCGGCCGGCACCCCGCTCTCCAGCCGCAGGATGCCCTGCACGCCAAGTTGCTCGCCGGTGGGCTCCATGCCGCCCTCGTGGTGCCAGCGGGGCGAGTCGCCAGCCGCCTGGATGTCGAGGTCGAAGTCGACCAGGTTGGAGATAATCTGAGCCTGGCCCTGGGGCTGCATGTCGCCGCCCATCACCCCAAACGACAGCCAGGGCTCGCCGCCCTTGACGGCGAAGCCGGGGATAATCGTCTGGAATGGCCGCTTGCCAGGGGCGTAGACATTGGGGTGGCCGCCGGTCAGAGCGAACAGTTCGCCCCGGTCCTGGAGCATGAAGCCCAGGCCGTCTGGCGACAGGCCCGAGCCCATGCCGCGGTAGTTGGACTGGATGATCGAGACCATCATCCCGTCCTTGTCGGCGACGGTGAAGTAGGTGGTGTCGCCCTTGCTCGGGGCCTGGCCCGGATAGATGGGATCGAGGATGCGGTCCGGGCGGATCAACGCGGCGCGCTGTTTGGCGTAGGTCTTCGAATTGAGCCACTCCAGCGGGGCCGGGGAAAAGGCCGGGTCGGCGAAGTAGCGGGCGCGGTCCTCATAGGCCAGGCGCTTGGCCTCGACGGCGTGGTGGATGGCGGCGGCCGACTGGAAGCCCATGCCACGCACGTCGAAATTCTCGAGGATGTTGAGCAGTTGCAGGGTCGAAAGGCCCTGGCTGTTGGGGACCAGACCATAGACGTCGACACCGCGATAGCCGGTGACCAGCGGCGGGGTCCATTCGCTCCTGTGGGCGGCGAGGTCGGCCTTGGTCATCCAGCCGCCGATACGCTTGAAGTAGCGCTCGATGGTGGTGGCGATCTCGCCCTCGTAGAAGGCCCGCGCCCCGCCCTTGGCGATCATCCTGTAGGTCTTGGCCAGCGCCGGGTTCCTGAAGACCTGGCCCTCGACCGGGGTCTTGCCGTCGATGGTCCAGACCTTGAGGAAATTATCGACCTCCTCGATCTTCGAGTCCGGATTGGTGAACCGCCGCTGGCTGCCGGCCAGGTAGTAGGCGACGTTCTGGGACACCGGCGCGCCGTCCCGGGCCAGGCCGATGGCTGGCCCGAACAGATCCTTCCACGGCAGCTTGCCATAGCGGCCGTGCAGGTCGCCCCAGGCGGCGACGGTCCCGGGAACGCTGACTGAGATCGCGCCGAACGAGGGGATGGTTCCCTGGGCCCCGGCCCGCGCCCGCACCGTTTCCAGGGACAGCGCTCTTGGCGAGCGGCCGGAGCCGTTCAGCCCGACGACCTTTCTGGTCTTCGGGTCCCAAAGCAGGACGAAGCAGTCGCCGCCGATGCCGCAGGCGATGGGCTCCAGAAAGCCCAGGCAGGCGTTGGCGGCGATGGCGGCATCGACGGCGGAACCGCCTTTGCGGAGGATGTCGATCGCCGCCAGGCTCGCCAGCGGATGGGCGGTGGCCGCCGCCCCGTTGACCCCCCAGGCCATCGACCGGCTGGCCCAGGTGGCCCCGGCCACGCGGTCGCCGCCATGCAGGTCGGTGCGGCCGATGTCCGGGTTGCCATCCTTGGGCCGGGGAATCTGGGCCAGGGCTGACCCGGCAACCAGCGAGGCGGGCAGGGCGGCAAGGAAGGTGCGGCGGCGCATGGGTCACTCCCGAAAATCAGGAAGGGACTATAGGCCGCTCTGGCCTTCCGACCAGACCGCCAGTTCGTTGCCGGCCGGATCGCGGAAATGGAACCGCCGGCCGCCGGGAAACGCGAAGATCGGCTTGAGAATGGTCCCGCCAGCGGCGGTCACCTTCAGGACCATCGCCTCAAGGTCGTGGGCGTAGAGCACGGCCAGCGGTTTGACGGAGGCTTCGTCCGAGTCGAAGCCTCCATCGAGGCCCTCGTTGAAGGCGGCATAGGTCGGGCCATAGTCGATGAACTGCCAGCCGAAGGCGGCGGTGTAGAAGGTCTTGGTGGCTGGCAGATCGCCGCCGGGCAGTTCCAGATAGTCGAGTTTACCATCTTCACGCATAATAAAGTCTCCAATGTTCCGTATTTGTTTCGGGTCCGGGCGTTGAGTCAACCGCGTTTAGGGAAACGCCCAGACACTGGTTCGCTTGACCTCGAAGTCCTCCAGTTCGCGGGTCGTCGGCACATGGTATTCGGCCAGGTGGTTAAGGCCGTCGCGCGGGAAGTAGGTGCGCATTGGATCGCCGATCAGCACCGTGCGGCCCTCGGCCCGGGCGGCGCCCAGCCAGGCCAGCACCCGGCCGGCCAGCGGCTGCTCATAGCAGATGTCGCCGGCCAGGATGACATCGACGTCCGGGGCGGGGCCGTCCAGCAGGTCGGCGTCGGTGAAGGCGACCTGCACGCCGTTGGCCTCCGCGTTGAGGGCCACGGCCGGACCGCAGAAGCCGTCGATGTCGCTGCCCAGCACGCTCAGCGCCCCGGCCCGCATGGCGGCGATGGCCACCAGGCCCGAGCCGGTGGCGAAGTCCAGCACCCGCTTGCCGGCCACCACCCGCGGGTGGTCCAGCACATGGCGGGCCACCGCCTGGCCACCGGCCCAGGCGAAGGCCCAGAACGGCGGCGGCAGGCCGATCTCGCTCAGCGCCTCCTCGGTCATCCGCCAGATCGGCGTCACCTTATCGGCCAGGTGAAGTTGGATCTCCGGGCAGTGGGGCGGCGACTGCAGGCGGGTATTGGCCAGGATGAAGGCCGGACGGTCGAGGATCATGGCGGGGGGATAGCAGGCGGCGGTCGTGGTGGACACGGCGGCATGGACTGGAAATGCAACACGATTTGTGCGGCCCGCCCGGCCTCGAAATGGGCCTAGAGTGGGAATCGAAAGGTCTGGGGACATGGCGATCGGAACCCACGAGCAAAGCGTTGGATCGGCGCGGCGGTCGACGCGCCTGAGCCGGGCGTCACCCTGTTCCTCGGTTATCGCAACGGCCAACAGGTTCCGGTGACCATCTCGGCCGGGGCCGGGCCGGGAACCCAGGACGGCTGCTCGGTCAACGCCGGCTCGGCGACGCGGGGGACCGTCACCCAACTCGATCGTGGCGATCCGCAGCACCTGCTGTTCGCGGTGCGGCTGGTTCCGGTCTAGGCCGGCGCGCGGAACCAGGCGGCGACGCTGAGGCGCTCGCCGGCCAGCAGCAGCGTAACCTCGTGGGTGGACTCGGAGCGAAAGGCGATGGCGCCGCCGGCCGGGGCGGTGGCCGCCGAGCGTTCGCCCCGCCGGCCGTGAAAAACCAGATCGCCCCCGGTCCAGGCGCCGGGGTCGCTGAGCAGCAGGCTGACGGAGACCCGGCGATGGCGGGTTTCGTCCCAGATCATCGGGGTGGCGCCGTCCTGGTGGGCGACGAAATAATCGCCGGGGCCGTAGCGCAGGATCTGGAGCGGTTCCAGCTCGCCGAGCGGCAGGTCGAAATGGCCTTCCAGCGCGGGCCTGATGGCCTCCAGGCGGGCGCGCAGCAGGGCGTCCACCACCGGCTCGGGGGAGAGCCGCGACGAGCGGCGGGCCGGGCTTTCCTGCCCCCCGTTGACGGTCGAGGGCGCGGCGGTCGCCCGCGCCAGTCCGGCCAGCACCCGCGCCAGGTCCACGGCCGACAACACCCCCGGCAGGGTCAGGACGGGCGGCGTCATGCGGGCGCACGGGCGAGGATCATCGACGATTGATAAGGTTCCGGCGCCGCCGACGCCAGCGGGTCCTTCGAGGGCTTCATTGCAATCTGGCGCCGTTCGGCGGACGGCCCAGGATTTCGCTGGAAGGTCAGGTCATCGACGGCCATTATCCCGGAGCGGGGGCCGCCCAAGGAACTTCACGACCATGATTCGAGCTTTGGCGTTTCCCGTGCGCCGCGCCCTCATCGCCTCCTCCTTCCTGCTGGTCCTCGGGCTTGCCGTCCTGTTGATCGCCGTTCCGTCCAGCGCCTCAGCGGCCAGCTTCGATTGCCGCAAGGCGGCCAGCCAGACCGAGCTGACCATCTGCGCCAACCTCAGCCTCAACGACCGCGATGTGCAGATGGCGCAGCTGTTCGGCATCGTTCGCAAGCTGGTGCCGATGGGCACGCGGGCGGCGATCCTGGACCGCCAGGTGGTCTGGGTTCGCGAGCGGAACCGCTGCGGCGGCGACCGCAACTGCCTTGGCCGGTCCTACGACAAGCGGATTCGCGAACTGAACCGGGTGCTGGAACAGAGGGTCTATCCGCAGGGGCCGTTCTAGAAGCCGGCGGGTCGCCACAGGCCGCCAACCAGGGCCAGGACCAGTACGGCGCCGGCCCAGACGTTCGACTTGAAGAGGGCCAGCGCGCCTTGCGGATCGTCCAGCCGTAGAGCGGCCGCCTGCCGCGACAGCAGCAGGCCGAACACCGCCAGGGGCGGCAGCATCAAGGGGCCGAGGCCGCCCAGCCAGCCGGCGGCCAGCACCAGGCCGAAGCACAGGGCGTAGAAGGTGATGACTCCGCGCGTCGTGTGTTCGCCAAGCCGCCGGGCCGAGGATTTGACCCCGGCCAGGGCGTCGTCCTCGAGGTCCTGCACGGCGTAGATGGTGTCGTAGCCGAGGGTCCAGAAGATCAGGCCGGCGTAGAGGGTAGCGGCCGGCCAGACGTCCAGCGGTTGGGACAGGGGCTCGGGCGCGAGACCGGCGAGGCTCAGCAAGGTCGGACCGCCCAGCGCGGCGGCGAAGCCGAGCGGCGCGCCCCAGTTGAAGGTCAAGCCGAGCCAGGCCTGCGGCCACCAGGTGATCCGCTTCATGAACGGATAGGCGGCGACCAGGGCCAGGGAGGCGACGCCCAGGCCCACGGCCCAGAGGTTCATGGTCAGCAGGATGAGCAGGCTGACAAGGGAACAGCCGACCACAAAGGCCCAGGCCTGTTTGACGCTGATCTGGCCGGCCGGGATCGGCCGCAGGGCGGTGCGGGCGACCTGGGCGTCGAAGTCGCGGTCGATGATGTCGTTGAAGGCGCAGCCGGCGGCCCGCATCAGGGCGGCGCCGATCAGGAACTGGAACAGCAGCACCGGGTCCGGCCAGCGCAGCTGCATCGCGCCGGCCAGGGCGATGCCCATCCAGCCGGGCAGCATGAGCAGCCATATTCCGGCTGGCCGGTCGAAGCGGCCGAGCTTCAGCCACGGCCGCAGCGACGGCGGCGCATGGCGGTCGACCCAGTTGGTCGGGGCGGCGTCGGGCAGGACGTGAGTCATTGGCCTGTTATCGCGGTTTCGCCGTCCGCAATCCATCCATCAGCACATCGACCAGGCGGCGGGCGCTGTCGGCCCAGCCGGGCTCGCCGGCGCCGGCGAAGAAGCCGCCCATCAGGCGCTTGAGGTCGCCGGCCTGGATGTCGGGGCGGACCTCGCCGGCGGCGCGGGCGCTATCGACCAGCTGGTCGAGGGCGGTGGTGATCAACTGGCCGGAGACGGCGTAGAGGTCGTCGGTCGAGCCGGCCAGGGCGGCGACGATCAGCTTCTTGGTCGCCACATAGTCGACCAGCAGATGCATCCAGCGGCGCAGGGCCTCGCCCGGCCGGTGCTCGGCCAGCAGGGGCGCGACGGCGCCCGCCAAGGCCTCGACCTCGCGGCGATAGACCGCGCCGACCAGGGCGTCGCGGGTCGGGAAGTGGCGATAGAGGGTGCCGATGCCGACCTCGGCCCGGCGGGCGATCTCGTCCAGGGTGACGTCCGGCCCGGTCTGCGCGAAGCCGGCCTTGGCCGCCTCCAGCAGCCGTTCGCGGTTTCGCTGGCTGTCGGCGCGCGGCTTGCGGACGGACTCTGCGGCGGGCACGGCAAACGATCCTTGCTAAACGGAGGAGCCCTCCGTATATGAAGCGGAGACCTCCTCCGTTTTAAATCCGTCGCCGCCGATTGGCAACGGGCGAGATGAGGCCGGAGAACGAACATGGCCAAGACCTTTGGGGCAACCTCCACCACCGACGACGTCCTGGACGGCGTCGATCTTTCCGGCAAGCGTATCCTCGTCACCGGCGTTTCGGCCGGGCTGGGCGTCGAGACCGCCCGCGTCCTGGCCGCCCATGGCGCCCAGGTGGTCGGCGCCGCGCGCGATCTGAAGAAAGCCGAGGGCGCCACCCAGGCCGTCCGCGACCAGGCGGCAAACGGCGGCTCGCTGGAGCTGATCGAGCTGGACCTTGCCTCGTTGAAGAGCGTGCGGGCCGCCGCCGACGCCCTGCTGGCCGACGGCCGGCCCTTCGATGTGGTGATCGCCAACGCCGGCGTCATGGCCTGTCCGTTCGGCAAAACCGAGGACGGCTTCGAGACCCAGTTCGGGACCAACCACCTGGGGCACTTCGTCTTCGTCAACCGGATCGCCTCGCTGATCAAGGCGGGCGGGCGGCTGGTGAACCTGGCCTCGTCGGGGCACCGGTTCTCGGACGTCAACCTGGACGATCCGAACTTCGAGACGACGGAATACACCGAGTTCGGCGCCTATGGCCGCTCGAAGACCGCCAATGTCCTGTTCGCGGTGGAGTTCGACCGGCGACACAGGGACCGGGGCGTGCGCGCCGTGGCCGTGCATCCGGGCGGCATCCAGACCGAACTTGGCCGGCACATGACGCCGGAGGTGATGAAGGCGCTGGTCGACTCGATCAACGCCAATCAGCCGGCCGGCCAGACGTTCAGCTGGAAGACCATCCCGCAGGGCGCGGCGACCTCGGTCTGGGCCGGGGTGGTGGCGGATGTGAACGAGGTTGGCGGCCTCTACTGCGAGGACTGCCACCTGGCCGAGTCGCAGGACAGCCCCAATGTGCGGTTCGGCGTCCGCGCCTACGCCATTGACCCGGACAACGCTAAGGCGCTGTGGACCAAGAGCGAGGAGATGGTTGGGGAGCGGTTCTAGGGTCCAGGGTCCTCGGCCTTTCGGGGGCGGCAAGGGCCCAAGACCGTTGAAGCCGCCGTGAGTGTCCCTTCTCCCACCGCCGACGGAGAAGGGCGCCCCGAGGCGAAATCACAACCTGCCTAGAAATCCACCCGCTGCGTCACCGCGCCGTCGCAGATAAGGTTGGCGCCGGTGATGTAGCTGGCGCGGGGGCTGGCCAGGAAGACGGCGGCGTTGGCGATTTCGTCCGGGCCGCCGAGCCGGCCGAGCGGGCTGCGCTCAAGGGTGGCCTTGAACCGGTCGGGCATGTGCTGCTCGATCATGTCCCAGACCCCGCCCTTGAAGTAGATCGGCCCCGGCGAGACGACGTTGGCGCGGATGGTCTTCGGCCCCAGGTCGCGTGCGAGGTTCTTGACGTACGGCAAGAGGGCCGCCTTGACCGCGCTGTAGGGCCGGCGTGGGCCGGGCACCTCGACCGCCGAGATGGTGCCGATGACGACGATGGAGCCGCCTGGCCCGACGGTTTCGGCGGCGGCCTCGCAGCCCTCCACGGTGCGCAGGATGTCGACCTCGACCGCCTGTCGCCAGCCGACCGGGTTGTTGTCCAGGCCCATGGCGCCGCTGACGTTGGAGACGAAGATGTCCAGCCCGCCGAGCGCTTCGGAGGCCTTGGCGACCAGATCCTTGAGACTGCCCTCGACCGAGACATCGATCGTCTCGCCCCAGGCCTTGACACCCTTGGCCTGCAGGGCGGCGACGGCCTCGGCGACCTGATCGGGGTTGCGGGCGCAGATGGCAACGTCGCAGCCTTCGTCGGCCAGCAGGTCGGCGATGGCCCGGCCGATGCCGCGGGTGCCGCCGGTGACCAGCGCCTTCTTGCCCTTAAGTCCCAGGTCCATCTGAATCTCCCAAGTTGCGTGCGGTGAGGGTGGTCGGCAGCGACACGGCGCGGCCCAAGCATAGGCGCCATTCGCCGTCGCCGACAGCTGTGAAGCCAAGCTTCTCATAGAAGCCGGCGACCAGGCCGTTGCGGCCGCTGTCGATGTATTGGCCGGTCAGGGTCGCGGCCCCGGCGGCGCGGGCCGCGACGACCAGGTGGTTCATCAGCGCCTGCTCGACGCCCCGCTCCAGCACCCGGCACGACATCAGCCAGCTGTCGATCCGCCAGTCGGGGGTGCTGGTCCCACGCACGATGACGATGCCGATCATGCCGTGGTCGCCGAAGCGGTCGGACAGCCGGGCCTGCCAGGTCAGGACATCGGGGTCGTCGGCCAGGGCGGCGACCTGGGGCTCGGTGTAGCGGCGGGTGGTCAGGTTGAACTGGTTGGACTTGGCGATCAGCTGGGCGATGCGGCCCCGGCCGACAGCGTCGAACGGCGCGACGGTGAGGCTCATCCCCAGGCTGGTCAGCCAGGCCTGGTAGTCGCCGGAGAGGTCGAGGGTTTCCTGGGCCGCCGCCCGGGCCGCGAAGGCGGCGGCGCGGCTGGCATCCTCGCCGCTGAGCGGCAGGTGTTCGAAGATGCCGCTGGCGATCAGGGCGGCCGGATAGCCGGCCGGGTCGTCCGGCAGTTCGGGGACCATCAGCCCGGGCAGGGCGTCGCGCACCCAGGCGCGCTCGAAAGGATTGTCGTCGAGCAGGACCAGCGAACCGGTGGTCAGGCCGAGGTTGCGGGCGATGGCGGTGAGGGCGCTGGCCTTGTCGGTCCAGTCGGCGTGGAAGGCGGCGATATGCCAGGGCTTGAGCAGCATTTCCGGATGCTGTTCGAACGGCAGGCGGGCGGTGGCCTCGGTGTTCTTTGAACAGACGGCCAGGGCGATGCCGCGCTCCCGCAGGTCGAGGGCCAGCTGCTGGATGGCCAGGAAGGCCTCGCCCTCGCCCGATCCCTGGCCCAGCCGAATGCCCTCCAGCCCGTCGTCGCCGATGACGCCGCCCCACAGGGTGTTGTCCAGGTCGAGCACCAGGGCCCGCCCCGACTGGCCGGCCATGGCGGCCAGCAGGCGGCAGAGATGATCGGCGACGAGGGGACCGAACGCCGGATCGAACGGCATCCGCGCGGCGAGGTAGCGGGCCGGGTCGCGGAAGCGGGAAGCGCCGATCTCGGCCGCCAGCCCCGCCAGGTCCCACAGCAGCCAGACGCCGTCCGCCAAGCCGTCGGCCAGGGCGGCGTTGATGTTCTGGGTGTAGCGCGGAAGGCTGGCGGGGTTGGCGAGGTCGGCCGAGGCCAGGGGGCTGGGGACCGGACGGGTGGCGAGGATGACCGGCGCGCCGAGGTGTTCGCGCAGGCCCTCGGCGGCGCGCTCCAGGGCCTGACGCTGTTGGGTGATGTGGGCGTCTTCGGCTTCGCGGTCCAGGGGCAGGGAGCGGCCGTGCCGCAGGGTGGGCATGTAGAGGACGGCGTCGAAGGACCCGGCCAGGGTGGTCTGGCCGGCGGCGATGGCGGCGCTGACCCCAAATGCCGCCTCGACGACCTCGATCAACAGGCCCCGAGCGAGGCCGGCGGCGGGGAGATCGGCGGCCAGCAGACTGAGGGTGTCGTCGCCGACCAGGGCCAGGCGGAAGGGGCGCAGGCCCATGACCCCGGCTGCGTGATCCTTGAGGCGGCCGGCGAGGCGGCCGAGCTTCACCCCGTCGAGGGGGGCGGGGCGCTGGCCGGCCAGGGCGCGGAGCGGGTAGGTGAGGGCAGCCGGGATTGGGGTGTCGGGCGAGGCGGCGGCGATGGAGGCCGACAGGGTCTTGAGGGCGGCGTCCCAGTCGGGGCGGCGCGGCGGGCGCCAGAAGAAGGTCGTGACGTCCAGGCTCATTGGGCGAGGCTCATTCGCCGAGCCGCTCGGCCGGGACCAGGGACTGGGCCTTGCCGCTGGCCACCAGGCGCTCGCCGGCGTGGATGGTGAAGCGGCTTTCGACCAGGCCGACGGCGGCGGAGACGTGGGCCACCTCCAGGCGCAGGACCGCCGGCTCGCCGACGTAGAGGGGGCTGCGGTAGTCGATGCTCCAGCGGGCCGAAACGCCGTCGTCGCCGGGCAGCTTGCCGCCGAGCACGCCAGACAGCTGGGCCAGCATCAGCCCGCCGTAGACGATGACGCCCTGGTAGCCGCGCGACCGGGCGAAGGCCTCGTCGGTATGGATGGCGCTGCGGTCTCCGGACAGGGCGGCGAAGGCGGCCATGGCGGCGGCGTCGATGGTGAAGCGGTGTTCGACGGCGGCGCCGGCGGCGATCACGGCCCTAGCCTTGCTTCTGGCGGATCAGCGCCGCCATCTCGCCGAGGTTGGCCAGGCCGGCGATCTCGGCGGTGGTGAAGCGGACGGCGAAGGTCTGTTCGGCCAGCACCATCATCTGGACGTTGGCCAGGCTGTCCCACTGCTCGACGTCGGCGGCGGTGAGGCCCGGGCCGACCGGGCCGTCGTACTCGTCGAACAGGGTGCGGACGATGTCTTCCAGCTCGGCGGGGATGGCGGTCATGGGTCTCTTTCTAGAACGGCCGGCGGGCGATGACGACGGTGGAGATGGCGAGCTTGAGCTTGCGGGCCCGCTCGACGCTGGCCCCGGAAGCGGGCGCGAGGATGACCTCCTCGACTTCCAAGCCGGCGGCCGTCACCAGATCGACGATGGCTTCGGGGGTGCTGAACAGGGTGATGTGGTCAGGGGCCGGGCTGTTCACCGGGGCGTTGATGAAGGCCCGGCCGCCGGGGACCAGCAGGCCGTGGATGCGGGTGAGCGCCTCGGCCGGGGTCTCCAGATGTTCCAGCACCTCGGAGAAGGCGATGGAGTCGAAGGCCGCCCCTTGCGCCTCGAACAGGTTGACCAGCGCCAGCTGCGGCAAGGGACGGGCGACGGCTTCGAAGGTTTTTTCGACCAGGGCCAGGCTGGCGGGGCTGACGTCCCAGCCGGCGGCGCTGGCAGTGCGGGGGTCGGCGGCGGCGAGCAGCAGGAAGAGGCCGTGGCCGGGGCCGATCTCCAGGTGGCGGGAGCCTGGCGCGTTGGCCGGCAGGTAGCGCTCGGCGAAGACCTGCAGCACCGCGGTGTGGTTGCCCCACCAGAGCTGGCTGAGCAGCAGGCCGTTCATGTAGCGGGTCATGTAGGCGCGGTCGGCGTAGACCTGGGCCTCGGCCTCGGCAAAGGAGGACAGGCGGTATCGGCCCTCGCGGCGGAAGAACAGCTCCTCCTCCAGCACCGCGGCGCAGAGCCAGCGGTAGTCGGCGCAGAGGGTCGGCAGGGTCTCGCCGGCGATGGCGGCGACGGTGGCCGCCAGGGTCTCGCAGAAGACCAGGTCGGGGGCGGCGGCGAAGCGCTTGGTCAGGGCGCCGGCGTGGTCCGGGAAGGCCAGGGACTGGGCGTCGATCAGCCCGCGGAGGGCCGGGCCGGCTTCGGGCGCGATCATTCCTTCACCTTCGAGTTTCTGTACTCCCAGGCGACCACGCGGCGCCGCATCTCGAGCGCATAGGGTTCGAAACTTTCCACGGTCAGCACATTTTCCCCCCGGTCGACGGCGTCCAGCATGCGCCGGCCGACGGCCGGGCCATAGAGGTGAGTGGTATCCCAGTAGTTGGCCAGGTCCTCGACGATATCGGCCTCGAGGTCGAAACCGAACACCCGGGTGTTGGGATAGGGGGCGACGGTGGCGATCATGCAGCGGCGGGCCTGCAGCAGGCTGGCCATGGCCGGCTGGCCGCGCACCCGGTCGAGGCGCTCTGGCCGGCTGAGGTCGGAGTAGGCGGCGTAGCTGTAGGGCGGGATGAGGATCTCCAGCCTGACGCCGCGTTGGTTCAACATCCGCGCGAACCGGCCGATCTGGCGATTGGCCGACAGGTCGGCGCAGGTCAGGGTGGTCGGGGCGTCGAGGCGCGCTTTCTGGGCGGCGATGAAGCGGCGGTAGAGGTCGACGATCCTGGGCTCCTGGCTGTTGACGTAGCGCTCCGTCCAGCCCTTGCGCTGGCTGGTGAGGTCCCACCGGCTGTCCCAGTAGCGCTGGCCGGTCAGCTGCCGCCAGGACAGGCTGAGGGTTATCCGCCCCATGGCGCCCAGGTCGTTCAGCGGCGTCTTGTCATAATAGGCCAGGGGGAAGCTGGCCTGGGTCCGGCCGGCCCGCGACATGTAGCCGAGGTCGTAGCTGAGCAGCACGCGCTTCAGGTTGGGGGCGGCGGCCACCCGGTCCATGACCACGCCCAGATCGCCCGGCTGGGCCCCCAGGTAGATGATGGCGTAGCCCTTTTTCGTGCCGCTCAGGTGGCGGGCGAGGTCCGGCCCCTCGAACTGCTGGGCCGAGGAGGCGCCGATCAGCAGGGTGTCGAAGTCGCCTCCCGTGACGACGTTGAGCACCTGGCTCTGGGCCGGGCCGGCCAGGGTTTCTTCGCCCAGATGCGGTTTGGGGCCCCAGGGATAGAGGTCGTGCGGATCGATGGCGGTGACCATCACGGCGGTGCCCAACAGCCCGCCGACCGCCGCCCCGGCCGCCGCCAGGAAGGCCCAGCGGCCGGGCCAGCGGAGCGGCTTGAAGCGGCTGCGCTGGAGGCGGGTCCAGAGGGGGCGGAGCCTGGGCATCGTCAGTAGCCCATGTAGATGAAGGGGGCCTTGTAGCTGATCAGGGCGAAGGCGCTGAGCAGCAGCAGGGCGGCGAACAGGGCCCAGGCCAGGGTCGGGCGCCATTCGAGGCGGAAGAGGGCCGGGGTGGTCGAGGGGTTGTCCCAGGTGCGGATGCCCGGGCGGTAGCGGCGCAGCAGCTCCTGACTGTTGGGGGCCAGCCAGATAAGGGCGAAGGCGGCGGCGATCTGGGCGGCGCTGTTCCAGTTCATGGCTGCGGGCTTGGTCGGGACCAGGGCGACCAGCAGGTCGCCGAAGACGTCGAGGTTGGCGGAGCGGAACAGGGCGAAGGTCAGCATCAGCGGCAGGATGGTCAGGGCCTGGCCGAGGCGCAGGCGCAGGCCATCGCTGGTCTTCGATTTGAAGCGGCGCCAGCGTTTGCTGGCCTTGACCTCCGTCTCGATGACGAACCACAGGCCGTGGATCAGGCCGAACAGCACGAAGGTCGGCAGGGCGGCGTGCCAAAGGGCGATGACCTGGAAGTTGATCAGCATCGGCAGCCAGGCCGACAGGGCGCGGGCCGGCAGCTTCGGCAGCCGATGGCGCATGGCCGTCCGCGTGCCCCACAGCGACAGTGGCGTGAACAGGAAGCGGCCGATGACCCGCGTCAGGGTGATGTGCCAGCGGCGGTAGAAGTCGGCGATGCCGCTGGCCCTGAGCGGCGAGTCGAAGTTGAACGGCAGGCGGATGCCGAACAGCCGGGCGAGGCCCAGCGCCATGTCGCTGTAGCCGGAGAAGTCGAAGTACAGCTGGGCGAAGTAGCCGGTGACCGCCATCCAGGCCTGGACGCTGTTGGCCGGCATGCCCTGGGCCAGGCCGCCGAACACCGGCCCGGTGATGCGGCCCAGGCTGTCGGCGATGACCACCTTCTTGAACAGCCCCATGGCGATCAGCATCAGGCCGACCTCGATGTCGGTGCGGTTGAAGCGGCCGAAACGCTGCCGCAGCGCCTGGGGGCCGAACTCGGCCAGATAGGTGATCGGGCCGACCACCAGTTGCGGGAAGAAGGTGTGGAAGGCGCCGAAGCGGGCGAAGGCCTGCAGAGGCTTGCCGGCCGGCAGGTACTGCATGACCCGCCGGTCGTGGCTGTAGGCGTCGACCAGCAGCACCGCCTGCTGGAAGGTGTAGAAGGAGATGCCGACCGGAATGCCGCTGTCGGTCCCGCCATGGGCGCCGCCGAGCAGCGGAGCGAGGTATTTGAACAGCGCCAGGGTGCCGAAATTCCACGCCTGGCCGGACCAGAACAGGGCGGCTCGCGTGCGGGACCGTTCCTTCGGCAGCCGCACAAGGAGAAGGCAGATGACGCCGTTGACCAGGGTGCCGGCCGCCATCAGGGCGAACACCTTCAGCCCATAGCTGGCGTAGAACAGGCAGGAGGCCGCGAACAGCACGCCGAGCGCCGCCTCCCGCCCCCATAGGCGCGCCGCCCCCCAGAACGCCAGCAGGCTCAGGGGTACGAAGACGAGGAGGAAAGCCGGTTCGGTGAACAGCACGAGTCCTGATCTGCCCGATGCGCGGACCCCTGTCATCCGAAAGCCGCGCCGGCATTATTTCCCCGTCCGGCCCTCCCGCAGAACGCCGGTCTCGACTATGTCAGCCCCTCCTATGAGCGAGCATTACGAAGACGAGGAGGTCACCCGCACGCGGGTGCTATCCAACGGCCAGGTCCTGGCCTTCATCGCCCGGCTGTGGCTGCGGCGACCCGTTCTGCTGAGCGCCGCCGCCGGGTTGATGATGCTGGCGGTGGTCTTTGACCTGATGCTGCCGACGACGTCGAAGTGGCTGCTCGATGCGGTCGCCGATCCGGCGCGGGATGTGGAAAGAGCCTGGCGGGCCTGGGGCTGGTTCGTCGGGGTCTATGTGGCCTTTGTGGTGGTGCGCAACATCGCCTTCCGGTTCTGGAACCCGCTGGCCGCCCGCAACATGCGCGACATGACCAATGAGGCCTTCCGGCGGGTGCAGGGGTTCTCCGCCGACTGGCACGCCGACAGCTTCGCCGGCTCGACGGTGCGCAAGATCAGCCGGGCGATGTGGGGATACGACTCGGTATCGGACGCCGTGGTGCTGTGGATCGGGCCGGCGATCATCGTGCTGTTCGGGCTTTGCCTGCAGATGGCGCTACGCTGGCCGCTGGTCGGCGCCCTGTCGTTCGCGGTGGTCTGCGGCTACCTGTGGGCCAACCTGTGGCTGGTGAAGGTCTATGTGCGGCCGGCCAACCTCAAGTCCAACGCCCTGGACAGCCGCATCGGCGGGGCCCTGGCCGACGCCATCACCTCCAACCCGACCGTCAAGTCGTTCGGGGCCGAGGCGCGGGAGGAAGAGCGGTTCGGCGAGATCACCGAGGCCTGGCGCCGGGCGGTGAAGGTCACCTGGAACCGGTTCATGGACGTCTGGATCTTCCAGAACATCCTGTCGATCGCCCTCCAGGCCGGCACCACCGGCATTCTGCTGCACATGTGGATGCAGGGGAAGGCCACCCCCGGCGACATCGCCTTCGCCATCACCGCCTTCATGCTGATGAGCGGTTATCTGCGGAACCTCGGCGAGAATGTGCGGATGCTGCAGAAGGGCATCGACGACACCGAGGACGTCGCCGCCTACGAGCGGACCACGCCGCAGGTGGCCGACCGCGACAGCGCGCCGGCACTGGCGCCGGTCAGGGGCGAGATCGTCTTCGACAACGTGACCTTCCGCTACAAGAGCGCCGAGACGCCGCTGTACGACCGCTTCAGCCTGACGATTCGGCCGGGCGAGCGGGTGGCGCTGGTCGGGGCGACGGGGGCCGGCAAGTCGACCTTCGTCAAGCTGATCCAGCGGCTCTACGACCTGAAGTCGGGGTCGATCCGCATCGACGGCCAGGACGTGTCGGCGGTGACGCAAGGGTCCCTGCGCCGGTCCATCGCCGTGGTGCCGCAGGACCCGGCCCTGTTCCACCGGACCATTGCCGAAAACATCGCCTACGCCAGCTCCGGGGCCACTGAGGGCGACGTCCGGCTGGCGGCCCGGCGGGCGCGGGCCGAGGGGTTCATCGCCGATCTGCCAAAGGGCTACGAGACCCTGGTCGGCGAGCGCGGCGTCAAGCTGTCGGGCGGCGAGCGCCAGCGGGTGGCGATCGCCCGGGCCTTCCTGGCCGATGCGCCGATCCTGGTGTTCGACGAGGCGACGAGCAGCCTCGACGTCGAGACCGAGCGGGAGGTGCAGGCGGCGATGGAGGAGTTGATGGCGGGGCGGACGACGATCGTCATTGCCCACCGGCTGAGCACCATTCGTGGGGCGGACCGGATCCTGGTGTTCGAGAACGGGCGCGTCGTCGAGGAAGGCACGCACGGGACCTTGAAGGCGAAGAAGGGGACCTATGCCCGGCTGGCGGCGCTGGCCGAGGGGACCGCTTAGGGTCGAGGCAGTCTCCCCGTCCCTCCCCGAATTGGGGCTACGGCATTCACACATCTGGCTTGAAGAGCTCCCCGGCGTCTGATTCCTTGTTTGGTGATTGGATGAGGAGCTGGCGATGAGGATGACGCTGGGGCGGTTTGGCGACCGCCGCC
>JBKJSF010000029.1:0-3227 GCA_046595895.1 Caulobacter sp. | reverse complement strand
ACGTTGAAGTTTGGCGACGAGCCCAACCTCCAGTCGCCCAGCAGGAAAGTCCCCGGCCATGTCCCCCCGGGGGTTTTCCTGCCCTTTCCCTACTTCTTCAGGTCAGGCCGTGAGGCCAGGAACGCCGCCTTCTCGGCCGGCGTCATCACATGGCCCTTCTTCTGCCGGCTGACCTTCGGGGTCGGCGGCTCGAACTTCTTGGCGGGACCCGAACCGCCCTTGAGGTCCGACAGACGGGTCTTGGAAGGCGGCGATTTCACGGGCGGTGCTCCGGGTGCGACGGGAGTATGGCCTGCTTTGGAGGGCGTCGTCACAAGGTTTGATCAGGCGTCGGGGAACAGGATCGGCATGTAGTCCCGCGCGCCGTGCAGAATGTGGATGATTTCCACCTGCTCGTTCCTGACCCGGTAGAAGATGAGATAGGCGCCGTGAGGTCGGCGACGGATACCTGACGTTTCGTAGCGCTTTTGTCGGCATGCTGTTTACAGTGACACCAGGAATAGGCGTGGAGCAGACGCCCAAATCGTCAGGGACATTGGCCAGACATTCGTCCACGAGAGCTTTCATCTACAGCCAGGAGAGGCTGGATTAAACTTTCGAACACTCGACGCGTTTAACGCTTCTCACTCAACGTAGTACAACGGGCAAGCAAGTAAACTTTTGGGGCGGTCAGACCGATGATGCGAACTCTCTTCGTCTCTTCTGTTTTTGCTTTGGTACTCTCGATGCAAACTCAAGCCCATGCCGAATCATATCGGTATGTCGCCTCGGACGGGTACGCGGGGCTAGAATTTGAGAGTACGGTACAGCAGTACTATTATTATTCTGCCGATTTTTCCGACAAATCGGACATCGGGGGGCCATTTGAGCCATGCTCGACGAGCGAATATTACTGCCTAGATCTCGGCGGCATAGTTATATCAGTCACAAAAAATGTTGATACTAAGACTTGGAAAATTCGTGATACAAAATTTGAGATTACCGACAAAAATTGTAATAAAACGGCCTGTATTTTTACGATAGCTGCGACGCGTCCGTCAGGAAAAAAACATTTCGTTACATATTCTACGATCTCAGGGATTGTTGGACTCACGCTGGAATACAACCCATCGAACAGACAAGGTAGACCATACGTACTCGCGACTGATAAGGGCCTATTCTCAACTCCACCGACACTGCACGAACAGTTCCGCGAATGCCCATAGGACCTGATGCCGAATTGTAGTGCGCAGGCAGCCCAAGCTCGTCAAGCGGATCCCGCGAAGGTGCCGGTTAATTCTTGAGGCCTGCCGACCCCAAACTCGTAAATCGACCGCTGCCCGGTCCAGGCGCATTTTCTAAAAAACCGCCAGACACGGCCCTTCAGAGGGCCGATCGGCAGGCCCAAGAACTTCCCGATTTTTGACTTGGAGCGGGCTGCGGCTTCCATTCGCCGCTTTCCCATCTCCCTAGCTAGCGTTCCCTCGTCAAGCCCAACAACGACAGAGGCGCCAGCGATGGAGAGGCCTCAACGTCGCCGTTCAGCGACAAGCGCCTCCGGGAGCGATGCTGGCTCATTCCAGGGCTCCTGGCTGAGATATCGGATGATCGCCGGATAGAGACGATCTTCAGGCTCCGTCCGCTCCCGCTCCCAGTTGCCGGGTTTCTGCCGTGACCGCCAGCGATGGACTAATCCGGGGACACTATATAGATTTCGGCCAACGCGTGGTGGCGCCGAACCGCTGGCAACGGAAATCTATATAGTGTCCCCGGATTACCATGGCGGCGTAGCGTGCGTCCAGTTCGGCCGCGACCTCTTCAAGCGGATAGACGAGACCGGCCTCAATTTCCGCCAGACCTTGAGCGATCGCGGCGTCCAGCGCTTCCAGCCTGCGCTCACGTTCCTGCACCAAACGAACGCCTTCTCGCAGGATTTCACTGCGAGAGTTGTAGCGGCCGGAGGTGACGAGGCCCGTCACCACCTGCTCGAGATTGGCGCCGAGATCGACACTGCTGGCCATGGCGGAACCTCCGAACTGTGCGGCCGATAATAGTTATCGGCAGTGTCGTTGACTATCGCGTCCCGAACCAGTCGGCCATGCTCGGCGCGTCCGTCACCCGGTACACCTCCCCGTCCGGCCGCAGGAACAGCCGCTCCATCTCCGGCCGGTTGAAGGGGCGAGAGCCCAAGCGGCCGAAGACCGCCATCTGATTGCCGGTCTCGTCGACGGCGCGGTCGCGGTCGAGGCCGCGCGACAGGGCGAAGGCCGGGGTCTTTGTCTTCGCCCAGGCGATCAGTTCGGGGACCGGGGCCGGCGAGAAGCCGTAGAAGTTCGGCTGCGTCGCCGGGCTGGTCAGCTGCAGAACCTTCAGGCCATTGCGGCCGTCGGCGACGTAGGCGAACAGGCTGGCGTTGGTCGAGCCGACGATAACGTCCTCGGCGTCGTTCAGCCGGCCGTCGAAGGTCAGGCGCTGGACGATGCGGGGGGTGCGCGGCCGCTCGATGTCGAGGATGACCAGGCCCTCGGCCTTGGCAGCCACATAGAGGTAGGTGCGGGCCGCATAGAGCCGCCGGGCGTCGGCCAGCGGCACGACGGCGCCGGGGATGGCCGTCGGGCGGTCCAGGCGGGTGATGTCGAGAACCCGCACCCCCTGTTTGTCGGTGACGAACAGGTAGCGGAACTGCACGGCGCTGGCCCGCATGTCGGTCAGCGGCACGGTGGTGACGTGGCGGGGTTTGAGGGGATCGTCGAGATCGACCACCACCAGCCCGGCGGCGGCGGCGATGTAGGCGTAGCGGCCGGCCAGGGTGATGTGGCGGGCGCCGTTCAGCGCCCCGCCGGGGTTCCAGGTCGCGGCGCGCTTCAGCCTGTTGTTGCGCGGATCACCATCGGCCAGGGTATCGACGTTGACGGCGATCAGCCCCTCCTTCGCGTCGGTGACGAAGGCGTAGTGGTAGATCGGGTGGAAGGGCTGCTCGAGGTTTTCCGTCTGCATCATCGCGGTGTTGCGCAGCGGATTGATCGGCTGGTTGGTCGGCAGGGCCATGCAGGTCGCGTTCGCCGATGCCACGCGCGTGTCGTGCCCCAGCCGAGAAAAGGGTCCCGAAATGATCGCTTCCGAGACGCCCTTGTTGGCGATCGAGGCGACATCGTAGGCGCGGAAGCCCCCGCGTCCCTCGGCCGCAAACATATATTCGCCGCGGAGCTGCAGGCAGCCGACGCGGTCGCTGGTGCCTTGGACGATAT
>JBKJSF010000232.1:0-34013 GCA_046595895.1 Caulobacter sp. | reverse complement strand
CGCCACCCGCCCGTTCCAACTGGTCACCGGCCGCGTCTGGCGCGGCTCGGCCTTCGGCGGCGCACGGGGGCGGACGGATACGCCGAAGATCGTCGACTGGTATATGGACGGCAAGATTGAGATCGACCCGATGATCACCCACACCCTGCCGCTGGAACGCATCAACGAGGCGTTTGACCTGATGCACGCCGGGGAGAGCATCCGCTCGGTGGTGGTGTTCTGAGAGAATCCGGCTGGGACCTGTTCGTCTTTGACGTGGCCAACCTTCTGGCGGCGAACCTGAGCTACGTCGACTGGCGCGAGGAACTGACGGAATCGTTGGAAGTCCACGACTATGACGAACCCGCCGTCGCGACGGAGCCCGTCGCGGCCTGGTACGCAGCCGTCGCGCGGCTCTATCCGCCCCAGACGGAAGACCATGAAGGCTCGCGGTACTTCGTCGGAGAGAGCGGTGTTCACGTCGCTTTCCGGGAGGAGGCGGACGCGTTTTCAGTCGGCGTGGCCGAAAAGTGGGCGCGGCGCTTCGGCCTGGGCTATCAGCTGTTTACCCACCCGCAATGGGCAATCTTGGTCCCCGACGGCGCGGGCGGCTACGACGCGCTCTACACAGTCCATCCTGAAAAGCTTGGACCGCTCGTCGCGGATTGAGAAACGAAAGCAGGGGCCGGCGAACCCGCCGACCCCTCCTATCTCCCCTCGAAGCGCTTGTTTCAAATCTCTGTATCGTTCTCGGATTCGGTTTCCTCGACATCCTCTTCGTCCGCGACGAACGGCTCGACCTTCTTGCGCCGGCGTTTGGCCGGAGCCGCTTCGGCGTCCGGTTCGGGCGTGACGGGCGGAGCCGTCCGCAGAGCCGCCGTCAGGCCGTTGAGGGCGCCGCCGCTGAGGCCCACTTCGGCCATCAGCTGATCCATCAGCGGGGCCTGGGCGCGGTAGCGCAGGGCGCCGGAGACGACTTGGTCGGCCAGGTTGCCGCCCGATGAGCCGCTCTCGGCGCCTGAGGCGCCGCCGGCGCTGTTAATGCCGTCCATCTGGACGATGCGGATGCTATCGATGTTCTCCATCGGCTTCACCGACTCGGCGATGATCCGGTCGAGGTTCTCGATGAGCTTGATGCGGATCTGCGTGGCCACCTGTTCTGCCAACAGCAGGTTGGCCGCCTCGTTGATCGCCTTGGCGCGGGCGGCATCGACCTCATAGCGGACGCGCGAGGCCTCGGCGGCGGCGCGGACAGCCCCGGCGGAGGCCTCGGCCTCGATCGATTTCATATAATTCGATCAGGGATAATTGCCTGCCCGGGCCCACAGTGAGCGAGTTTATTTTGCTGTCGGCACAACCTGTGGATAGGCCGATCATTTTCGGTCGCCCCAGGGGAAACGATTGCCCTGTACCAAAGCGGAACAATGTCCCAGCAAGTCCGTTGCCGACTAGCTCCGCATCTTGGTGCGCGCGATAACGCGACAGTAACAGTTCCACTGATGGAGAGCGCCGTCAGTTGGGGAGGATTATTATATGGCCAGGTTAGCCAAGACGACCGGCGTTCCCACCAATCAGGATGCCGTTACACCTCAGTACGCGCCGGGCGCCGGCGACAGCTCTCAGTCCCTGGTCGCCACCGGCGACGGGTCCGACAACACCATCGTCGGCACGGCTGGCAACGACACCCTTTCGGGTGGCGACGGCAATGACGAAATCTATGGCCTGGCTGGCGCCGACAAGCTGAACGGCGACAACGGCAACGATGTCCTGGTCGGCGGCGACGGCAACGATCGTCTTGATGGCGGCGCGGACGAAGACACCCTCTTCGGCGGCGCGGGCAACGACTACCTCGACGGCGGCGCCAGCGGTGATCAGATGCACGGCGGCTCCGGCAACGACGTCTACATCGTCAACAATGTCAACGACGCGGTCTTCGAAGTGGCCGGTGAAGGCTATGATGTTGTGCGAGCCACCGTCAGCACGACCCTGTCGTCCGGCGTCGAGGCCCTGGAAATCGGGGGCACGGCCAACTTCCGCGGCACCGGCAACGCCGACGCTAACCGCATCACCGGCAACAGCGGCCTCAATCTGCTGGAGGGCCTGGGCGGCGGCGACAACATCTCCGGCGGCGGCGGCGCGGATCGTGTGATCGGCGGCACCGGCAATGACACCATGACCGGCGGCACGGGCAACGATACCTTCGTGGTCCTGCAGGAATCGGTCAACTCGAGCGAGCTGGGCGGACCGTTGGAAGTCGATCGCATCACTGACTTGACGCGGGCCGAACGCGATATCCTCGATCTGTCCGCCATCGACGCCAACATGGATGTCGCCGGCGACCAGGCCTTTACCCTGGTCACGGGCTTCAGCATGCAGGCCGGGGAAATGACCCTCGCCTACACCGCGGCCACCAACACGACCACGCTGCGTCTCGACGTCGATGGTGACGGCAAGGCCGACTACCAGATGCGCATCGACGGCAATGTCACCGCCGACAGCTCGACCTGGATGCTCTGACGCCAAGCCGCCCGAGATAAGTTGGGCGAGATGAGCTAGGAAGGCGCGGACGACAGCTGGAGTCCGCGCCGACCATGCCCGAGATCACCGCCACCCACCGCGTTCATGGCGGAACCCTAATCTACTGCCGGCACGACAGCGTCTCCACAGGGACGTCGATGAAGTACAGCGTCTTCGTGCCGGCCGGCCAGGGACCGTTCCCCGTCCTGGTCTGGCTGTCGGGACTCACCTGCACGGAAGACAATTTCACCTCCAAGGCCGGAGCCTACGGCGCGGCGGCCGAGCACGGCGTTATCATCGTCGCCCCGGACACCAGCCCCCGCGGTGAGGGCGTTGCCAATGATCCCGCCTATGACCTGGGGCAGGGGGCCGGCTTCTATGTTGACGCCAACCAAGCGCCATGGGCCCCGCATTTCCGGATGGAAAGTTACATCACGCGGGACCTGTTGGCCGCCGTGGACCGGGCGTTCCCGACCGACCCCGCCCGGCGCGGCGTCTTCGGCCACAGCATGGGCGGCCACGGGGCTCTGATCCTGGCCCTGCGCCATCCGAACCTGTTCAAGTCCGTCTCGGCTTTCGCGCCGATCGTCTCCCCCACGCGGTGTCCTTGGGGTGAAAAGGCGTTCACCGCCTATTTCGGGGAGGACCGCGCGAGCTGGGCGGCCCGCGACGCCTGCCTGCTGATCGAAGCTGGCGCGCCGAGGTTCGACGACATCCTGGTCGACCAAGGCCTGGACGACCCGTTCCTCGAAGGCCAGCTGAAACCTGAGCTGCTGGAGGCCGCCTGCGCCGCCGCCGGCCAGAAACTGACCCTCCGTCGCCAACCGGGCTACGATCACAGCTACTTCTTCATGGCCAGCTTCATCGCCGACCACATCGCCTGGCACGCCGCGCGGCTTTAGATGCCCGCGCCCATGTCGATGAAGGTCTCGGCCAGGGCCAGCATCGGCCGTTCGGCGTCCTGAGCCAGCTCGTGGGTCAGACGGTCGATCTGGGCGGTGATTTCCGGCACAGCCGTCACTTCCCAGAGCGCCGGACGGGTCAGCGGGCCGACAGCGTAGAGCCAGTCGGAGGCGCGACCGTCGATGTCCTGAACGGCGCAGTCGTCGCTCTCCAGTCCGAGGCCCAGCGGATCAGGGCGGATCAATCGGCGGCGGGCGAGGTCGGCGAACAGTGGGCTTGCCAGGCGGTCCAGGTCGCTGCGCGGGCCAGTGCAGTTGATCACCCGCGCCACGGTCAGCGTCTGCTCGGTCTTCAGGCCGCGCAGATGCAGGCGGGCCGCGACCTGGCCCTTGCGGCGGGTCCATTCGACCACCCGGCCGCCGAGCACGGTAAGGGCCGCGCTCTCCAGCAGGGCGTCGAGCCGCGCGGCGACGCGCGGCGCCATGCGGTGCCGGTGCACATCCCAACGGGGCCGCAGGTGGCGCAGGAACTGGCGGCGCTGTCTTGGGCTCCATGTCTCCCAGACCCGGGCAATCGCCGGGCGGACGGCGTCCATCACCCGCTGCCAGGGGGTGCCTTGGCGCTCGGCCTGGGCGGCGGCGGCGCGGATCGCCTGGGTCAGCATCAGCGGCGAGGCGGGGAGCAGTGGAGCCACGAATGGCGACCAGGCGCCGCCGGACCTGTGCGGCGTGGGGACCAGGCCACGTCTGGAAACGGCGATCATCGGTCCCTTCTGGCCCTCGGCGGCCAGCTTGAGGGCGACATCGACCATGGTCAGGCCGGTGCCCAGCATCAGGATCGGCGCCTCGGGATCGCCGCCGGTCAGGGCGCGGGGCGCCCAGGGGTCGGGGACGAAGGCGGGATGGTCGTGCAGCCAGGCGTCCTGGGCGAAGGGCGCACGCGGCGGAAGGTTTCCGGTGGCCAGCACCAGCAGGTCGCAGGCGATCTCCCGGCCGTCGAGCAGACGCACGCCTCGGCGCGGCGGATCGAGCAAGGCGACCGCCTCGCCACGGACCGTGGCCAGGCCCGGGCCATCGTCCAAGGCTCTCGCGTCCTCGAGGCGCTCCTGTAGATAATCGCCGAGCAGGCCGCGCGGCAGGAAGGCGTCGGCCAAGACGCCCTCTGCTTCGACCAGGGCCTCGTCGAGGTGGTGGCCGGCGCCGGACAGCCACTCCTGAAACGGAGGATTCAGGCCCGTCTCCATGCGGTGGGCCGGCACGTTGAGCAGGTGGTAGGGCTCACAGGCGCCATAGGCCAGGCCGCGCCCGGGCCGCACCGCCGGGTCGATCAGCAGGATGCGCCAGGCGGGCCTTGCCGCTGTCAGCTTGAGGGCCAGCAGGGTCCCGCTAAAGCCGCCGCCCACGATGGCGACAGTGCGCGGCGGAGAAGAGGTGTCAGCCATGGCGATTCCCGTGCTCGCGGCGACTTTGCGCAGGGGAAGGCGGCAAAACAAGGCGCCGGGCACAGCTCACGGGCGCGGCCGGTCGCTGGCGGCTGATGTTGATGGCAGGGCCCTGGCGCTGTAGAAATGACGCAAGGCGTGGTTGTGGGAGCGCCGGGGATTGGGGGCCAGAATGCCTATCGGGAATCAATGGATCGTGGCCGGCGTCATTCTGGCGCTGTCGGCGGGCCTGGCCTGGGGGCAGGAGGCCCCGCCGCCGGTCGGCCAGCCGCCAGGAACGGAGGAACCCGCTACCGCGGAGCCGGGGACTCCGCCGCCGGTAGCCGGGGCCCCCGTGGTTTCCCCGACGCCAGCCCCATTCAAACTGATCAACGCGCGCAAGGTCTACAAACAGAAATGGCGGGTCGTGAATGTGTTCATTGGAGCCTGTGATTATGGTGTCTACGGCTATGGCGAACAGTTGGTCGGCGGCCGCGTCGAGCGGCTTGAGCGACGGCTGAACGCCCACTTCGGCGACCGCTTGGCCGGCCATGAGGTCGTGCTCGACAAGTATGAGTTCTATCAGAATGCCCAGATCAACCTGATCCATGCGACGGGGAACTTCACCGGCGGAATCGTCGGCGGGATGATCGCCTCGGCCCACAACCTCAACTGCAAGCGCCGCGACACCAAGGCCGGTTGGTATGACGTCAAACGCTTTCCGCCCGACCCGCCCCCCTATGTGGTCGAGATCAGCGTCAAGGTGGACGGCCAGACAGTCGCCAGCAGCGCCGCCGCCTCTCCGGCTAGGCCGCATGCTTTCAAGGAGGCGGATGTGGCCCAGCCGGACATCGCCTCGGTCATCGAGGCTGTCCAGGAGGTGGCGATCGACGACCTGATCGCCCGCATCGAAGCGGTTCTGCCGAAGCCCCCACCACAGCCTTGACTTGGCGGCCCCGCGCCGTCATACACCGCGCCTTCCACGCCGCCGGCCTGCCGGACGGTGATGGATGACATGACGGGTGATCCGAAGCCGCCGTTGAGATCGTGCTCCCACTAGCGGGGGCGCCGGCCCGGGTCGAAATAGATGAGTGACTCATGTCCAAGCGCCACAGCGCCAAGTACAAAATCGACCGCCGGATGGGCGAAAACATCTGGGGCCGTCCGAAATCCCCGGTCAACAAGCGTTCCTACGGTCCCGGCCAGCACGGCCAGCGCCGCAAGTCCAAGGTCTCCGACTTCGGCCTGCAGCTGAAGGCCAAGCAGAAGCTCAAGGGTTATTACGGCAACCTGACCGAGAAGCAGTTCTCCAAGACCTACACCGAAGCCGCGCGCCGCAAGGGCAACACCTCGGAAAACCTCATCGCGCTGCTGGAAAGCCGCCTGGACGCCATCGTCTACCGCGCCAAGTTCGTGCCGACCGTGTTCGCCGCCCGCCAGTTCGTCAACCACGGCCACGTGCTGGTGAACGGCAGCCGCGTGAACATCGCCAGCTACCGCGTCAAGCCAGGCGACGTCGTCTCGGTGCGTGAAAAGTCGCGCAGCATGGCTCTGGTTCTGGAAGCGCTCAGCTCATCCGAGCGTGACCACGCCGACTATGTCACCGTCGACGTCCGCGCCTTCGCCGCGACCTTCGTCCGCGCGCCTGAACTGGCCGAAGTGCCCTACCCGGTGAAGATGGAACCGAACCTGGTCGTCGAATTCTACGCCTCCTAAAGCGTCTGATCAGACCAAGAGATCCAAGGGCCCCGGAGCGATCCGGGGCCCTTTTTCTATGGCGCCGCAGGTCCCCGTGGAGTGAAGCCGTATTCCCATTCGTAGGGTACGCCGGTCTTGCCAAGCGCCACCTCGACAATGGCGTCAAAGTGCTTTTCGGCCCGCACGTCGTTGGCCAGGATGACCACGCAGCGGCGCTTCCTCTCGACACAGACCCAAGTATTGCCGGTGCTGTCGTTGTGCCCGCCCTTGTAGAAGCCACGGCCCTGTGGACCGTCGAAGACCACGATCCCGAGACCCGCCCCGATGTCCGGCCGGCGCCTTTCCGGCGGCAATTCCGGCTGAAGCGTGTTGAATTGGCTGGAAGTGGTGATCTGCAGGCTGGCCCGGACCAACTCGGCGCGAGATGCCTTGCTCAGGCCGTCACCTCGGATGATGCCGGCCGAGAAGCGGGCGAAGTCGCTGATGGTGGTGTCCATGGAGCCGGCGGCGCGGACGCGGCTGCGCTCGTCGTGCGGCTCGACGCTTCCGTCCGCCTTCCAGCCGTCGGCCAGGTTGGCGGCGAACTCGGGGCGCCACGTCATGCTGGTGGTCTTCATGCCGAAGCGGTCGAAGACGCGGCGCTGCATCTCGGCCCCGAGGTCGAGGCCAAGGCCCTTTTCCAGCACGAACTGCAAGAGGATCATGCCGTCACCGCCTGTAGGCGTAGCGGCGGCCCGGGTCGAAGTGGATGACCAGCTTTTCGCCGGGATTGTCCCAGTAGAAGTTACTGAAACCGGCGCTGTGGGTCAGAAGCATGCGCGGGGTGATCCGGCGCAAGCGCCCGTCCGTCAGGGTCTCATAGGGCGCGTAGGCGTCGCCGAAGCCAGTGTAGTCGGGCAGGGGTCTGGCCAGGTATTTCGAGATCGACGCGTCGAGTTCGATGACGCCTTCGTCGACCAGCTGCAGCACGGTGTAGGCGAACACCGACTTGGTCAGGGAGGCGCCGTACATCACCGTGTCGGGGCCCAAGGGCTCGCCCTTGGCGTTGCGCTCGCCGTAGGCCTGGACGTAGGCGACCTTGCCGTCCTCGATGACGGCGACGGCCAGACCCTTGGCCCCGGTGTCCTGCATGGCCTGGGCGATCCTGGCGTCCAACGCATTGCCGTCGAACGGGTTGGCCCTGGCTGGTGTGGCCAGCATCATCAGGGCGACAACGGCGATGGCCTTGTGCATGGAACCTCCGAAACCTCGCGGGGAGGCTAGACAAGAACGGCGGGTCTGTCTTTGTTCACCGCATGACAAGACGCCACCTTCTGCTCGCCGCTCTGCTGTTGGTTTCGGCCTGCGCCACCAAATCGGTCTATTCCTCGCCCGACGCCGGCATGGTGGAGCTGGAGCCGCTGCTTAGCGCCGAGGTGCGGGCCGATACGCTGGTCATCCGGGTGACCTCGACCGGCTGTACCAGCAAGGAGGACATGGCTTGGTTCGTCGAGCGCGCCGGCGCGCGAGTGGCGGTGGCGTTCGGGCGCAAGAAGATGGATGCCTGCAAGGCCGCGCCGCGGCCGATGGAGATCGCCTTCAGCTACGCCGAGTTGGGCCTCAAACCCGGCCAGGCGGTGGCCATCGTCAATCCGCTGGCATCTCGGTGAAAATCGTGCCCATCCACTCGGGCACGCGGACAGGGCGGCGGGTGTTGGCGTCGATCAGGCACCATTCGGAGCGGCCCTGGGCGCACATCTGGCCGTCAGGGCCGTCGATCCGGTAGAAGCGGTCCATGCGCGGGCCGCGTCGCTCGCCGAGCCAGGTCAGGCCGGTGGCGGTCTCGGCGGGCAGCAGGGCGCGCCGGTAGTCCAGTTCATGGCGCAGGGCGATCCAGGCCCATTTCGACTGTTCCTTGGCGGGCAGTCGCGCGCGCCAGTGGCCGGTGGCCAAGTCCTGCATCCAGCCCAGGTAGACGACGTTGTTGACGTGGCCGTTCTCGTCGATGTCGGCCGGCTGGGGCACGAAATCCAGGGTGAAGGTCTGGCAGCCGTCTGGCGGGATCAGCGTCCGGCTCACGCCGGCAGGACGCCTTGCGTCTGCAGGAAGGTCTTCAGTTCGCCCGCCTGGTACATCTCGCGGACGATGTCGCTGCCGCCGACGAATTCACCCTTCACATAGAGTTGTGGGATGGTCGGCCAGTCGCTGTAGGTCTTGACGCCTTGGCGCAGTTCTTCGGACTGCAGCACGTCGACGCCGACGAAATCGACCTCCAGGTGGTCAAGGATCTGCACGACCAGCGAGGAGAAGCCGCAGCGGGGCTGGTCTGGCTCGCCCTTCATGAACACCACGACCGGGTTATCGGCCACGGATTGGGCGATGAAGGCCTGGACGCGGTCGGCGACGGCAGTGTCGGACATGAGCCTATTCCTGAAAAACGAACAGCCCCTCAGCTAGGCGCCGGGGGGGCCTGGGTCAAGGTTTGGGCGGTTTAGCGCTTCCGGTCGTCGGAGAAGCGGGCCATCTCGATTTGGGCTGAGACGCCTGTGGGCAGGTCACGCTCGGGCACCGCAGCCAGCCGGGCGAGACGTTCCAGAGTGTCGGCCTGCATCTGCACGCTGGTCACCGCCGGCTCGAACAGGGCGTAGGCCAGACAGATTTCCTCGCCGGTCCAGCCGTGTGTGGATTCGAGGAAATGATACTGACTGCGGACGTTGATCCTGGGCTTCTTCTTGAACCAGCCCTTGGGGATCAGGCCGGGCTTGTCCTCGCCGGTCAGCTCCGCCGGGCAGACGTCCCGGGCGAAAACGGAGATGTTCCTCTCGGAGGCGATTTTCAGACGATTCCGCTCCTTGCCGCCGGAGGTCAGATTGTAGGGGGTGATGAGGCAGTCGATGCCAGGTCGGTCGAGGGCCAGGTCAATCGTCTCGCCGATGCCCGCGATGCCGATATAGCGGGCTTGGCGGCTGTGTTTCAGGGTGCGGGCAAACTCAACCTGGCCCAGGTCCTCGAGCACCACCAGGTCGATGTAGTCGAGGCCCAGCCGGCGCAGGATCATGCCCGTCGTGTCGTCCAGGTTGCCGATAGCCGGCGCGCGCCAGGCCAGGAATAGGAGGCGACGCTCTATCCCCGCCAAGGACTCGGCGAAGCCGTCGAGCAGGCCGTCGCCATGGCCCGCCAGTTCGAAGGTATTGATGCCGGCGCTCATCGCCGCCTCGATCAACTCGCGCCAGTCGCGGGCCGACTTGCGGCTGGAATCGTCGAGCAGCAGGGAGACCGTCGAGACGGCCATTCCGGAGGTGGCGCCGAAGGGGCGATAGCGCATGGGGGCCTTAGGGGGCTGCGGTTTCGAGGGCGAGGGCGTGAAGCACGGTGCCGAGGACATCGGCCAAGGCGCGGTTGACCAGCTGGTGCTGGCGCACCCGGGGCAGGCCGGCAAAAACCGGGGAGACGATGCGGGCCTTGTAGTGGTCGCCGTCGCCGGCCAGATCGGTGATGGTGATCTCGGCGTCGGGAAAAGCCTGCGTCAGGCGGCGCTCCAGTTCGGCGGCGGGCATCGGCACGGGCGACTCTCCTCGTAGACAGCTGAGGAATGGGGGATAAAGCTTAATAGCCTTGGAAGGGGGATTAAGCATGCGAGATCGGATCACGACTTGGGGGCTGAAAGCCTTGGCTGCCGTGGGCCTGGCCGCCAGCCTGAGCGCCTGCAACATGGTGATCACCACCGAGCCGACCTTCCTGGCCGAGGACGCCGGCAAGCCGGCCCTGCGCGAGGGCCTTTGGCTCAACGAGGAAAAGGGCTGCAAGTTCGATATCAAGGCCCCGGCGCCGGGTTGGCCGGAGTGCGCTCACTGGATCGTGGTCAAGAACTCGGCGATGACCGGTGTCGGCGACAAGGGAGAGGCTTTCGCCCTGCCGTTCGTACTGGCGGCCGGCGATCCGCGCGTACTGCAGGTCAGGATCGAGGACGACAACAAGGCGGATGGCAAGGCGGCTGTCCTCTATGTCTACATGGGCATTCGGCCGCTGAAGGTCGACAAAGCCGGAGCTATCGTCGCCTACCGGGGCTGGATGGTTCAGTGCGGACCGCCGCCGCCCAAGGACGCCAAGAAGGCTGACGGCAATCCGCGCTACGGCACGCTTGAGCCCTCGCCGGGCATGACCATGGATGCAGAGGGCTCCGGCTGCACGCCGGAGAGCAAGGCGGCGCTGATCGGCGCGGCGAGGCTTTCGGAGCACTTCGACGAGATCGGCAAGGACGGCGAAGACAGCCGTTGGGTGCGCGACGGAGACAAATAGGGCGCCTGGACAATCACGCGATTATCACGCACTGTTCACGAGAGCGTGAGGAGATCGTGATGAGACTGTTTTCCGTTGCCTTGTTGCTCGCCGTCTTGGGCGCCACCGCCTGTAGCGACGACGTGCTGACCACGAAGACGCCGGTGATCTTCGCCGCTGATCGCGATGCGCTGCCGCCGGCGCGTGACGGAGTGTGGGCCGGCGACGGCTGTTCGGCCGAGGCTTCGCTCGACCTGCCGGCCTGGGGCTGCGACGAGGCCTTCATCCTCCGCCAGGGTCGAGCCGCCCATCCGGATGAGGCCGTCGAAAACGATCCGGGCCTGATGAAAGCCATGCGCGTCGCTGTCACCGGCGATTTCCAGGTCGCTCAAACCGGGCCAAGCGATCCCGGGGCCGACGGCTTCTACAGCTATCACGGCGTTGATGGTGTCCGACTTGACGAGTCCGGCCGGATGATCGCCCTGCGCCGCTGGCGTTTGAGGTGTGGTCCGCCCCCGCCCGACGGAACCAAGACCGAAGGCGGCAAGCCCCGTCGCCAGACCCTCGAACCCTACCCCGGCGTGGTGGTCGAGGAGGGCGGTTGCGCCGCCAAGGGACGTGCCGGCTTGATCGCCGCCGCCAGCGCCAGCCGCGCTGATCCCAAGGGCAACCACGGCGGGGCTGATGGCTACCGCTGGGTGCGCGAGGAGCGGCCCGGCGACTGGATGGAGGCCCAACCGGTCGCCGAGCTGCCCAAGGGCTAATCGACCATCGCCGAGTAGATAATGTTCTTCAGCTGGCCGCGGAAGTTGAAGGTGCCCGACGGCATAAGTTGGGTCATGAAGACGACGCTGAGTTCCTCGTGGGGGTCGACCCAGAAGATGGTCGAGGCGGCGCCGCCCCAGTAGAAGTCGCCTTCACCGAGCGTGCCGGTGCTGACCACGTCCATGGTGCTGGCGAATCCAAGGCCGAAGCCGACCCCGGTGTTGGCGGTTTCGGAGAAGGAGCCGAGGGCAATCTCGGTCAGGTCCTGGTCGTCCGGCAGGTGATTGCGGGTCATCAGGTCCAGGGTGCGAGAGCCTAGGATACGGACCCCATCCAGCTCGCCGCCGCGGCGCAGCATCTCGCAGAGGCGCATGTAGTCGGCGCAGGTGCCGGTCAGGCCGCCGCCGCCGGACAGGAAGCCGGCCGGCTTCAGGTAGGCGCTGGTCCCGGCGTCATCCATGATGGCCAGAGTCTTGTCGGGCTTGCGCTGGTAGTTGGAGGCGAAGCGATGGGCCTTGTCCGGGGCGACGTGGAAGGCGGTGTCGACCATACCCAGCGGATCGAAGATCACGTCCTGCAGGTATTTGTCGAAGGCGACGCCACTGATCCGCTCGACCAGGGCCCCGCAGACGTCTGTGGCCAGGGAATACATCCATTTGGTCCCCGGCTGGTAGAGCAGGGGCACCTGGGCCAGCTTTGCCATGAACTCGGGCAGGGTGTCGGTGGAACCGAGGCTGCGGACCTTCAGCTCGCGATAGATCTTGTCGACGGGGTGCTGGATGCCGACCCCGGGCAGGCCGCCGCCGTAGGTGAGGCCGCTCATGTGGGTGAGGACATCGCGCATGCTGACCGGGCGCTCCAGGGCCTCGGTCTTCATCTCGGCGCCTTCGCCGGAAACCCAGACGCGCTGGGCCTTCCACTCGGGGAAGAAGCGGTGAACCGGGTCGTCGAGCTGGAACAAGCCGCGCTCGAACAGGGCCATCAGGGCGACCGAGGTGATCGGCTTGGTCATGGAATAGATGCGGAAGATGGTGTCCTCAGCCAGCGGCTTGTTCCGCTCAAGGTCCATGCTGCCGAACACGGCGTTGTAGGCGGTGTGGCCGTGGCGGGTGACGGCGATCTGGCAGCCGGCGATGCGGCCCGTGTCGATGTACTGGGTCTGGAGATGCTCGCCGATGCGTTCCAGGCGGTCGGCGTCGAGGCCGGTCCAGTTCGATTGCGCGTCCATCCTGAAGTCTCCGCAGCTTTTGGTTTGTTGGCCCATCATGGCCGAACAACTGTTTGAGGGCCAAGTCGAAAGTTTGGTACGGCCTAGGTCTCGGTGACCATCCCGCCCGGCAACAGCTCCGCCCGGCCGGCAAGAACCAGTTCGGTGAGCGCGGCCAGCATGATCGGGACCGGGGCGCCGCTGGCGCGGACCAACTCATCTCGGGAGACCGGTGTCGGCGACAGCAACTGCGCGAGTCGCTCGCGCAGAGTGTCGATGTCGCGGTCGTTGACGGCGGGACCTTTCCAGGCCGGCGGATCGCGCTCCCGGAGGCTTATCTCGCGAATGGTCGCCAGCACGTCGTCGACGCTCTCGCACATCTGGGCGCCTTGGCGGATCAGGTCGTTGGCCCCCTTGGCGCGCGGGTCGAGGGGCGAGCCGGGCACGGCCAGGACTTCGCGGCCCTGTTCGTTGGCCAGCCGGGCGGTGATCAGCGAGCCGGAGCGAAGTTCGGCCTCGACGACGACTACCGCAAGGCAAAGGCCGGAGATGATGCGGTTGCGGCGCGGGAAGTCGCGGGCCTGGGCGCGGTAGCCAGGCGGGCTTTCGGAGACCACGGCCCCGCGTTCTGAGATCTGACGGTGAAGATCAGCGTGCTCATGAGGGTATATGTCATCGGGACCGCCGCCGAGGACGGCGATTGTGCCGGTCGGCAGCGCGCCGAGGTGGGCCGCCCCGTCGATACCCCTGGCCAGCCCCGAGACGACCGTGACGCCCGCCTCGCCCAGCTGAGCGGCCAGGCCGCGGGCGAACTTCTGGCCACCGGCCGAGGCCACCCGGGCGCCGACGATGGCGACCGTCGGACGGCTTGCGATCGAGAGGTCGCCGAGAACCCAGATCAGTGGCGGCGGTGGGTCTACGGCGGCCAACAGATACGGAAAGGCGGGCTCGCAGGCGCACCGCAGCGTCGCGCCGATCCGCATCCCCGCCGCCAGCTCGCGGCGTCCGTCGTCCAGGGTGGGGATACGCAGCGGCCCAGAGCGTCCCGCCCGGCTGACCAGGCTTGGCAGGGCGTCGAGGGTCGCCGCCGCCGAGCCGAAGCGGCCGAGCAGACTCTGAAAGCCGACCGGCCCGACCTGTTCGGTGCGGGCCAGGCGCAGCCAGGCAAGGCGTTCGTCGTCCGTCATCAGGCGGCAGGCTGATCCTTCTTGGCCCCGATCTTCGGCTCCGTGCCCTTGAGCAGGCGGGCGATGTTGTCGCGGTGGCGGAAGAAGACCAGTACGGCCATGAATACCGCCAGCACCACGACCGGGTAGGGCTGTTCGGTGGCCAGGGCGAAGAAGGGGGCCAGGGCCACGGCCGTCAGGCCGGCCAGCGAGGACATGCGGAACAGGAAGGCGACCAGCAGCCAGGTCACCCCGGCCAGCAGGCCCGCCGGCCAGGCGATGGCCAGCATGGTGCCGAAGAAGGTGGCGACCCCCTTGCCGCCCTTGAACTTCAGCCAGACCGGAAACAGATGGCCGGTGAAGGCGGCGCCAGCGGCGATGGCCATGGCGGCGGGCAGCCAGTCGGTCAGCAGGCCGGCGAGGAGAACAGCAAGCGCGCCCTTGCCGGAGTCGCCGATCAGGGCGAGGGCGGCCAGGTCCTTGCGGCCGGTGCGCAGGACGTTGGTGGCGCCGATATTGCCCGAGCCGACGGTGCGGATGTCGATGCCGGCGATCCGGGCGCTGAGCAGGCCAAACGGGATCGAGCCCAGCAGGTAGCCGCCGACGGCGACCAGGGCGAGCGTCAGGAGGGCAGGGCCGACCAGAGATTCCATGTTTGTTCCTCCCGAGAGGGGACACTGCCGCGCCGTTCGGCGGCGGACAAGGGGTTTAGTCGGTGGTCCGGTAGACCGTGCGGCCGTCAACCAGGGTCATCAGTACCTGCCCCTGCAGGCGGCGGCCGTCGAAGGCGGAGTTCTTCGACTTGGAGCGCAGCCTGTCGGCATCGACGACCACGGGGGCGCCGAGGTCGCAGAGCACGAGGTCGGCCGGGGCTCCGGGGGCGAGGCGGCCGGCCTGCAGGCCCAACAATTCGGCCGGGGCCAGGGTGACAGCGCGGATCAGGTCGACCAGGGGAACCCGCTCGTCATGGTGGAAGGCGAGCAGGGCCGGCAGCAGGGTTTCCAGGCCGACCGACCCGGGGGCGGCCTCGGCATAGGGCAGGCGCTTGTCTTCGGCCGGGGCCGGGGCGTGGGCCGAAACGACCACGTCGATCAGGCCGTCGGCCAAGGCGTCGATCAGGGCCTGGCGGTCGTCCTCGCCGCGCAGGGGCGGGTCGAGTTTGGCGAAGGTGCGGTAGTCGCCGATGTCCAGCTCGTTGAAGCTAAGGTGGTTGATGGAGACGGATGCGTGGACCTTCAAGCCCCGGTCCTTGGCGCGTTTGAGGGCGGCGAGGCTGGCGGCGCAGGTGATCTGATCGACCAGGAGGCGGGCGCCTGTCAGTTCAGCCAGGGCCAGGTCGCGCTCGAGCATGATGGTCTCGGCGGCGGTCGGGGCGGCGGGGATGCCGAGCCGGGCGGCGAAATCGCCCTCGGTGGCGCCGGCTCCGTCGGTCAGCCAGGGGTCGGACGGGCGGTGGGCGACCAGCATGTTGAAGGCTTTGGCGTAGGCCAAGATGCGGCGGAAGACCCTTGAATCGACGATCGAATGGTCAGCGTCGGTGATGTAGACGCAGCCGGCGTCCCGCATAAGGCCGATCTCGGCCAGCTGCTGGCCCTTCAGCCCCTTGGTCGCCGCGCCGGCGGGGTAGACGTTGACCAGTTCGATGTCGCGGGCCCGGCGCAGGATGAAATCGACCATGGCCGGATCGTCGATGGCCGGGTCGGTGTCCGGCTGCACGACTATGGAGGTGACGCCGCCGGCGGCGGCGGCTTGGGCGGCGGATTTCAGGGTTTCCTTGGGCTCGGCCCCGGGCTCGCCGGTCTTGACCCGCAGGTCGATCAGCCCGGGGGACAGCATGGCGCCATTGCAGTCGATGACGCGAACGTCGCCGGACAAATCCTTGAATTCCTTGCCCCGGGCGACGTCAGCAATGACGCCTTCGGAGACGATCAGGGAGCCTGGGCCGTCGTAGCGGCTCTCCGGGTCGACCAGCCGGGCGTTCTGGAAGGCGGTGGGTTGCGGGCGTGACATCAGGCGTTGTCCAGCCGGTGGGCGAGGCTGGCCAGCACCGCCATGCGGGCGGCGACGCCCATCTCGACCTGGTTCTGGATCAGGCTGACGGCCGGATCGTCGGCCACGTCGCTGTCGATCTCGACGCCGCGGTTCATGGGGCCGGGGTGCATGACCTTCGCGCCGGAGGCTGCATAAGAAAGCCGTTCCCGATCAAGGCCGTAGAAGCGGAAGTACTCCCGGGTCGAGGGGACCAGGGCGCCCTGCATGCGCTCCAGCTGCAGGCGCAGCATCATCACCACGTCGACGCCCGCCAGGCCGGTCTTCATGTCGTGATGGATCTCGACGCCCCAGTGTTCGGCCCCCGCCGGGATCAAGGTCGGCGGGCCGACGAGCCGGACCTGGGCGCCCAGCACGCTGAGCATGGCGACGTTGGAACGGGCCACCCGGCTGTGGGCGACGTCGCCGCAGATGGCGACGCTGAGGCCGTTCACATTCCCGAACGCTCTGCGCATGGCCAGGGCGTCGAGCAGGGCCTGGGTCGGGTGCTCGTGCTGGCCGTCGCCGGCGTTGACGACGCTGCAGCCGACCTTCTGGGCCAGCAGGGCGGCCGCGCCGCTCGAGCCATGGCGGACGATGAGGATGTCCGGCTGCATGGCGTTGAGGGTGACGGCGGTGTCGATCAGGGTCTCGCCCTTGCTCATAGACGAGGAGCGCGGGCTCATGTTGACCGTGTCGGCGCCGAGCCGCTTGGCGGCGATCTCGAAGCTGGACTGGGTGCGGGTCGAGGCCTCGAAGAACAGGTTCATCACCGTGCGGCCCTTCAGAAGGTCCAGCTTCTTGGAGGCCCGGTGATTGAAGTCGACGAAGTGGTCGGCGAGGTCGAGCAGTTCGCTGACCTGGACGATGTTGAGATCGCCCGCCGACAGGAAATGGCGGAACGGAAACGGGAAGGTCCTGCTTCGGAGGTCGTCGATTCCCGGGGCGCTTGCCGTCATGAGCCGCCCTCTTACGGCAGGTGGAAGACGATGAGAAGAGCAGGGATCGTCAGCAGGCTGGCGGCCGTGGTGAAGGCGACGATGCCCGCCATCAACGGGGCGTCGCCGCCCATCTGCCGGGCGAGGACGTAGGAGGCGGCGGCGCCGGGGGCCGAGCCGGCGAGGAGGGCGATGCCCTGGGCGGTCTCGTCGCCGCCGGCCAGGCGGGTCAGGCCCCACATCAGGACCGGCAGGACGAGGATCTTCAGGGCGCTGACGGAGGCAATCAGCAGCTGGCGGCGGCGGACGTAGGCGAAGTTGAGGCCGGCCCCGGCGACCAGCAAGCCAAGGGCGAAGGCGGCGTCGGAGAGCAGGTTCAAAGTGCTCATCAGTGCAGGGACCTGTGGCACGTGCAGGACGTTGAACAGCGCCCCTACACCGCAGCCCCAGAGGACGGGGTTCTGGGCCAGGCCCTTGAGCGCCGACTTGACGCCGCCGCCCTGGCCTTCGCCCCAGCGGCTCATGACCAGCACGCAGACGATGTTGATGACCGTGATCAGGGCGCCCATGATCATCGCGCCGAGGCTCGCCCCCTGCGGCCCGTAGACCACCGCCACTAGCGGCAGGAAGACGAAGGCGTTCCAGCGCAAGCTGCCCTGGAACACCGAGGTGAAAGAGGCGTCCGAAAGCTTCAGCAGCGGCTTGGCAAGGAGGACGGCGATGGCGACCACAGCGATGCCGCCCATTGTGCCGATGGCCAGCGGGCCGGCCGACAGGGCCGAGAAGTCGGCCTTCCAGACGGCAGGCATCAGGAAGCCCGGGTAGAAGACGAAGTAGGTGATCCGCTCGATGGCGGGCCAGTGCTCCTCGGGAATGAACTTGCTGGCCTTGAGCGCCCAGCCGAGGGCGATCATGGCGAAGACGGGCAGGACGCCGAGGAGGATTGCGCTCATGGCAAAAACCTACACGGATTCCTTCTCCCGCTTGTCGGGAGAAGGGGTTCTCTTGCGCGATCAGCGGCGCCAAGCTGGTCAAAACAGGGAGCGCCGTCATGACCGCCAATCGCCAGATCGTCCTCGCCGACCTGCCCAAGGGCAAGCTGGACCCGGGGCATTTTCGAATCAATGAGGGGGCGGCCGGGGTGCCGGGCGACGGCGAGGTGCTGCTGAAGATTCTCTACGTCAGCCTGGATGCGGCCAATCGGGCCTGGATGCAGGGGGCGACGTACCGGTCGGCCTTGCAGGCGGGCGATGTGATGGCCGGCGGGGCGCTGGCCGAGGTGGTGGAGTCGAAGGATCCGAGCCTGAAGCCGGGCGATCTCGTGTTCGGGGACACTGGCTGGCAGGAGTATGCGGTGTTGGCGGCCAGGCGGGTGGTGAAGGTCCCGAGGATCGAGCCGCTGACGCATCTGCTCAGCGTCTACGGCGTGGCCGGGCTGACGGCCTATTTCGGCCTCTTGGAGTGCGGCCAGCCGAAGGCAGGGGAGACGGTGGTGGTGTCGGCGGCGGCCGGGTCGGTCGGGGTGTTCGTCGGGCAGATCGCCAAGCTGAAGGGCTGCCGGGTGGTGGGTATCGCCGGCGGGGCGGCCAAGTGCCAGCTGTTGAAGGACGAGCTCGGGTTCGATGAGGCGGTCGATTACAAGGGCGGCGATCTGCGCAAGGCCCTGAAGGCGGCCTGTCCGAACGGCATCGACGTCTATTTTGACAACGTCGGCGGCGAGGTGCTGGAGGCCTGTCTGTTCGGGATGAATGTGCACGGGCGGATCGCCTGCTGCGGGGCGGTGTCGCAGTACGACGGGGCGGCGCCGGCCTATGGGCCCCGCGGGGTGCCGGGGCTGATCGTCACCAAGCGGCTGCGGCTGCGGGGGTTCATCGTCAACGACTTCGACGACAAGCGCGAGCAGGCGATGGCCGACCTGCAGGCCTGGACGGCGAGCGGGCAGATCCAGGTGCGGGAAGACGTGCTGCAGGGGCTGGAAAGCCTGCCGGGCGCGCTGATCGGGCTGCTGGCCGGGGAGAATGTCGGGAAGCGGATGGTGAGGGTGGCGCGGTGACTGTCTTCCGGCGCAGCCGGATGACTGTCACCGTTAGCGCGGGACGGTGACAGTCACGCTGCGCGGGACAGTCACCGGAGCTCAGCGTTCCGCAACCGCTCCAGCGCGCCTTGGAGAATCCAGGTCGCCGCCAGCTTGTCGATCACCTCGGCGCGTTTCTTCCTGTTCACATCGTGCTCTTCGATCAGCACCCGGGTGACTGCCGCCGTCGACAGGCGCTCGTCCCAAAAGGCGATGGGCATGTCGCGCAGGCGCAGCAGGTTGCGGGCCAGCGCCCGGTTGGACTGGCAGCGGACGCCCTCGGTGCCGTCCATGTTGACCGGCAGGCCGATGACGATGCCCAGCGCGCCGCGGCTCTCCATCAGCTTGAACAGGGCGGCGGCGTCCTGGGTGAATTTCTCGCGGCGGATGACGTCGAGGGGGCTGGCGACGGTGCGGGTGATGTCGGAGACGGCGACGCCGATGGTCTTTTCGCCGGGGTCGAGGCCGACGATCGGCGCGTATTGCGGCAGGGCGGCCGGCAGGTCGAGGAGATCGAGGATGGCCATGGGCGGGCTGTAGGCGCAGCGTGAGGCGGGGTCAAACAAGCCCCCCGAACGTGGGGCGCGCATCCGTCCGGATCGGGAGAGGGTAGGGCATGCGCATCCTTGCTCCCCTGATCGCCGCCATGCTGGTTTCGGCCGCAGCGCAGGCCGCCGAATGGTCGGTCTCGAAGTCGACCCAGTCGCTGACCGTGATGATGGGTTCTCCGCCGCCAGCCAATGCCCTGCGCGTGACCGATGCGCCGACCGACACCTGGCTGTACGAGCAGACCGGGCGGGTATTCCTGACCGTGGCGGCGCCCAAGGCGATGACCCGCTACCTGACCTATGACCTCGGCAGTTATGAGCGCTGGGAGATTGCCGAGGAGGACGACTTCACCGGCGCGATGCTGCGGGTGTTGATCGACGGCAAGACGCGGCTGGTCACCCTGGATTTCTCCCGGGTGCAGGACAAGAAGACCCTGAAGATCGTCACCGAGTAGGCATTCAGGGCGCCCCAGCGGCGCGCAGGTGGCAATATCCGCCGATCACGCGCCCCTTTTGGCCGGTTATCCTTGTCAAAGCGACCCTGCGGCGGCTAACCACCGCCTCTCGTTTCGACTGGAGTTTGGCCAATGGCCGTTGACGCCGCCACGGTGCGCAAGGTCGCCCGTCTCGCCCGGATTGCCGTGCCCGAAGAGGCCCTGGAGCCGATGGCCCAGGAAATCAACGGCATCATGCAGTGGATCGAGCAGCTGGAAGAAGTGGACACCGACGGGGTGGAGCCGATGACATCGGCTGTCGCGGCGGTGCTGCCGCTGCGCGAGGACGCGGTCACCGAAGGCGGTTACGTGGACAAGGTGGTGCTGAACGCGCCGAAGACGGTCGATGGCTTCTTCATCGTGCCCAAGGTGGTGGAATAGATGTCTGAGCTCACCTCCATGACGTTGAAGGGCGCGCTGGGAGGCCTGAAGGCCAAACAGTTTTCCGCCGTCGAACTGACCCGCGCGCACGTCGCCGCCGTCGAGGCCGCCCGGCCGCTGAACGCCTTTGTGCTGGAGACGCCGGAGAAGGCGCTGGAGATGGCCGCCCGGTCGGATGCCCGCATCGCCTCGGGCGACGCCGGTCCGCTCGAAGGCGCGCCGCTGGGCATCAAGGACCTGTTCTGCACCGAGGGGGTGCGGGCCACGGCCTGTTCGAAGATCCTCGGCGACTTCAAGCCGCCCTATGAGAGCACGGTCACCGCCAATCTGTTCGGCGACGGCGCGGTGATGCTGGGCAAGCTGAACATGGATGAGTTCGCCATGGGCTCGTCCAATGAAACCAGCGCCTTCGGGCCGGTGATCAACCCCTGGAAGGTCAAGGGCGGCAACCAGTCGCTGACCCCCGGCGGCTCGTCGGGGGGCTCGGCGTCGGCGGTGGCGGCGGACCTCTGCCTGGGCGCCACGGCGACCGACACCGGCGGCTCGATCCGCCAGCCGGCGGCCTTCACCGGCACGGTGGGGATCAAGCCGACCTATGGCCGTTGCTCGCGGTGGGGTGTGGTGGCGTTCGCCTCGTCGCTGGACCAGGCCGGGCCGATCGCCAAGACGGTCGAGGATGCGGCCATCCTGCTGACCTCCATGGCCGGGCACGATCCCAAGGACAGCACCAGCCTGCCGGTCGATACCCCTGATTTCGCGAGCTTTGTCGGCAAGTCGGTGAAGGGGCTGCGGGTCGGGGTGCCGAAGGAATACCGGGTCGACGGCATGCCGGCCGAGATCGAGAAGCTGTGGGAAGACGGCGTCGCCTGGCTGCGCGAGGCCGGCTGCGAGATCGTCGAGGTGTCGCTGCCGCATACGAAGTACGCCCTGCCGGCCTATTACATCGTCGCCCCGGCCGAGGCGTCGTCGAACCTCGCCCGCTATGACGGCATGCGCTACGGCTTTAGGGCCGAGGGCAGGAACCTCACCGAAATCTACGAGAACACCCGGGCGCAAGGCTTTGGCGCGGAAGTGAAACGGCGGATCCTGATCGGCACCTATGTGCTGAGCGCCGGCTATTATGACGCCTACTATCTGAAGGCGCTGAAGGTGCGCCGCCGTATCGCCGAGGACTTCGACCGGGCCTGGGAGACCTGTGACGTCTTGCTGACCCCGACCGCGCCGTCGGCGGCGTTTGCGCTGGGCGAGCGGATGGCCGACCCCATCGCCATGTATTTGAACGACGTCTTCACGGTGACGACCAACCTGGCCGGCCTGCCGTCGATCAGCGTGCCGGCCGGGCTGGATGCGCAAGGGTTGCCGCTGGGGCTGCAGTTGATCGGGCGGGCGCTGGACGAGGGGACGGTGTTCTCGGTGGCCGGCGCGATTGAAAAGGCCGCCGGGTTCAAGGGCAAAGCCGAACGCTGGTGGTGAAACTCCATCCCTCCCCTTTATGGGGAGGGACAGGCGGCGCAGCCGCCAGGGTGGGGAAGTGATGGGCCTCCACCGACGTGAAGGGGATTGCACGCGCATTCCCCACCCGGCCCCTTCGGGGCCACCCTCCCCATAAAGGGGAGGGAGGAAGGTGAGCGATGTCGAACGTTGAGAAATCCGAGCTGATTAAAGGTCGCACCGGCGACTGGGAAATCGTCATGGGGCTGGAGATCCACGCCCAGGTGGCGTCGACCTCCAAGCTTTTCAGCGGCGCGGCCGTCGGCTTTGGGGCCGGGCCGAATGAGCAGGTGAGCCTGGTCGATGTGGCCTTCCCGGGCATGCTGCCGGTGCTCAACAGATACTGCGTCGAGCAGGCGGTGCGGACGGGGCTGGGCCTCAATGCCAACATCAACCTGAAGAGCCGGTTCGACCGCAAGAACTACTTCTATCCCGACCTGCCGCAGGGCTATCAGATCAGCCAGTTCGAGTTCCCCATCGTCGGGGAAGGCGAGGTGCTGGTCGAGCGCGACGACGGCTCCAGCTTCACCGTCGGCATCGAGCGGCTGCACCTGGAGCAGGACGCCGGCAAGTTGATCCACGACCTCGACCCGAACGCCACCTTCGCCGACCTGAACCGCTCGGGCACGGCGCTGATGGAGATCGTCTCGCGGCCGCACATCCGAACGTCGGCCGAGGCCGCCGCCTATGTGAAGAAGGTGCGGGCGATTCTGGTGACGCTGGGCACCTGCGACGGGGACATGGAGAAGGGAAACCTTCGGGCCGACGTCAACGTCTCGGTGTGCCGGGTGGGCGGTTACGATGCGTTCCGGGCGAGCGGGGACTTCAAGCATCTCGGCACGCGGTGCGAGATCAAGAACGTCAACTCCTATCGCTTCATCCAGATGGCGATTGAACACGAGGCCCGGCGCCAGATCGAGATTCTCGAGGACGGCGGCAAGATCGATCAAGAGACGCGGTTATTCGACCCTGTGAAGGTCGAGACCCGCTCGATGCGGTCCAAGGAAGAGGCGCAAGACTACCGCTACTTCCCCGACCCGGACCTGTTGCCGCTGGAGATCGAGCAGGCGTGGGTGGACGAGATTCGCGCCTCGCTGCCCGAGCTGCCCGACGCCAAGAAGGCGCGGCTGCAGAGCCAGTATGGGCTGAACGCCTACGACGCCGGGGTGCTGACCGGCGACGCCGCCACGGCGGCCTTCTTCGAGGCGGCGGCGGTGGGGCGCAACGCCAAACTGGTGGCCAACTGGACGACCAACGAGCTGGCGGCCCAGCTGGCCCTGGCCGGGCTGGAGTTCGACGCCTCGCCGATCCCGCCGGGGGATATCGCGGCGCTGGTCGAGTTGATCGAGAAGGAGACCATCTCCTCGAAGATCGCCAAGCAGGTGTTCGAGCACATGTGGGCGGGCGAGGGGGCGCCGGCCGCCATCGTCGAGAAGCATGGGCTGGTGCAGGTGACCGACACCGGGGCGATCGAGGCGGTGGTGGATCGGCTGATCGAGGCCAACCCAGGGCAGGCGGCGGTCGTGAAGGACAAGCCGCAGGCCATCGGCTGGTTCGTCGGCCAGGTGATGAAGGAGATGGCCGGCAAGGCCAATCCGGCAGCGGTAAACGCGATCTTGAAGGCGAAGCTGGGGGTGGAGTGATCCTGTTCCTCCCCTCTCGAGGGAGGGGACGGCCGCGAGGCGGCCGACGGAGGGGGGCACCTTACAAGTCGGCGGGTAGTCCTGCCTGGCGCTGGCGCTATCGACGGTGGGGACCGCGGCCTGCGGCCGCGGTCCCCCTGGCCCGAAGGGAGAGGAACTGGCGCCTACTCCTCCGGCGTCAGCTTGGCGCCGTCCAGGGTCTGCTCGGCTTTCGACTTGCGCGCCGCCTCCAGCGACCGGTCGGCGCCCGAGCGCCCGAACTTCGCCCGGTTCTCGACAGCCGCCCGCTTGTCGCCGGCCTTGGCCTTGGCCTTGCGGGCCTTGTTGAGGTTGATCACGTCCGCCATGGGCAAAACCTAATCTGAAACCCTCCGCACCGACAGCCGTTGTTGTGGTCCCCACCACAGGAGCACCAGACCATGACCGACGCCACCGCCATCCGCGAACATATGGAAGTCATCGGCTCCGACGAAAAACACGTCGGCCGCGTGGATCATGTGGTCGGCACGGATATCGAGCTGGCCAAGATCGACCTGGCCGGCGGCTTCAAGCACCACATGATCCCGCTGAGCTGGATCGACTATATCGACGACGACAAGGTCAAGCTCAGCCTGACCGCCGACGCCGCCAAGGCGGCCTGGCGCGAAAAGCACTGAGGGCTGTCCATAGACGGGAAGAGGGCCCGTGGTTCGCGCCGCGGGCCTTTTTTCGTCTCTAGCGCACCGCGCCGCAGAACCGCTGGATGCGGCCGCAGGCGTCTTCCAGTATGGCGTTGGAGGTGGCGTAGCTGATGCGGAAGTGGGGTGAGAGGCCAAACGCCGCGCCATGCACCACGGCGACGCCTTCGGACTCCAGCAGCTCGCTGGCGAAGGCTTCGTCGTCGGTGATGACCTTGCCGGTCGGGGCGGTCCTGCCGATCAGTTCGGCCACCGAGGGGTAGACGTAGAAGGCGCCTTCCGGGGTCGGGCAGTGCATGCCGCTGGCTTGGTTGAGCATCGAGACGACGAGGTCGCGGCGCTCCTGGAACAGCTTGGCGTTCGGCTTGATGAAGTCCTGCGGCCCGTTCAGCGCCTCGACCGCCGCCCATTGCGAGATCGAGCAGGGGTTGGAGGTCGACTGGCTCATCACCTTGCCCATCAGCTTGATCAAGTGCTCGGGCCCGCCGGCGTAGCCGATGCGCCAGCCGGTCATGCTGTAGGCCTTGGAAACGCCGTTCATGGTCAGGGTGCGGTCGTAGAGCTCGGGCACGACCTGAGCGATAGTGGTGAATTCGAAGTCGTCGAACACGAGGTGCTCGTACATGTCGTCGGTCAGGATCCAGACCCGCGGGTGGCGCAGCAGGACCTGGCCGAGGGCCTTCAATTCGGCGCGGGTGTAGGCTGCGCCGGACGGGTTGGACGGGCTGTTGAGCAGCACCCAGCGGGTGCGCGGGGTGATGGCCGCCTCGAGGGCCGCCGGCTCGACCTTGAAGTTGCTGGCAGCGCTGGTGGGGACAAACCGCGGCTCGCCGCCGGCCAGGTACACCATGTCCGGGTAGCTGACCCAGTAGGGGGTGGGGATGACTACCTCGTCGCCCGGGTTCAGGGTGGCGACGAAGGCATTGTAGATGACCGGCTTGCCGCCCGGCGAAACGTTGATCTGGCTGGGGCTGTAGGCCAGCCCGTTCTCGCGCGCGAACTTGGCGCAGATGGCTTCCTTCAGCTCCGGGATGCCGTCGACGTCGGTGTATTTGGTCTTGCCAGCGTTGATCGCCGCGATGGCCGCCTGCTTGATGTTTTCGGGGGTGTCGAAGTCCGGCTCGCCGGCCCCCAAGCCGATGACGTTACGACCCTCGCGCTGCAGCAGGCGAGCCTTGGCCGTCACGGCGATGGTGGCGGACGGCTTCACGCGGGCCAGAGAGGCGGATTCGAGCGGCATCGGTGACGACTCCCCTGGGAACGCTGTGTTCAGGATTGGCGTGGTCTTACGCGCCGGGTTGTTGCGCCGCAACACGGGAAGGCGTGCATTTTCTTCGCAGGGTCCGACCGGAGAGCTACGGGCGGCGGGCCCTGACCCCGGTCAAGGGGATCGGGACCGCAGGAGACTTCATGCGCTACGCCGCCCCCGATCAGAGCTCGATCCGAGCCGCGCAACCTTCCCTTGACCCCATTGCCGCAATCGGCGACGCCTTCGCCCGTATGAAGACCTTCCTCAACTTTGTCCTCAACATGGACGCCCGCGCCTGGCGGTCGGTCGCGGTCAGCTTCGTGCTGTTCGGCGGCGTCGGCCTGGTCTTCCTGTTCGGCGCACCGTTGATGGGGCTGGACGGCGAGACGGCGGTTGAGGGCTGGCTGGGCTCGGTGCATGGCTTCTGGGGTCTGCCGGTGGCGGTCGGGGCCTTCGCGGTGCTGGCCTTCCTGGGGGTGCCGCAGATCGTGCTGATCGCCGCCGCCGTGGTCGCCTTCGGGCCGTGGCTTGGGATGACCTACAGCTGGATCGGCACCCTAGTCTCGGCGCAGGTCGGCTTCTGGCTGGGCCGGATGTTTGGCGGCAAGCTGCTGCGCGACCTGGGCGGCAGCGGCGTGAACTCATTCATGAAGCTGATCGGCGAGAACGGCTTCCTGGCCAGCCTGATCGTGCGGCTGGTGCCTTCGGCGCCGTTTATCGTGGTCAACATGGCGGCGGGGGTGACGCCCATGCGCCAGCGCCATTTCGCGGCCGGCACGGCGATCGGGATCATTCCCAAGATTATCCTGACTGCCTTCGCCGGCAATTCCCTGGTCCAGAGCTTCAAGGGCCAGGGCAACCTCGGCCACTACCTGACTCTGGCCGCCGTTGTGGCTGTGTGGATCGCTACAGGCCTGTACGCCCGCCGCTGGCTGAAGAAGCACGAGGCCGAGCGGGCGGCGTTGGAAGACAAACCGCCTCAGGCATAATGGCTAGGCCGCCTCGGCCGCGCTCCTAAAAGTCACCCAGATAACAATTGTACCCGACCCGGTCTGGCATCGTTCCGCCAGCAATAGCGGGGAGGCGTGCATGCGTGGTTTGGCGGCGACGGTGATTACCTTTGCCATGGGGCTGGCGAGCTTCGCCCACGCGGCCGAGGCACCTTCGGCCTCGACGCTGGGGGCGCAGGCGAGGTTGAAGGCCGAACTTCCCTTCGCAGACCGCCAGGACTTCGAGTTCGCCCGCCGGGGCTTCCTCGCCACCCGCGGCGATCCGCTGATCAAGCGCGCCGACGGCGGCGTTGCCTGGGACCTGTCGGCCTATGACTTCATCAAGGGCGAGGCGCCGGGAAGCGTGAACCCCAGTCTGTGGCGCCAAGCCCAGCTGCTGTCGATGCACGGCCTGTTCAAGGTGTCGGACCGCATCTGGCAGGTGCGCGGCTTTGACTTGGCCAACATCACCTTCATTCAGGGCGATACGGGCTGGATCATCATCGATCCCCTGACTTCCACCGAGACGGCCCGGGCGGCGCTGGACCTGATCAACAACCAACTCGGACCTCGCAAGGTGGTGGCGGTGATCTACACCCACAGCCATGTCGACCACTTCGGCGGGGTGCGCGGGGTCATCGACGAGAAGGACGTCGGGACCGGGCCCGGCGACGTGCGGGTGATCGCGCCCGAGGGCTTCCTGGAGGAGGCGGTGTCGGAGAACGTCATCGCCGGCACGGCCATGAGCCGGCGGGCCAACTTCCAGTTCGGCCACAACCTGGCGCCCGGCCCCGAGGGGCGGATCAGTTCCGGCATCGGCCAGGCGGTGGCCAGGGGCACGGTCACCCTGATCGAGCCGAGCGACATCATCAATCACACGGGCCAGACCATGACGGTCGACGGGGTCGAGCTGGAGTTCCAGTTCACGCCGGGCACCGAGGCGCCGGCGGAGATGAATGTCTATCTGCCGCAGTTTCGGGCCCTGTGCATGGCCGAGAACGCCAACCCGACGATGCACAATGTGCTCACCCCGCGGGGGGCGCTGGTGCGGGACGCCAAGGTCTGGGCCGACGACCTGTCGCTATCGGTCGAGCTGTACGGCGCCCGCACCGACGTGATGTTTACCAGCCATGGCTGGCCGCGCTTTGGCCAGAATGCGATCAGCGACTATCTGCTGAGCCACCGGGACGCCTACAAATATCTGCACGACCAGTCGGTGCGGCTGATGAACCAGGGCTACGTCGGGGCGGAGATCGCGGGCCGGATCAAGCTGCCGCCAGTGCTGGCGAACCAGTGGTTCAACCGCGGCTACTACGGGACCATGAGTTTCAACAGCCGGGCGGTCTATCAGCGCTACATGGGCTGGTATGACGCCAATCCGGCCAGCCTGGCGGTTCTGCCCCCGGCCGAGCAGGCGAAGCGCTATGTCGTCGCCATGGGCGGGGCCGACAAGGTCCGGGCGCTGGCGGCAAAGGCCTATGAGGCCAGCGACTACGCCTGGGCTGCGACCCTGTTGAACAACGTCGTGCAGGCCGATCCGGCTGACAGGGCCGCCGCCGAGCAACTGGCGCGGACCTATGACCAGCTAGGCTACCAGGCGGAGAGCAGCCTGTGGCGCAACATCTACCTGACGGGCGCCGCGGAGTTGCGGACCGGCGCGCCCCCGCCGGCGGTGGCCTCGACCTCGCCGGACATCGTCATGAACATGCCGACGCCGATGCTGTTCGACTTGCTGGCGGTGCGGCTCAACCCGGAGAAGGTGGGGAGTGGGAGGACCTCGGTGCTGTTCGTCTTCCCCGAGCGCAACGAGCGGTTCCTGGTGACGGTGCTCAACCAGGTCCTGGTCGGCCGGCCCGCGGGCGTTGACACGAAGGCTGAGGCGACCCTGACCCTGCCGCGGCCCCTGTTCCTGCAATCCCTGTTCAGCGGCAAGCCGCTGGCCGGCCAGCCTGGGGTGAAGGTTGAGGGCGAGGCTTCGGCCCTCGTGAAGATGCTCGGCTGGTTCGATGCACCGAAAGGAGACTTCCCGATCGTCACCCGGCCGGAGTAGGGAGAAGGTGAGAGGCCCCACCGATGCTGACCCTGTTCTACACCCCCGGTTCCTGTTCCGACGCCTCGCGCTTCGCGCTGGAGGAGGCGGGCGCCGACTATCAGGCGTTACGGGTCGATCTGCGGGCCGGTGAGCAGCAGAAGCCCGAATACCTGGTGCTCAACCCCAAGGGCCGGGTGCCGGCGCTGGTCACCGACCAGGGGGTGATCACCGAAAACGTCGCCATCCTGGGCTGGATCGCCCAGAGCTTCCCGGAGGCGCGGCTGGCCCCGAGCGACCCGTTCGGCTTTGCCCAGGCGCAGGCGTTCAACGCCTACATGGCTTCGACCGTGCACGTGGCCCATGCCCACAAGATGCGCGGCTATCGCTGGGCGGACGACCCGGCCTGTATCGAGCACATGAAGTCCAAAGTCCCGCAAACCATGGCCGCCGCCTTCCGGACCATCGAGGAGGGGCTGTTCGTCGGGCCATGGGTGCTGGGCGAGGATTTCAGCGTCTGTGACCTCTACCTTTTCGCCATGGCTGACTGGCTGGAGGGGGACAGCGTCGATCCCAGACAATTCCCCAAGGTGCATGACCACCGCGAGCGGGTACGGGCGCGGGCGGCGGTGCGGAAGGTTCTTGCTCAGCAGGCGGCATAATCGACCACCAGCGCAAAACTCTTGCGCGATTCACGCTGATTCTGTACATCACAGGCATGGATCGCCAGCGCGACACCCTGCGTCTTCTTCGGCTCCTCGGGCTTAGCAGCCCCTGGATGACCGTCTAGCTGCGCATAAGTCGCGGCGGGTCGCCCAGGGGCAAAATGCTCCGCCCGCCAAATCAGCCTGCGACGAAAGTTTTTACCCCATGCCTATCCCGGTAGCCGGCGCCCAGCGCGTCATCGTCTTCGACACCACCATGCGCGACGGCGAACAATCGCCCGGCGCCTCAATGAGCTTCGACGAGAAGCTGGAACTGGCCAAGATCCTCGAGGAGATGGGGGTCGATGTCATCGAGGCCGGCTTCCCGATCGCCTCGAACGGCGACTTCGAGGCCGTCCGCGCCATCGCCAAGATCGTCACCGAAAGCACCGTCTGCGGCCTGGCCCGCGCCGCCGCCGCGGATATCGACCGCTGCGCCGAGGCCATCAAGCCCGCCGCCCGGGGCCGTATCCACACCTTCCTGTCGACCAGCCCGGTCCACATGAAGTGGAAGCTCCAGATGGAGCCAGACGCGGTTCTGGACGCGGTCAGCGCTTCGGTCAGCCACGCCCGCAACCTGTGCGGCGACGTCGAATGGTCGGCGGAAGACGCCACCCGCACCGAGCGCGAGTTCCTGTACCGCTGCGTTGAGGCCGCTATCCGCGCCGGGGCCAGCACGATCAACCTGCCCGACACCGTCGGCTACACCTACCCTGAAGAATACGCCCAGCTGTTCCGCGACGTGATCGCCACGGTTCCGGGCGCCGACAACGTCATCTTCTCCGCCCATTGCCATAACGACCTGGGCCTGGCCGTCGCCAACAGCCTGGCCGCCGTACAGGGCGGCGCGCGTCAGGTGGAATGCGCCATCAACGGTATCGGCGAGCGGGCCGGCAACGCGGCGCTGGAAGAGATCGTCATGGCCATGCGGGTGAGGGGAGAGACCCTGGGCTTTGACAGCAATGTCGACCCGATTCACATCACCCGGGCCAGCCGCTACGTCTCGGCCATCACCGGCTTCCCGGTGCAGTTCAACAAGGCCATCGTCGGCAAGAACGCCTTCGCCCACGAGGCCGGCATCCACCAGGACGGGATGCTGAAGAACGCCGAAACCTACGAGATCATGCGTCCCGAGGACGTTGGCCAGGGCGCCAGCAACCTGGTGATGGGCAAGCATTCCGGCCGCCACGCCTTCCGCGAGAAGCTGAAGGGTCTGGGCTACGAGCTGGGCCAGAACGCCCTGAACGAGGCCTTCGTGCGGTTCAAGGAACTGGCCGACAAGAAGAAGCACGTCTTCGATGACGACATCATCGCCCTGGTCGATGACGCCCTGGCGCGCGGTTCGGAGAAGATCCGGGTGGCCCGGCTGCGGGTGGTGGCCGGCACAGACGGCCAGTCGGCCGAACTGACCCTGGACGTCGATGGCGTCGAGAAGACCGCCGAGGCCACCGGGGATGGCCCGGTCGATGCGGTGTTCAACGCCATCCACATGATCGTGCCGCACGCCGCGGCCCTGCGCCTGTTCCAGGTGCATGCGGTGACCGAAGGAACGGATGCGCAGGCGCAGGTCTCGGTGCGGCTGGAGGAGGATGGCCGCATCGCGACGGGGCAGGCGGCGGACACCGACACCCTGACGGCCAGCGCCAAGGCCTACGTCAACGCGCTGAACAACCTCTTCTCCCGCAAGGAAAAGAGCCGGCCGGAAACGGCCATCGCCAGCGGGTTCTAGCGGATCGGCCGGGCGGACCACCCGGCCAGGGGCGACATCATGATCACGACGGACAACGACGCGCCTCCGGCGTGGCGCGATCTGCTGCGCCGCAGCCAGGCCCTAAGCTTCGACATGCCCTCGGACGCCGGGACCGGCGGACTGCTGCGGATGCTGGCGGCAAGCAAGCCGGGTGGACGGCTGCTGGAGCTGGGCACCGGCACGGGCCTAGCCACAGCCTGGCTGCTCGACGGCATGGACGCTGCCGCGCGGCTGGTCAGCGTCGACAATGACGCCGCCGTTCAGGGCGAGGCGCGGGCCGTGCTGGGCGGTGACCCGCGGGTGGATTTTGTCGGCGGCGATGGCCTGGCCTATATCCGCCAGCAACCACCGGCCTCGCTCGACCTGATCTTCGCCGACGCCTGGCCTGGAAAATACGAGGGGCTGGAGGACGCACTGGGGCTGTTGGCGCCGGGCGGGCTCTACATCGGAGACGACATGTCGCCACAACCAAATTGGCCGCCTGGTCATCAGGCCCGGGTCGATGCCCTGCTGGCCCAGCTCGCCGGGGACCTCCGCCTCGCCGTCCAGACGCTCGCCTGGGGTTCGGGATTCGTGATCGCCGCGAGGCGCGCCGCCTGACATGCTGTGGATTCCCGCCACCATCGCCGCCGCCGCCTTCCAGGTGGCCCGCAATGCCGCCCAACGCAGCCTGATGAGCGGGGCGGGGCCCTGGGGCGCGACCCTGGTGCGGTTCCTGTTCGGCCTGCCGTTCAGCTGCGCCTTCGTCGCCGTGGCCCTGGCGGTGGCGCCGCATGCGCTGACCTTCACGCCCGCCTTCTTCGCCTGGTCGGCGCTGGGGGCCTTCGCGCAGATCGGGGCGACGGCGGCGCTGCTCGTCGCCATGCATCGCTCCAGCTTCGCGCTGGGCACCGCCTTCCAGCAGAGTGGCCTGCCGTTCGCGGCCCTGATCGGCTTCTTCGCTTTCGGCGACCACCTCAGCCCGGCCGCCTGGGGCGGCATCCTGCTGGCCACGGCCGGGCTGACCGCCCTAAGCTGGCCGCGCAAGATCGAAGGTCCGCGCGACTGGAGCGCCGCCATCCTGGGCACGGTGTCGGGGGCCAGCTTCGCGGTCAGCGCCAACGCCTTTCGCCAAGCCAGCCATGCGCTGGACCTCGCCCACCCGATCCCCGCCGCCCTGGTCACGGTGGCGGTGGTGCAGGCCATCCAGTCGCTGGCGCTGGGCGGCTGGATGGCGCTGTTCGCCCGTCACAGCCTGATGTCGGCGCTACGGTCCTGGCGGGTGTCGCTGGGGGCGGGACTGTTCGGGGCGCTGGCCTCGGCGGGCTGGTTCGTGGCCCTGGCGATGGCGCCGGCCGGGCTGGTGCGGGCCGTCGGGGTGGTGGAGATGCCGATCGCGGCCCTGGCCGGCCAGCGACTGTTCGCCGAGCACATCAGTCGCTGGCAATGGCTGTTCGGTGGGGCGACGGCGGTCGGGGTGCTGCTGGCGGCGCTTGCCTAGCTGAAGGGGCCTGAACCCCCTCGTTCTGGGGATGCGGCGCGCGGAACCCGGCTCCATGCTGAGGGTGAAGGAGGCCGTGCATGCGCGCAGTCTGTCTCTGCCTCGCCCTGATCCTGTCGGCGCCGGCCGCGCTGGCGGCAGAACCGACCTTCATCGAACAACTCGCGGCCGGGGGGCCGCGTACGCTGCGGGTGGCCGAAGGGCTTGGCCCGGTGCTGCCGGACGCCAGGGCGCTGGTGGCCGTCGAGGACGGCGTGATGGTCATCGAGATTCAGCGCGGCAAGGCCGCCCCGGCCGAGGTCTTCCGCTATGACGGCAAGGGGTTCAAGCACAAGGAAGTCTGGTCGGAGGCCGCTCCGGCCTTCGACCTCGACGGCTACTGCAAGGGTGGCGGCACGGCCGAGCGCTATGAAATCCAGTGCTTCAGCCGCATGGCCCTGCAGAGCCGGGCCCTGCGGCCGCCGGACACCATCTGGACGTTGAGACTGTCGGCCGACGGCCTGCGCGTGGTGAAGGACGGCTTTGGTCCGCGGGTGACGATGACGCCGCTCATGCCGGCTCGCAAGGGCGCCGCCTGGCCCGAACCCGGCGTGGCGGCCAATCTCGGCGACGCGCTGAGCCAGCTGGCGGCGCACGAGAAGGGCGGGCTCGGCGGCGGCTCCAGCGGCGGCGGCGACTGGTACGCCTCCGACCTCTGGGTGCGGGAGGTGAGGGGGCTCGACTTCACGCTGGAGCGGACCACCTGGCCCGATCGCGGCGGCCGCTCCGACCAGGTTCCGGCGACCTGGTCCTTCGACTATCAGGGGCCGGCAGGCAGGGATGCTACAGTGTTGACCTGGCGCATGATCCGTACCCGGAAGGGCGCGAAGGAGTCCGGCTTCTGGTGCGTCAGCAAGCCCGTCTCGACCGTTGTCGAGGTGGCCTGCCACAGGGGCGGCAGGCCTTCGGACGTGAAGCGAAAGCCTGACGTGGCCTTCAAGCTCGAGCCCTTCCCGAAGTGGAAAATCCATGTCGAGGCCGGACCCGACAACCCCTTCAACTCGGTCGGAACCTCGCGGCTCGAACCGCTCCCGTTCCCGTAAGACACCGGTCACGAACGAACGTTCCGCGACTTGGTGAAACGGCGCTCAGTTTAGACCTTGAAATCAACACGTTCGCGGGGCAAACGCGTCACGTTCCGCAATGCTTGCGACCTTTTCGCGAATCTGGGCGCCCCGGGGGCTGTTTCGCTTGGTTTAAGGCTTGCAGGGCAGACCTCGCCTGTCCCGATTTGCTCCTGCTGCAAGGCCCTGAATGTTCGGCTCTCTCTTCGGCGCCATGTCCAACGACATCGCCATCGACCTCGGCACCGCCAACACCCTTATCTATCAGAAGGGCAAGGGCATTGTGCTGAACGAGCCCTCGGTCGTGGCTCTGCGCAACATCGGCGGCCGCAAGAGCGTCCACGCCGTTGGCATCGAGGCCAAGCAGATGCTGGGCCGCACGCCCGGTCACATGGAAGCCATCCGCCCGATGCGCGACGGGGTCATCGCCGACTTCGAAGTCGCCGAGGAGATGATCAAGTACTTCATCCGCAAGGTTCACAACCGCAAGGGCTTCGTGAACCCCAAGGTCATCGTCTGTGTG
>JBKJSF010000201.1:0-2960 GCA_046595895.1 Caulobacter sp. | reverse complement strand
CACCACCAAGCCGGTGGGCGAAGGCACAGGCCTGGGCCTGGCCACCGTCTATGGCATCGTCAAGCAGTCGGACGGCTGGATCCACGTCGAAAGCGAGCCGGAGCAGGGGGCGACGTTCCGCATCTTCCTGCCGGTGCATGTTCCTGTCGCCGGCGCCCTGCCGGTCGTCGAGCCGGTCAAGCCGGCGCGCCAGCCGGCCCGCGACCTGTCGGGCGTCGGGCGCATCCTGTTCGTCGAGGACGAGGACGCCGTGCGCGGGGTGGCCGCCAGGCTGCTGCGGGCGCGAGGCTATGAGGTGATCGAAGCCTGCGACGGCGAGGAGGCCCTGGAGCTGTGCATCGAGCACGCCGGGACCATCGACCTTCTTATCAGTGATGTCATCATGCCGGGCATGGACGGGCCGACGCTGTTGAAAAAAGCCCGGGGCTATCTGGGCGACGCGCCGGTGATGTTCATCAGCGGCTATGCCGAGGCCGAGTTCAGCGACCTGCTGGAAGGCGAGGAGGGCGTGTCCTTCCTCCCCAAACCAATCGATATCAAGACCCTGGCGGAGCGGGTCAAGCAGCAGATCGCGGCTTAGGCTTCAGGAAAAAGGTGGCGGGCGCTTGATGCGGGCGTTCCGCCTTCTCTGCCGATCCAGAGGCTTTGAGAGCACCGGGAACCTAGCCTTTCGGCGGGCCGGGCGGGACGTGACCGTATGGCGCGCGACCGCTCGTCGCGGAGCACCCCAGAACGAGTCTTTTGCGACGGTTCGCGGCTTAGTTTCGCCTTACAGACCGATGATCCTGCAAAGGTGCTGGCGATGGGACGCGCCACCGCTTAAAGGAAGTCCGTGAACGATTATATCGAACTCGAAGGCGCCGATGGCGTCTCGCTGCGCTTCCGGCTCAACAGCGACCCGGCCGACCTGCCTGCGATGGCGGGCAACTTCGTTTGCGTGCGACGCAAGGAGGGGGAGCTGGAGGTGATCTGCGCCGGCGCGGCCAACAGCCTGCAGTCCGCCGCCAAGGCGTGGAAGGCGGCCAAGGACAAGGGCGCCGAGGCGCTGTACGTCCGCCTCAACGTCGCCGGGGCCACCCGCACCCAGGAGCTGGACAGCCTGGTCGAACGCTATCGCCCCTCGCAGGTGATCAGCGAGGGGCCGAGCGCCTAAGGCCTCAGAGAAGCCAGCCGGCGGAATCGCCGGTGACGTCGCCGTTGATCTTCATCTGGTAATCGACCTTGCCGTCGCCGTTGACGTCCAGCCGCAGGGTGGTGATCCCGGCCGCGAAGGACAGGGTCAGCTCGCCGGCGTTTTTGGTGAAGGTCGTACCGACATAGGTGAAGGCGTCGTCGGTTCCGCCAGCGATGGCGTCGATCATGGCGAGGTTGATGAGGTCGCCCTCGGCCGTCGAGAAGTCGTAGATCTGGTCGCTTTCCAGCACCGGGCGGGCGATGCTTTCCTGGAAGACATAGAAGTCGTCCTGGCCCAGGCCGCCGCGCAGCAGGTCGTTCCCGAGCCCCCCGGCGATGGCGTCGTCGCCGTCATTGCCGTTGATGGTGTCGACGCCGGCCTCGCCCTGCAGCAGGTTTTCGCCGCTGTTGCCCTGGATGTTGTTGGCCAGGGCGTTGCCGACGCCGTCGATGTGGTCGGCGCCCTGCAGTTCGAGGCCCTCGACGTTGTCGGCCAGGGTCACGGCGCGGAAGGCGCGGACGATGTCATAGCCGGCGGCGGCATCCTCGACGACGAGGTCGAAGGTCAGGCTGTCGAGGATGTAGATGTCGTTGCCGAGGCCGCCGGTCAGGGTGTCGATGCCGTCGCCGCCTTCCAGGGCGTCGTTGCCGTCGCCGCCGGTCAGGCTGTCGGCGCCGTCGCCGCCGCTGAGGCGATCGTTGCCGAGGCCGCCGACCAGGATGTCGACGCCGGTTCCGCCGTTCAGCTTGTCGGCGCCGTCGCCACCGTCGAGCTGATCGTCGCCGTCGTCGCCGTTCAGGATGTCGCCACCCGCGCCGCCCAGGAGATTGTCGAGCCCGGCGCCGCCATGAAGGATGTCACTGTTGTCGCCGCCGTCGAGGAGGTCATCACCGGCGAGTCCGGAGAGGACGTCCTGGCCAGCCTGACCCGCGAGATTGTCAGCCTGCGAGGAGCCGCTCTTTGCGTCCGCGGCGGCAGTTCCGATGAAGGTCTCGGCCACCCGGCGGCCATAGATAATGTAGACGGCGCCACTGTCCGTGCCGTTCGAGTCCGCCAGCGAAGAGCCAACCGCCAGGTCATCGATGCCGTCCCCGTTGATGTCTCCAACGCCGCTGACAACCCGTCCCATGCGATCATTGGCGTTGACGCCTATGATCTCGAAACCATTGGTTCCGTCGAGTTCCGAAACGTTCACGATGGGCGACACCCCGCCGGCCCTGCCGAACAGAACGTAGGCTCCCCCGACGTTGTTGACGCCGTTGTGTCGGATCTGGGCTCCGATCAGGAGGTCCGTGATTCCGTCGCCATTGACGTCACCGGCGTTGGCAATGCCCGAGCCGAACAGGCTGGTGGCCTCGCCGTCGATCCGGAAGCCGAGACTGCCGTCGCCGGTATCGAGATCGGCGAGGGTGAAGCTGGCCGGCCGAGCCGCCTCCGAGCCGTACACCACGTAGGCCGAGCCCGCGAGATTTACGCCCCCGGGGCTGGCCCGATAGGCGGCCACCGCGAAGTCGTCAATTCCGTCGCCGTTAATGTCGCCGATGCCGGCAACGCTTCGGGCGAAGCCGGTGTTGACGGCGCCGTCGATCCGGAAGCCGTTGGCGCCGTCGAGCGTCGCCAGATCCAGATTGGCGGCCGGGACGGCATCGCTTCCAAAGACGATGTAGGCGACACCGAGATTGCTGGCGCTCTGGCGGGTCGCGACAATGAAGTCCGCGAAGCCGTCGTGGTTTACATCTCCGGCCCCGGCCATGGCATACCCAAGGGTGTCCCCCGCGGCCTGTCC
>JBKJSF010000183.1:0-24555 GCA_046595895.1 Caulobacter sp. | reverse complement strand
CGGCCCACCAGGGCTTCCGGCGGCAGCAGCAGGGTCGTCAGACCCGCGTCGGCGAACTTCTTGGCGTTACGGGCCGAGATCTTCTGGCCGGCAGGGGCGATCTCTTCGCCGGTCTCGCCGTCAACCAGCGGGTATTCCGGCTTCGTCCCGCGCCAACGCTCGGGCTTGTAGGGGGTGGCCCAGCCGGCCGCGCCCTTCTTGGATTGCAGGCGCTTCTCGTAGGGCACGGTGTCGTAGAAGGTGGAGAGAATCTCCTCCCCGTCCATGCCCAGCGCCATCAGGAAGGTGGTGGCCGGCAGCTTGCGGCGACGGTCGATACGGACGAAGACCACGTCCTTGGCGTCGAACTCGAAGTCGAGCCATGAGCCGCGATAGGGGATCACCCGGGCCGCGAACAGCAGCTTGCCCGAGGAGTGCGTCTTGCCCTTGTCGTGGTCGAAGAACACGCCCGGCGAACGGTGCATCTGCGAGACGATGACCCGCTGCGTGCCGTTGACGATGAAGGTGCCCTTCTCGGTCATGAGCGGGATATCGCCCATGTAGACGTCCTGCTCCTTGATATCCTTCACGGAGCGGGCGCCGGTCTCTTCGTCGGTTTCGAAGACGATCAGGCGAAGCTTGACCTTCAGCGGCGCCGCATAGGTCATGTCGCGCTGAACGCACTCTTCGACGTCGTATTTCGGCTCTTCGAACTCGTAGGTGACGTATTCGAGCACCGCGCGTTCGTTGAAGTCCTTGATCGGGAAGACGGACTTGAACACCGCCTCCACGCCCTCGTCACGACGCTCACCGGCGCGGGTCTCGCGCTGCAGGAACTGTTCGTAGGAGGAGCGCTGAACCTCGATCAGGTTCGGCATCTGCACGGCTTCAGGGATGCGGCCGAAAGAGTGTCGGATCCGCTTTTTACCGGTGAAGGATTGCGCCATTTTATTCCCTTGAGCGACGCCCGGAACGGTTTCCAGGCGTCAGGTCTTTTATCCCGCGTCCACCCTCGAACGTCCTTGCGGACGCCGGACGCTGGAGCCCCTGTATCGCCAGGGGCGTTCCCTCGCATGGCCGGAGGGCGTAAGGCCATGCCTCGGAACATAGGCGCGCGTAAGACTCGCGTGTTACACGAATCGTATTTTGCGAAGCAGCCGAAATAGGCCTTCTCGCAAAGGATGTGAAGCCCCCAGCGCAAATTAGTTCGAGCCCTCCCCTGCTGGCGGAGGAAGCTCCAACGCAAACGGGCCCCGGAGATCGCTCTCCGGGGCCCGTCGCAGATACGCGGCGAACCGCGCGTCAGTCTTACTTCACCGAGACGGTCGCGCCGGCTTCGGTCAGCTTCTTGGCGACTTCGTCGGCGACTTGCTTGGACACGTTCTCGACGACGTTCTGCGGAGCGCCTTCGACGAGGTCCTTGGCTTCCTTCAGGCCGAGGTCCGGACGGACGCCGCGGACTTCCTTGATCACGTTGATCTTCTTGTCGCCACCGGCGGTCAGGACAACGGTGAACTCGGTTTGCTCTTCAGCGGCTTCAACCGGAGCAGCAGCAGCGCCGCCGGCGGCGGCGACGGCCACGGGAGCGGCGGCGGAGACGCCCCACTTTTCTTCCAGCAGCTTGGAGAGCTCAGCGGCTTCCATCACGGTCAGGGTCGACAGTTCGTCAACGATCTTTTCAAGCTTCGACATTGTGTAGTTCCTAGAGTTTGCCCTTGCGGGGATGAGAGGTTCTTGCGGAGATGACTTGTGCGGTTACGCGGCGTCTTTGGTGGCGTAGGCGTTGAACACCCGCGCCAGCTGACCGGCGGGAGCCTGCAGAACGCCAGCGATCTTGGTCGCGGGAGCCTGGAGAAGCCCGATGATCTTGCCACGCAGCTGGTCGAGCGACGGCAGGGCGGCGAGCGCCTTGATACCCGTCTCGTCCAGCACGGTCGCACCCATCATGCCGCCAATGACGACGAGCTTGTCGTTTTCCTTGGCGTACTGGGTGATGACCTTGGCGGCGGACACCGGATCCGGCGCATAGGCCACAGCGACCGGGCCGGTGAACAGGCTGACGCCCGTTTCCGAATCCGAACCGCTGAGGGCCTTGATGGCCAGGGTGTTTTTCACCACCTGAAACTTGGCGCCTTCTTCACGAAGGCGGCCACGCAGTACAGTCATTTCCGCAACGGTCAGACCCTTGTTGTGGGTCACGACCACGGCGCCGGCGTCGGCGAAAACGCCCTTGAGCGTTTCAATCGTCGCCTGCTTTTGAGCGCGGTCCATTGCGGTCTCCTAGTCGGATGACGTCCGGTTGCCCGGACGCCGGTCAAGGCTGTCGGCGTGGGCGAACCCCCGCTTGCGGCCGTCTAAAGCTGTCCGAAGGAAGCAGCGAACCCGCTCGCGGCGCTCATCGCTGAGGCCGGCGCGAAATCTCAACTGTCATCCCCGTCTCCGAACGGTCAGGAAGGGCTCTTCCTGGATAAAGGCTGTGGTGACCCCGCAGCCCCGCTGTTCACGGACAGGTACCGCCCATGGACGAGTCCATCGACGGAAGCCGGCGCGTATAGGGGAAGATGGCTTGAAACGCAACAGGCGGGGTTCAGCCCAGCTGGTCGATCCGCCGGTCGATGTTGCGCATGACCCGGGCAAAGCGCTGGCCGCCGACGTCGTCCCAGCCCAGGTACTTCAGAGAGACCGGCCGGGCCGTGCCGAAGGCCGACAGGCTGGAGATCAGCAGCAGGGCCTCAATCTGGGACGCCTTCGGGTCCAGGCCGCCGGCCAGGCCGATCATGTAGCCGACGATATTCACCCCCGGCCGCCAGACCTGATCGTAGAGGATGGCGAAGGCGGGGCCGGGCTCGGCCATCTCGCGCAGCACAAAGCCCGCCCAGGCCTCGGCCTCGCGCGTCTCCATCATCTGCTCGGCCAGGGCGCGCACGACGATTTTCAGCGCGAACTTCGCCTCGGCCGGTGTGTGCCGGGCCTGCAGCATGGCCTGGGCCTGTAGGATCGGCTCGACCATGCGGGCGCGGTAGCGGTCGACGATCTCGTCGGCGCAGGCGAGGTAGAGGCCCTCCTTGCCGCCGAAATAGTATTTCAGCGCCGGCAGGTTGACCCCGCCGGCCTCGGCGATCTGGCGAGTGGTGGCTCCCTTGAAGCCGCTGGCGCCGAACGCGGCCATGGCCGCCTCGAGGATGCGCTGGCGCGCGGCCTCGCCCTTGGCGTAGCCGCCTGGAACCTCCCTCAACCGTCCCTCGATCCTCGACATGGATCCGGTATGCCACCGCCTTGCGAGCAAGGCTATCGAGCGATACAGGATGATATCTATCATACGATACGTTTTTGGCTGGAGCGCCGCCATGCTCGACATGACCTCCTACCTCGGCTGGAAGATCGACTTCGCCGGTCCGGCCGGCGAAGCGGCGCTGGCCCATCCGTCCTCAGTGCAGTGGCGCGTCTACAAAAACCCCATCGCGCTGGCCATCGGCGGGGTGGCGGCGGTGCTGCTGGAGTTCGCCGATGCGCGCATCCGCTCGGGCGTCTGGGATCACTCGACCTACAAGGTCGATCCCATCGGCCGCTCCAAGCGCACCGGGGTGGCGGCCATGGTCGGCTGCTATGGACCGGCCAGCGCCGCGAGGCGGGTGATCCAGGGGGTTACCAACATGCACAGCCGGGTAACCGGCGAGACGCCCGGGGGCGAGGCCTACCAGGCGCTGGACCCCGAACTGCTCGACTGGGTTTCGGCGACAGCCGGCTACGGTTTCCTCAACGCCTACGACCGCTTCGTGACGCCGCTGTCGGAGGCCGACAAGGCCCGCTTCTATCAGGAGGGGGCGCCGATCGCCGCCCTGTATGGGGTGCAGAACCCCATTCGCTCGACCGCCGACTTCATGGCCATGATGGACAGGCTCAGCCCTCGCTTCGAGGCCCACCCCATCGTCGATGAGTTCCTCGGCATCATCACCTCCGGCCAGGCCGCCCCGTCCGTGCCCAAGTTCCTGCACCGGGCCCTGGCGCGCGCCTCGGTGTCGCTGCTGCCGCCGGTGGTGCGCAAGGCGCTGAAGCTGGGCCGCGACTGGGACCTGTCCCCGGTCGATATCGTCACGCTGAAGCTGGCCGGTCGCCTGGCCGAACGGGTCGCCCCGCCGAACTCGCCGCATGCCCAGGCCTGCGTGCGGCTGGGCCTGCCGGCCGACTTCCTCTACCGCAAGCCGGCCGTGCAACAGCGGCTGCTGGACGCGGCCGGGCTGGCGGAGCGCGAAGCGGCTTGAGCAGCCTTAACCATCCAAGTCCTTATTTTCCCCACATTTTATCCACAGGGTGACGGAACTACTCGCCAGACAGGCGTATTTACGACCTGTGATCGCTGAAGCGCGATCCTCCTCAGCCGACCTCGCGCAAAAGCGTCCGGATCGGCTCCGTGAGTTTCGATATGTTCCACAATACCCATGAACTCGAAGCGGCGGTCTGGCGTGCATATGACGCCAAGCGCCTGCGCCGATTCCGCCCCGAGCCCCTGCCCACCGCCCGCGGTGAACACGCCCGCATGCTGGCCATCGCCGCCGCCCGCCGGCTGCGCGCCGTCGAACGGGTCTGCGAGGCGCGTCCCGAAGACGCCGACTATTGGAAGGCCGTGGCCCCCTCCGCTCTCGGCCGGGCCCGCGATTGGCGAAGCGCCGACGGTTTTGTCGGCCTGCCCGGCTAGGCGGCCTGTTTCTGGACGAGGGCCCGGCGCACGCGGCCGATCAGGTCGCGCCCGTCATAGGGCTTGAAGATGTAGTCGCTGGCCCCTTGGCCGAAGGAGGCGACGATGCGGTGGGTCTGGCCATGGGCGGTGATCATGATCACCGGAAGGTTCGCGTACTGCGGCGTCTCGCGGATCATCTTCAGGATGTCCAACCCCGACAGCCCCGGCATATCGACGTCCAGAACCACCAGATCTGGCCGGCCCGTCTCAATCTCGAGCATGGCCAGAAACGGATCGTTGACGGCGCTGACCCGGTAGCCGGCCTGTTCGAGGAACTCGGCGGCCAGTTCGGTCATCAAGTCGGAGTCATCGACGACAAGGATGTGGGCGGGCATGGCGACTCTTCCAGCAAGCAAAAACCGCCGGTATCCTCACGCTGGTTTTGGTTAATCGGGCCCTAACCGCTAGGCCCGGCGCGCTATTCTGCCGCGCCCCAATGCAAACGGGCGGCCCTCAAGGAGCCGCCCGTCGCATTTTTAGTCCAGACAGAAAGGCTTAGACGCCGATGCTGCCGGTATCGACCTTGACGCCGGGGCCCATGGTCGAGGAGAGCGAGATTCGCTTCACGTAGGTGCCCTTGGCGCCGGTCGGCTTGGCCTTCTGCAGCGCATCGACGATGGCGCGGACGTTGGCCAGCAGGGCGTCTTCGGTGAACGAGGCCTTGCCGATGCCGGCGTGGACGATGCCCGCCTTCTCGACGCGGAACTCGATGGCGCCGCCCTTGGCGTCCTTCACGGCCTGACCGACGTTCGGGGTCACGGTGCCGACACGCGGGTTGGGCATCAGGCCGCGCGGGCCCAGCACCTTACCCAGACGGCCGACCAGGGCCATCATGTCCGGCGTCGCGATGACGCGGTCAAATTCCATGAAGCCGCCCTGAATACGCTCGACCAGGTCCTCGGCGCCGACGATTTCAGCGCCGGCGGCGCGGGCTTCATCAGCCTTGGCGTCCTTGGCGATGACGGCGACGCGGACGTCGCGGCCGGTGCCCGAGGGAAGCGAGACGACGCCACGGACCTGTTGGTCCGCGTGACGCGGGTCGACGCCCAGGTTGATGGCGATCTCGATGCTTTCGTCGAACTTGGCGGTGGCGTTGGCCTTCACCAGCTTGACGGCCGCTTCGACGGCGTGGGTGGCGTCACGGTCGCCGGTCCAGGCCTTGGCGCGTTTGATTTGCTTAGGCATGTGCTTAGGCCTCCACCGTCAGACCCATCGCGCGGGCGGAGCCGGCAATGATCTTCGTCGCCGCGTCCAGATCGTTCGCGTTCAGGTCTTTCATCTTCTTTTCGGCGATCTCGCGCAGCTGGGCTTGCGTGATCTTGCCGGCGATCTCGCGGCCCGGCTTGTTCGAGCCGGACTTGAGGCCGAGGGCTTCCTTGATGAAGAAGGTCGCCGGCGGGGTCTTGGTGACGAAGGTGAAGCTCTTGTCCTGGTAGACGGTGATCACCGTCGGCAGGGGCGTGCCCTTGGCGACGTTCTCGGTGCGGGCGTTGAACTCTTTACAGAAGCCCATGATGTTGACGCCGCGTTGACCCAGCGCCGGCCCGATGGGCGGGGAGGGGGTGGCGGAGCCCGCGGGCACCTGCAGCTTGATGTAGCCCAGAATTTTCTTGGCCATGGTTTCTCCATTGCCGGCGTGGCCGGCGGTTGTGAGCCGTGGTGCGGGCTTGGCGTCCCTCCCACGGATTTGATTTTCACCCGTAAAGGCGAAAGCCGCGCTGGTTAGAGCGCGGGGGCCGGCTCTGTAGCAGGACGGCGGGCGTGATGCAAACGGTTGACTAGCCGCGAGGCGGCGGCTCCCAGCTTCCTATGGCGTGGCAGGTCTTCATCGCGCCACGGAAGCCGTCGCGGGCAGTGACGCGGTCGATGTAGGCCTGCTCCGGCGGCGTGAGCGCCGTCACCCCCTGCCGTCTCGCCCAGAGCAGCGCATAGGCCACCGAGATGTCGGCGGCGGTGAAGGCCTCGCCTGCAATATAGGGCGACCGCTCGAGTTGGCGTGCGACCAGCCGGCGGCGGCTTTGGAAGATCTCCAGGCCCAGCTTGCCGGTCCAGTCGTCGCGGGCGCTTTCGGGGCCGAAGCCGCCACCCGCCCAGGCGAAGAAGGCCGGGCTCATCAGGCCAGCCTCGCCCAGGTGCAGGAACTGCAGCCAGGCGCCGTAGGCGGGATCGGTCGGCTCGACCGACAACGGCGAGGGACCGTAACGGCCCAGCAGGTACTGCAGGATGGCCACGGACTCGACGATTACCCAATCGCCGTCCTGTAGCGCGGGGATGAAGCCGCCGGGGTTGATGGCCATGAACTCGGGATCGCTTTCGGCGCCCTTCAGCAGGTCGACGTCCCGCAGGCGGTAAGGAATGCCAAGTTCCTCCAGCAGCCAGATGACCCGGAACCCCCTGCCCTCGCCCCAGACGGTGATCATCGCTCGCGGCCCCCTTGTTGAGGCGGCCACCATCAATCCATGCCGACGATCAAGCAAGAAAAAGGGCGGCTGCCGTGGCCGGCGCCGCCCTTGTCCATTCGAAGGCTGTGAGCCTTACGAGACCTTCTCGACCTGGCTGTATTCCAGCTCGACCGGGGTGGCGCGGCCGAAGATCGACACCGCCACGTGCAGGCGGGTGCGTTCCTCGTCGACCTGTTCGACGGTGCCGTTGAAGCTGGCGAAGGGGCCGTCGGTGACCCGGACCTGCTCGCCGATCTCGAAGGAGATGGTCGGCTTGGGCCGCTCGGCGCCCTCGGCGGCGACGCCGATGATGCGCTCGACTTCCTTTTCGGAGACCGGCATCGGCTTGGAGCCGCTACCCAGGAAGCCGGTGACCTTCGGGGTGTTCTTGATGAGGTGGTAGGCCTCGTCGGTCATTTCCATCTTCACCAGCACGTAGCCGGGGAAGAACTTGCGCTCAGCGTTGACCTTGCGGCCGCGGCGGATCTCGACGACGTCCTCGGTCGGCACCAGGATGTCGCTGAAGTACTCGTCCAGACCCTGGGCGCGCGCCTGGTCGAGGATCGATTCCTTCACCTTCTTCTCGAAGTTCGAGTAGGCGTGGACGATGTACCACTTGTGGCGCGGGTTGACGGGGCGCTCGGCGGTGGTGTCGGTCATTGGGCGGTTCCGCTCACGAATTCGATAACCTTGGCCACGCCATTGGACAGCAGGAAGTCGACCAGCAGGAAAAATAGCGAGGCCATGATCACCATGATGAAGACCATCAGGGAGGTGATCCAGGTCTCTTTCCAGCTGGTCCAGGTGATCTTGCGGGCCTCGGCCCGGACCTGGCGTATGAACTCCGCGGTGCTGACGCGCGGCTTCTTCGGTTCGGCGGGAACCGTTCCGGCGGGCGCGGCGACAACCGCGGCGCTCTTGGCGGCGCGGGACTTCATCGCGGCGAGGTTGCCAGGTTTCTTGGCCATGGACGGTCTTGAAACTCGAATCTTCTGGTTGAGGACGGCCTAAAAACTCAGGCCGCCTGTAAAGGATGGCACGAGTGGCAGGACTCGAACCTGCGACTTTCGGTTTTGGAGACCGACGCTCTACCAGCTGAGCTACACTCGTTCGACAGACAGCCAGCACATCGCAAGGCGAAACCCTGTGGCGCGCGACCCCTTATCGGAGCCGGGCCGTTTAGCAGGCCCGCAACCTGTGAGCAAGCATCCGACAGGGCGGAGATGGGTAGGGAGCGCCAAGAGCGCCAGTGCGTTTGATGCAACACCCCCAGGAGTCCCCGCATGACCGACGATCCGCGCGCCTCGAACCGCGAAACCGAGAACGAAAACCAGCGCCCGGCCGGCGACGGCAAACCGCCGCGTCCGGCGACGGAGCCGAAGGGGTCTGAAGGCAGTTCCGATTCGGGGGAGACGGAGACCGACCCGGGATCGGGCGAGCAACATACCCCCCTCCCCGCGTGACATCCCGCCCCCCGTCCGCTATCGCACCCGCGAACTTGCCATGGGAGGCCAGAGGCCTTGAGCGACAGCGTCGAAGAAGCCGGTTGGGCCACCGCCAAGACCCTGGCCGAGGCGCTGCCCTATATCCAGCGCTACGACCGCGAGATCGTGGTTATCAAATACGGCGGCCACGCCATGGGCGAGGAGCAGGTCGCCAAGCTCTTCGCGGCCGATACCGTGCTCTTGAAACTGCTCGGTCTGCTCCCGGTCGTGGTCCACGGCGGCGGGCCGCAGATCAGCGCCATGCTCGACCGGGCCGGGGTCAAGTCGACCTTTGTCGACGGCCTGAGGGTGACCGACGCCCCGACCATGGAAGTGGCCGAGATGGTGCTGTCGGGGGCCATCAACAAGGAAATCGCCAACTGGATCACGCTGGCCGGGGCCGAGGCCGATGTGCGCGGCGTCGGGCTGTCGGGCAAGGACGCCCGGCTGATCACCGTCACCAAGGCCAAGCGGACCAAGAAGCATCCCGGCAGCAGCCTGGAAGAGGTGGTGGACCTGGGCTTTGTCGGCGAGCCGCAGAAGGTCGATCCGCAGCTGATCAATGCCCTGATCCACGCCGAGCATGACTACATCCCGGTGGTCGCCCCGATCGGGGTGTCCAAGGACGGCCAGACCTTCAACGTCAACGCCGACACGGTGGCCGGGGCGATGGCCGGGGCCCTGAAGGCCAAGCGCATGCTGCTGCTGACCGATGTGAAGGGCGTGCTCGACAAGAACGGCGAGCTGATCCGGCAAATGACGGTGAAGCAGGCCTTCGAGGCGATTCGGGACGGCACCGCGACCGGTGGCATGATCCCCAAGCTGGAGACGGCGATCGCCGCGATCGACGCCGGGGTCGAGGCCGTCGTCATCCTCGACGGCCGCCGACCGCATGCCATGCTGGTCGAACTGTTCACCGAGCACGGCGCCGGGACGCTGGTGAAGAAGTGATCCCCGACCCCCCCGCAGATTTGCGCCACATCGAGACCTGGCTGTTCGATCTCGACAACACCCTCTACCCGGCCGAGACCGGCTTCATGAAGTTGATCGAGGTGCGGATGACCGACTTTGTCGAGCGCCGCACCGGCCTGCCGCGGGACGAGGCCCGGGCCCTGCAGAAGAAGTACTGGACCGAGCTGGGCACCACCCTGGCCGGGATGATGACCCACCACGACGTTGAGCCCGAGGAGTTCCTCGACGAGGTGCATGACGTCTCGCTCGATCTGCTGGAGCCCGATCCGAAGCTGATCGCGGCGCTCGAGCGGCTGCCCGGGCGGCGGCTGATCTTCACCAACGGCTCGGGGCCGCATGCGGAGCGGGTGCTCGAGAAGCTCGGCATCGCCGGCCTGATGGAGGACGTGTTCCATATCTCCTCGGCCGACTACCTGCCCAAGCCGGCGCTCTCGACCTTCCAGAAGATGAGCCGCCAGCTGGGCGTCGATCCGCACGGCGCCGCCTTCTTCGAGGACTCGGAGAAGAACCTCGCCCCGGCCGCCGACCTTGGCATGACCACCATCCTGGTCGGCTTGCACGCTCCGGCCAGCACCGCCCCCTTCGTTCACCACCGCACCGACGACCTGGCCGGCTTTCTGAGCGCCGCGAAGGTCCGGGAGACCGCCGCATGACCGAACTGACGCCTGCCGACCTGGCCCTTGAGATCGAAGCCGCCTGGGAGGCCCGCGATACCATCGGCCCGGACACCAAGGGCCCGGCGCGCACCGCCGTCGAGGAGGCGCTGAGCCTGCTGGACAACGGCCGGGCGCGGGTGGCCGAGAAGGGCCCCTCTACAGACAAGGGGGGGGACGGCTGGTTCACCCATCAGTGGCTGAAGAAGGCGGTGCTGCTCAGCTTCCGCCTCAACCCCAACAGCGTCATGCGGGCCGGCACGCTGGGCGGCGCGGTCGGGCCCTGGTGGGACAAGGTTCCGAACAAGTTCGACGGCTGGGAGGCTCCGCAGTTCGAGGACGCGGGCTTCCGCGCCGTGCCGGGGGCCATCGTGCGGCGCGGCAGCTACGTGGCCAGGAACGTCATCCTGATGCCGAGCTTCGTGAACATCGGGGCCTATGTCGACGAGAGCACGATGGTCGATACCTGGGTGACGGTCGGGTCCTGCGCCCAGATCGGCAAGCGGGTCCACCTGTCGGGCGGCGTCGGCATCGGCGGGGTGCTGGAGCCCCTGCAGGCCAACCCGACCATCATCGAGGACGACTGCTTCATCGGGGCCCGCTCCGAGGTGGTGGAAGGCGTCGTCGTCGGTCAGGGCAGCGTGCTCTCCATGGGCGTCTTCCTGTCGGCCTCGACCAAGATCGTCGATCGCAAGACCGGCGAGGTGTTCCGCGGCTACGTGCCGCCCTACAGCGTGGTGGTGCCGGGGTCCCTGCCCGACCCGCACGGCAATGGCCCGAGCCTCTACTGCGCGGTCATCGTCAAGACAGTGGACGCCCAGACCCGGTCGAAGACCAGCATCAACGACCTGCTGCGGGATTGAGCCGGCCCTACCGCCGCTGCGTCCTTCGACACGCCTCGCCGAGGCGAGGCTACTCAGGATGACGAACTGGGGTGGGGCCGCAAAAATAGATCGTCATGCTGAGTAGCGGCCGCAGGCCGCGTGTCGAAGCACGCACGGGCGTTTGCGTCATCCCTGCCCCGCGCTATGGGTGAGGAGATGACCCTTGACGCCCTCGACCTCGCCCAGGCCCTGATCCGCCGCCCTTCGGTGACCCCCGCCGACGAAGGGGCGATGGACCTCCTGCAGCGGCAGCTGGAGGGGCTGGGATTTTCCTGCCGGCGGATGAAGTTCGGCGAGATCGAGAACCTCTATGCGCGGCGGGGGACGGCGCGGCCGAACCTCTGTTTCGCGGGCCACACCGACGTGGTGCCGGTCGGCGACGCCGCCGCCTGGACCGAGGACCCCTTCGCCGGGCAGGTCAGGGACGGCATCCTGTTCGGGCGCGGGGCGGTGGACATGAAGAGCGCGATCGCGGCCTTCATGGCGGCGGTGGCGGCGGTGCTGGCCAGGGGCGAGCCGGCCGGATCCTTGAGCTTCCTGATCACCGGCGACGAGGAAGGCCTGGCGCTGGACGGCACCCGCAAGGTGGTCGAGACCCTGGCCGCCGAAGGCGAGGTCATCGACCACTGCATCGTTGGCGAGCCCTCCAGCAGCGTCGTGCTGGGCGACATGGTCAAGATCGGCCGGCGCGGCAGCATCAACGCCTGGTTCACCGTCGAGGGCCGGCAGGGCCACGTGGCCTATCCGCAACGGGCCGCCAACCCGATCCCGGTGCTGGTGAGCCTGCTGGGCCGGTTGCAGGACCGGGTGCTGGACGAAGGCTATCAGGACTTCCAGCCCTCGAACCTGGAAGTCACCACCGTCGATGTCGACAACCCCGGAACCAACGTCATCCCCGCCAAGGCGACGGCGCGGGTCAACATCCGCTTCAACCCCGGTCACCGCGGCGCCGATCTCGCCGCCTGGTTCGAGGCGGAGTGCCGACTAGCCAACGAGGGCTTCGACGGCAAGGTCGAGGTCCGGGCGATGATCAGCGGCGAGGCCTTCCTCACCGAGCAGGGGCCGTTCACGGCGGTAGTCGCCGAGGCGGTGCGCGAGACCACCGGCCGCGAGCCGGACCTCTCCACCACCGGCGGCACCAGCGACGCGCGGTTCATCCGCAACCTCTGCCCGGTGGTCGAGTTCGGGCTGGTCGGTACGACCATGCACATGGTCGATGAGCGGGCCCCGGTGGCCGAAATCTACGCCCTGCAGACGGTCTATGAGCGGATCGTCGAGCTCTATTTCGAGCGCATCAGTTGATCAGAACCCTGGCCGGCGGCTGGCTGTTCTGGGCGCTGCTGGCGGCGGTGTTCGCGGCGGCGACGGCGATCCTGGCCAAGGTCGGGGTCAGGGACACGCCGTCCGACCTGGCCACCCTGGTGCGGACCCTGGTGGTGGTGGCCTTCGCCGGGCTGATCGTGGCGGTCAGCGGCCAGTGGCGGTCGGTGGCTGAGCTGACGCCGCGCACCCTGATGTTCCTCACCTTGTCCGGGCTGGCGACGGGGGCTTCCTGGCTCTGCTACTTCCGTGCCCTTAAGCTGGGCGAGGCGGCGCGGGTGGCGCCACTGGACAAGCTGAGCGTGGTGCTGGTGGCGATCATGGGGGTGGCGTTCCTGGGCGAGCATCTGAGCTGGAAGAACTGGCTGGGGGTGGCGTTGATCGCCGTCGGGGCGGTGCTGGTGGCGATCCGGTAGCTTATCGAAGCGGCGAGACCATTATAGTCGATTTCGGCCTGACTAGCCGGAAATTCTTCAATAATTTCAATGGAAACGATGTAGGGTTAGGCTAGGGAACGCATTGAAATTGAATACCCCTGGCGTTGTGGTTCGATAGGGGTCGCATCAACATTCCATAGGCGGACGGTTGTCGTCACGGCGCACGCCTGGCGCGGCCGCTTCGGTGTGGTCGGCCAGCCAATAATTTTCCCCGGGTACAATGATTTTCCGCCGACTGGGCAACCCGGCGGAGGCGCGCGGGTTGAAGGAGGGAGCGTTGGCTGTCGCCGCGCCGGTTCTTCAAGCAAGGTAGATCATGGGCATCTTCAGCAACATCCTGGGCAAGATTTTTGGGCACAAGCCGAAGCCGAAGGCGGCCCCTGCCGGGACCCCAACACCTCAGGCTCAGGCCCAGGCGCAGCAGTCGGTCGATATCGAGGCGGTACTGGAGGACATGGCGCGGGACAACCCGCAGAAGCTGAACTGGCGGACCTCGATCGTCGATCTGATGAAGCTGGTCGGGATGGAGAGCAGCCTGCAGGAACGCAAGGAACTGGCCGACGAGCTGGGCTTCACCGGCGACAAGTCGGACAGCGCGTCGATGAACATCTGGCTGCACAAGGCGGTGCTGAAGAAGCTGGCCGAGAACGGCGGCAAGGTTCCGGCGAGCTTGATGGATTAGGGCTTGCTCTCGCTTTTGGCCTGTCGGACAGTCAGGCTATGGCGGAAGAGATTTTCGTGGGATCGACGGGCATCGGCCTCGGATGGCTGGTGCTCCTCGGTCTGATCGGTGCGGGGCTGGCCGGGTTATCGCTCGTGTTCAGCCCCAAACATCGGCAGGAACTCTGGTACGACGACCGGCATGAACGCCGGACCCGCGAGCGCGCCAAGGCCTTGTTCAGCGACACGGACGAGTCTTAGCCGGCGACCGGGCGCCCGACCCCCGTCAGATACAACCCATCAGCAGGCGCCCAGGACTGGGTCAGCCGCCGTGAGAGGTCCCTTCTCCCCTTGCGGGAGAAGGTGGCGCGAAGCGCCGGATGAGGGGCCGATGACTCTTTGACACTGCGCAGGGGCGGTAGTGACAGGCTGTGTCGAAAGCCGGTGCGACCCCTCATCCGTCGGCTACGCCGACACCTTCTCCCGCAAGGGGAGAAGGGCGCCCCGAGGCGAACTTACAAGCGTCTGCTTGTGGCCATGTGCGATTGTCCTGCCCGATGGGGGAGGAACTGCGGCGTCAGTACCCGACCCCCGTCAGATACAGCCCATCCGCCGGCGCCACTGGCCCGCAGGTCCTGCGGTCCTTCGCGGCCAGCGCGTTGGCTACGTCCTCTGCCGTCCAACGGCCGACGCCGACTTCCAGCAACGTGCCGGTCATGGAGCGAACCTGGCGGTGCAGGAAGCTGCGGCCGGCGAAGTCGAGCAGGACGTCGTCGCCCTCGCGGCGGACGGCGGCGAGATCGAGGGTCTTCACGGGCGACTTGGCCTGGCACTGCATGTCTCGGAAGGTGGTGAAGTCGTGGTGGCCGACGAGGGCTTGCGCAGCGGCGTGCATGGCCTCGGCGTCGATGGGTTTTCTGATGTGCCAGACGCGACCCTTGTCCAGGGCCGGCGGGGCCTCGCGGTTGAGGATGCGGTAGAGGTAGCGGCGCTCTATGGCCGAGAAGCGGGCGTGCCAGTCGCCGACCGCGACCTCGGCGTCGAGGATGGAGATCGGCTCGCGGCCGAGATGGGCGTTGAGGGCGCGCAGCACGGTCAGCGCCGGCCAGTCTTTTTCAAGGTCAATGTGGATGACCTGGCCGGCGGCGTGGACGCCGGTGTCGGTGCGGCCGGCGGCGATCAGGCGGATGTCTTCTCCGCAGAAGGCCTTGACGGCGCGTTCGATGGCGCCCTGGACCGATGGCAGCTCAGCCTGGGCCTGGAAGCCGCGATAGGGGCGGCCGTCATACTCGACGGTGAGGCGGTAGCGGGGCATCAGGCGAGCACCACGCCCGCTTCGACCGGAAAGCCGCGCAAAAAGACGTCGGTCGGCTGGCGGCCCTTGCCCTCGCGCTGCAGTTCCAGGAGGCGGACGGCGCCGTCGCCGCAGGCGATCAGCAGGCCGTCGTCGAGGGCCGCGCCGGGCGGGCCGGAGGCGTCCTCGACATGGGACATCAGCGCCTTGACGCGGACCGGGCCACGGGAGGACGGGGCCTCGAACCAGGCGCCCGGGAAGGGGGAGAGGCCGCGTATCTGGCGGTCGATCTCCTCGGCCGGACGGGTCCAGTCGAGGCGGGCCTCGGCCGGGATGATCTTGCGGGCGTAGGTTACGCCGTTCTCGGCTTGTGGGGTTTCGGCCGCCGCGCCCGCTTCGATGGCCGGCAGGGTATCGACCAGCAGGCGGGCGCCGAGCTGGGCCAGGCGGTCGTGGATCGTCCCGGCGGTGTCGTAGCGGCCGATGCGGGTGGTGGCGGTGGCGAGGACGGCGCCCTCGTCGAGGCCCTCGCTCATCCGCATGACCTGGACGCCGGTGATCTCGTCGCCGGCCATGACGGCGCGCTGGATGGGGGCCGCGCCGCGCCAGCGGGGCAGGATCGAGCCGTGCAGGTTGAAACAGCCGAGGCGCGGAGACTCGAGGACGCCGGGCTTGAGGATCTGGCCGAAGGCGACGACGACGGCGGCGTCGAGGTTCAGGGCCTGGAAGGCGGCGATCTCGTCGTCGGGCTTCATGGATCTGGGGGTGCGGACGGTCAGGCCATGATCAAGGGCGAACTGGTGGACCGGCGAGGGCCTCAGGTCCTGGCCGCGGCCGCGCGGGGCCGGCGGCTGGCTGTAGACACAGGCGATCTGGTGGCCCGCCTCAAGGAGGGCGGCGAGGCTGACGACCGCGAAGTCGGGGGTGCCGAGGAAGGCTAGGCGCATGGGCGTGGCTGTAGCCGCTCAGGCGCGATCAAGGAAGGGAACCTGGGCGATCACGGTTCGTTGAAGAGGTGGAACATTATTCGGAGATCCCCATGCGCATCCTCGCCCTCGTCGCCCTGGCCGCCGCCGGCCTGACCCTCGCCGCCTGTGACCGGGAAGATCGGGCGGACCTGAAGGAAGGGGCCGCCGCCGCCGGGGCCGAGGTCAAGGAAGCGGCCTCCGACATCGCCAACGACCCGGACGTCAAGGAGGCCGGCGCCGCGATCAAGCAAGCCGGGGCCGAGGCGGCGGACGCGGTGAAGGATACGGCGGCGAACGCGCAGGAGGACCTCGCGGAGAGCTCGCGGGAGGACAAGGCCGAGGCGGCGGATGACAAGGCGGCGGGCCGGGAGTAGCGCCCGCCCTCCCCGAATTGGGAGGGAGGGTCAGCGCCCTGCTCGCTTTCGAACGGCTTCCCAGATCCGATAGCCCAGCAACACCGCCAGGATGCCTGCGTAGATCAACGGCGGCCGGTGGTCGGCCTTGACCAGCATGTAGTAGTGGAGCACCCCCAGCGGGGCGATGACGTAGATCAGGCGGTGCAGGCGCTTCCAGCGCACCGGCCCGAGGGCGCGGATGGCGGCGTTTGTGCTGGTTACGGCCAAGGGGATCAGCAGCACGAAGGCGGTCATGCCGATGGTGATGAAGGGGCGTTTGTAGATGTCCTTGAGGATGGCCGGCCAGTCGAAGAACTGGTCAACGCCGATGTATGTGCACCAATGGGTCAGCACATAGGCGAAGGCGAACAGGCCGACCGTGCGGCGGAAGCGGATCAGCCGGGGCTGGCGCAGCAGGCGGGCGGCCGGGGTGATGGCCAGGCTTATCAGGATGAAGCGCAGGCCCCAGACGCCGAGCTGGCGGATCAGGGCCTCGATCGGGTTGGCGCCGAGATCGCCGCTCAGCAGCCGCCAGACCAGCCAAGTCAGCGGGGCGAAACAGGCCAGCCAGACCAGCCCGTAGATGAGCCGATCCTTGGTCCCTGAACTCATCAGAAGAACTTCCGCAGATCCATGCCGGCGTAGAGGCCGGCGACCTCGCCGTAACCGTTGAAGGGCAGGGTCTTGCGGCGGACAAACTCGCCGATGCGGCGCTCGGTGGCCTGGGTCCAGCGGGGGTGGTCGACGGCCGGATTGACGTTGGAATAGAAGCCGTACTCGCCCGGCGCCGACAGGTTCCAGGCGGTGCGGGGCTGGGTCTCGGTGAAGCTGATGCGGGTGATGCTCTTGATCGACTTGAAGCCGTACTTCCAGGGCACGACCAGCCGCATCGGGGCGCCGTTCTGGTTCAACAGGGTCTGGCCGTAGAGGCCGACGGCCATGAAGGCCAGCGGGTGCATGGCCTCGTCCATGCGCAGGCCCTCGCGGTAGGGCCAGGAGAGGACGGCGCGGCGCTGGCCGGGCATCTCACCGGGGCGCAGCAGGGTTTCGAAGGCGACGTACCTGGCTTTCGAGGTCGGCTGGTAGCGTTTCAGAATGTCGGCCAAGGGGATGCCGATCCAGGGGATGACCATCGACCAGCCCTCGACGCAGCGCAGGCGGTAGATGCGTTCCTGCAAGGGTGCGCCCTTGAGGACGTCTTCGAGATTGTAGGTCCCGGGCTTGCCGCAGGCGCCGTCGACCTTGACGGTCCAGGGGCGGGTTTTCAGCTGGCCGGCGTTGCGGGCCGGGTCGGCCTTGTCGACGCCGAACTCGTAGAAATTGTTGTAGGTGGTGACGTCCTTGAAGGGGGTCAGCTTTTCGGTGGTGGTGTAGCGGGACTTGGCGGCTTTCAGCGGCGCGGCGGCGACCTCTTCGGGCGCGCAGGCGGCCAGGGTCAGACCTGCGCCGGCGGCGATGGCGCCGGTCATGAACTCGCGGCGGCGCAGATAGACGTCGTGAGGCGTGACGTCGTTGTCTGTCAGGTCGCCGGCGTGGCGGATCAGCATGCGGTCTCTCCGGTACGGCCCCATGTGGAATGTGGAGCCGATCACGGGCGAGTCAATTGGACGGCACGCGGGCGTGTTCAGGCCGCCATCACCGCCACGGCCCGCTGATACGCCGGCCGCTCAGCCAGCCTGGCGTGATAGGCCGCCATCCGCTCGCTGAGCACGCCACCCAGGGCGCCGCGCCAGATGCCAAGCGCTGTGGCGAAGGCCAGGTCCGCCAGGGTGAGGCGGTCGGCGACCAGAAAGGCGCCGTCGCTCAGCTGGGCCTCGATGTGGGCCACGGAGGTTGCGAGGACCTGCTCAAGGACGCCGACCGACCAGTTGCGCCTGTGTTCGTCCGGGGCGCCGAACCTGGCCGCCATCAGCGGGTTCATCGACATGCCGATGGCGGTCTCGCTCATCACCGTCAGCTGCAGAACTTTTGCCAGGTCCGGATCGTCGGCCGCCGGCAGCAGCGGCGTCGGGCCATGGCGCTGGGCGACATAGAGCAGCATGGCGATACTCTCGTTGATGGCGACGCCGTCCTCGCCCTCCAGGAAGGGCACGTTGCCGAGCGGATTGAGGGCCAGGTAGGCGTCGCCGGGCGGGAAGGTCACCGGGGAGAAGCGGTAGGGCACGCCCAGCTCCTCGCACAGCCACATGACCCACAGGCCCGCGCCCCTCTGGGGAAGTTGTGGATGGTGATCATCGGATGATCCCCCCGCGTCAAACGGCCGCGAAGTCGGGCAACAGAGATTCGAGGCGCTGGTAGCCGGCCTCCATGCCGTCGGCCATGCCGGTGGCGGCGGCGGCGTCGCGGATGTCCTGGCTGGCGTAGAGGATGGTGGTGGCGATGGTGGTCACCCCCTCGGTCTCGTTGAAGGTCGTGCTGACCAGGCTCTCGCCACCCATCATGTCGGGCTCGAAGGTCTGGGTGGCGACGAGGCGGGCGGGGGCCTCGACGTCGCGGTGGACGCCGGCCAGGCCAAACGCCGTGCCATCCGTTTCCGAGCGCCAGAGGTAGCGGTAGGCGCCGCCGACGCGGGCGTCCATCTCGCAGACCGGCATGGTCCAGCCGGGCGGTCCCAGCAGCCAGCGGGGGATCAGCGCCGGATCGGTGTAGGCGCGCCAGACGAGATCGCGCGGGGCCCGGACGGCGCGGGTGACGGTGATCTCGCGGTCGGACGGGGTGGTTACCTGGGTGGTGAAAGTCATGGCGGTTTCCTCAGGATTTGGGTTTGGGGATGGCGGCCTGCAGGTCTTCGAGCAGGGCGTCGAGGCGCTGGAAATTGGCTTCCCAGAGGCGGCGGTAGTCTTCGAGCCAGCCGTTGGCTTCCGCGAGCGGGGCGGCCTGGATGCGGACTGGGCGACGCTGGGCGTCGCGGCCGCGGGTGACCAGGCCGGCCCGTTCGAGGACCTTGATGTGTTTTGAGATAGCCGGCTGGGACATGGCGAAGGGGTGGGCCAGGTCGCCCACACTGGCTTCGCCCGACGCCAGCCGGGCGAGGATGGCGCGGCGGGTCGGGTCGGCGAGGGCCTGGAAAGTGGCGTCGAGGCGGGTGGCGGGGGTCATTTTATAACCAAGAAGTTGCAGAACTGTTTGGTTATATTTATCGAACGAGTGACGAGTCAACGGTCCCTTCTCCCGCTTGTGGGGAGAAGGACGCTTCGCGCGCTAAGCGGCCCGGGCCGCCTTTTTCACCTTGGTGATGGCGCGGTCGCGCTTCAGGCGGCTGAGGTGGTCGATGAAGAGGACGCCTTCGAGGTGGTCCATCTCGTGCTGGATGCAGACGGCATAGAGGCCGTCGGCGGCTTCCTCGACGGCGTTGCCGTTGTAGTCGAGGTAGCGGATGTGGACCTGGTCGGGGCGCTCGACGGTCTCGTAGATGTCAGGCACCGACAGACAGCCTTCCTCGTAGCCGAAGAGGTTGTCGTTCTTCTCGACGATCTCGGGATTGATGAAGAAACGGGGGGCCGCCTCCTCGCCGTCGCGGGCCAGGTCCATGACGATGATGCGCAGCGGCTCGCCGACCTGCACGGCGGCCAGGCCGATGCCGGGGGCGGCGTACATGGTCTCCAGCATGTCGTCCATCAGGACGCGGATCTCGTCGGTGACGGTCTCGACGGGGACGGACGTCTTCTTCAGCACCGCCAGATCGGCGGCGTTGTCGACGGTCAGGATGCGACGGATGGCCATGATGGGCGGGAGGTAGTGTCTCGATAGTTGAGCGTCAAGCTGGGGCTTGGTCGCAGGACCCTTCAGGCGGGCGCCATGAGGACGCCGCGCAGGACCAGCATCACCGGGACATAGACCAGGGCGCCCAGGATCATCAGGGTCGGCCATATCAGCTGTTTGCGCCGATAGGCGATCAGCCGATCGAACCGCTCGGGGTCGTCCTCGCGCCGGATCAGCGGGGCGCCGTAGGACTTGCTGCGGATGGTCCCGGTGCGGCGGGAGGCCAGGATGCCGGGCAGGTCGCGGACGAACCAGGCGATGCCCCAGATGATTGCCGCGAGAATGGCGCCGATTTCTAACATGGGATGTCGCTAGCCGTTTCAGTGCTTGTCGGAAAGGGTGGGCGCTTCGGAAGAGAGTTTGGCCAGCGGCCGGATGCCGCCCTCGATGGGGCTCAGCTCGGGAATTTCCTTGCCCTCGTGGTCAACCTTGAGGTCCTCGAAGCGGCGGGCCTGGGTGAGGACCTGGGTCTCGAGGCTGGCGACGAACTGGTTGTAGCGGCCGGTGGCGGTCTCCAGCGCCTTGCCCATGGCGGCGACGTGGCCGCCCATCACCGAGAGGCGGGCGTAGAGGTCGCGGCCGAGCTTGGCGATCTGGTCGGCGTTGGCCGCCTGCTCCTCGACCCTCCAGCCGTAGGCAACGGCCTTGCAGAGGGCGAACAGGGTGGTCGGGGTGACGATCAGCACCCGCTTGTCCATGGCCTCAGTCAGCAGGTCCGGCAGGCGTTCGAGGGCGGCGGCCAGGAAACCGTCGCCGGGCACGAACATGGCCACGAAATCGGGCGAGCGTTCGGAGGCGAACTGGTCCCAGTAGCTCTTGGCCGAGAGGCCCTGCATGTGGCCGCGGACGCTGGCGGCGTGGCGGACCATGGCCGCCTCGCGCAGGACATCGTCGGTGGCTTCCTGGGCGTCCATGAAGGCGTTGAGGGAGCATTTGGCGTCGATGGCGAAGACGGCCCCGGCCGGCATGCGGACCTTGACGTCCGGGCGGCGGCGGCCTTCCTCGGTGTCGAGGCTGAACTGTTCGACAAAGTCGTACTGGTGGGCGAGGCCGGCGGCTTCGAGCACATTGCGCAGGGTCTGTTCGCCCCAGCGGCCCTGGACGCCGGCCCCGCGGCGCAGGGCGGTGGAGAGCTTGCGGGCCTCGGCCTGGGTGGCGACGGAGGCTTCCATCAGGGCGGTGATCTGTTGTTTCAGCCCGCCCTGTTCCTCTGCCCGGGCCTTTTCGACAGCGGTGACCTGGGCCTCGAACTTGATCAGGGTGTCGGCGACCGGTTTGAGCTGCGCGGCGAGGCGGGCCTCGGCCTGCAGTTCGCGGTTGCGGAAGCTCTCCTCGGTGCGCTTGATCAGCGCCTCGGCGACGGCGCCGGCCTGTTGCTCGGCCTGGGCCTTGAGGAGTTCGGCGGTGGTCCCGGACTGGTCCTCCAGCATGCGGGCGCGGGCGTCGGCGGTGGTGAACAGTTCCTGCAGCGACCAGGCCTTGGCCTCGGCGGCGGCGGCCCGGCGGCGCTCCATCAGCGCCCAGGCGAGGGCGACCACGGCCAGCAGGGCGAAGGCGGCGGCGACGATCAGGGCAAGGGCGGCGGCGTTCATGGTTGGTTCTTAGCGTGACTCTCGGGTCAGGCCCATAGGGTTCCTTCTCCCGCTCGCCGGGAGAAGGTGGCCCCCGAAGGGGGTCGGATGAGGGCAGCGCGGAAGGTGGGTGATCGGCGGCGGCGCTGTTGGCGCCAGAACGGGCGTTGTCTTCCGGAGCCGGTGCTGCCCTCATCCGGCCGCTACGCGGCCACCTTCTCCCGACAAGCGGGAGAAGGGTCGCTTCGCTCTAAGCCGGCCGCCGCGCCCGCATCGCCTGGGCGATGGTGCCGTCGTCCAGCCAGTCGAGGTCGCCGCCGACGGGGACGCCGCGGGCCAGCATGGTCACGGCGACGTCGAGGTTACTGAGGCGCTCGGCGATGTAGTGGGCGGTGGTCTGGCCGTCGACGGTGGCGGGCAGGGCCAGGACCACCTCGCGGATGTCGCCTTCGGTGACACGCTGGGTCAGTTCGTTGATCCGCAGGTTGTCGGGGCCGACGCCGTCGAGCGCTGACAGCAGTCCCCCGAGCACGTGGTAGCGGCCGCGGAAAGCCGCTGCCCGCTCCATGGCCCAGATGCTGCCGACCTCCTCGACCACGCAGATCAGGGTGCGGTCACGCAGGGAGTCGGCGCAGAGGCTGCAGGGGTCGCAGGTATCGAGGCTGCCGCAGGTTGAGCAGGTCTTGACGTTGGCCTGGGCGTCGGCGAGGGCGGACGCCAGGGGGCCGAGCAGCAGGTCGCGGCGCTTGAGCAGGGTGAGGGCCGCGCGGCGGGCCGAGCGGGGCCCGAGGCCCGGCAGCTTGGCCAGCAAGCTGATGAGGCGTTCGATCTCGGGGCCGGCGACGGAGGCCATGATTAGGTAACAGTCCAATAAGGAGGGGCGTCCAGTTTGGTAGCACTGTCGCGGCCGGGTTCGAAGCGTCGCCAAACTTCGCTGCACCCCTCGGTGGAAGTCCGAGGGGTGAGGTATGGAACGACCTCCGGGAAAGCGGCGCCGAAATTCTCGAAATTTTGCTGTGCCTGCACAAGGGAAGGCGGATTGGCGCCGCCCGCCAACGTCGGGTCAGCAAGCTGCCATGGATCATCTTCCCAGCCGCATATGTGGCATGTGTCGAACGACCCATACTCAGCGGACGTGAATGTCTCAAAGCCGCAACAAGGACAGGCCTGCACGATTCAGTCCCCGAGCCAGCGATGTGTCACTAGAACGGCATCCCCGGGATCTTCATCCCGGCCAGGGGGCCGGCCGCCGCCTGCATCAGCTCCGCCGTCTGGGCTTCCAGCTTGCGGCGGGCGTCGGCGTGGGCGGCGATGAGGAGGTCGGCGATGACCTCGCCTTCGCCGGGGGTCAGCAGGCTGTCGTCCAGTTCGACGCCGGAGAGTTCCCCGGCGCCCCTCAGGGTCACCTTCACCATGCCGCCGCCGCTCGTGCCCTCGACGACGATGGCGGCGGCCTTTTCCTGGGCCTCGGCCAGTTTGGCCTGCATGGCCTGGGCCTGTTTCATCAGCCCCTGGAGGTCTTTCATGCCTACTCGCTTTTCTGACTGAAGAGGCCGCCGGCGGTCAGCATCTGATCCCGGATGGCTTCGGGCGCCTGGGTCTGCATCACGTCGTAGGCCTCGAGTTCAGTCGGCACATACCAGTGGATCTTGTCCGAATGGTAGGCGTCCCAGACCGCCTGGGCCACTTCTCGCGGAGGTGTGAGCCGCCACATGCCTTCGGTGGGCGCGTTGGCTTTTGCCTCGTCGGGCAGGATCGGGGTGTCGATCATGCCGGGCAGGGTGTCGGCGGCGCGGACGCCGTGGGCGCGGAGCTCGACCGACAGGGCCTCGGTCAGGCCCTTCACCGCATGCTTCGTCGCTGAGTACACGGCGATGTTGGGGATGCCGAAGATGGCCGAGGAGGATGAGGTGGTGAAGCAGAGGCTGTTCGGGGTGGCCTTGAGCAGGGGGGCGGCCAGGTGGATGCCGGAGAGGACGGCGACGAAGTTGATGTTGACCACGGCCATGACGTCTTCCCACGGCATGTCGATGAACGGACCGCCCCGGCCGATGCCGGCGTTGTTGAAGAGCAGGTCGAGCTTGCCGTCGGTGGTGGCTGAGAAGGTGTCCAGAGCGGCGGCGTAGGCCGCGCGGTCGGCGACGTCGAGGACCTGGGTCTGGACGGCGTCGCCGAGCTCGGCCTTGAGGGCCTCCAGGCCGGCGGTGTTGACGTCGACGGCGCCGACGAACCAGCCTTCGGACGCGAACAGGCGGGCTGTCTCCAGGCCCATGCCCGAGGCGGCGCCGGTGATGAAGATGGATTTGCGGCCGTTGGCGGCGGTCATTGGTTCTCTCCCCGTTTGTTTTTTCCCTCTCCCGCTTGTCGGGAGAGGGTGGCGGCGAAGCCGTCGGGTGAGGGCAGCACCGCCGGTGGGTGGGTTTGGCGCTGCTCAGCCTTCGAAAGCCGGCGCTGCCCTCATCCGACCCCTTTCGGGGGCCACCTTCTCCCGACGACGGGAGAAGGGCGCTTCGCTTAATCCTCGTCTTCCGGTTCCACAGGCGGTTCGGTAGCGGCTTCCCCCTGCGGAATGGCAAGCTGCTTCACACCGAGGATCTCGGCGCCAGGGAAGGCTTCCATCACCGATCGGACCCAGGGGTCGGCCTCGATCTCGGCGCGGGCTTCCTTCTGCTCGCGTTTCTGTTTTTCCCACGCGGTTTCGGCCCCGCCGCCCCCCTCGGCCGCGACCAGCCAAGGCTGGCCAGTCCATTCCTTGAGGCGGGAGACCAGGCGGCCGGCGAAGTTGGCCGGCGTGCCCCGGGCCGGTTCGTAGACGATGGCGCCGGGACGGTAGCTGACCAGACGAAGGTAGCGGTCTACGTCGAGTTTCAAACCAATGTCGCGCTTGGCCTCGATCAGCTTGAGGACGTCGTCGAAGCTGGCGAGGGCGACGGTTTCGGTCATTGCCGAGCTTTGGGGCGCGGCCTGAACGGCCGGCTGGGCGAAACGGGCCTGGGC
>JBKJSF010000108.1:0-7248 GCA_046595895.1 Caulobacter sp. | reverse complement strand
GCGAAGGCGAGGCGATCAGCTGGCACGTGCTGGAGATCCTGCAGAAGAAGAAGGCGATCAAGGACAAGGCTGTCAGCCGGGTCACCTTCAACGCCATCACCAAGACCGCCGTGCTCGACGCCATGGCCAACCCGCGCCAGATCGACATGGAGCTGGTCGACGCCTACCTGGCGCGGCGGGCGCTGGACTATCTGGTCGGCTTCACCCTGTCGCCAGTGCTGTGGCGCAAGCTGCCGGGCTCGCGCTCGGCCGGACGGGTGCAGTCGGTGTCGCTGCGGCTGGTCGTCGACCGAGAGGTCGAGATCGAGAAGTTCCGCACACAGGAATACTGGAGCGTCGACGCCGAGGTCTCGGCCGGCGCCGAGCCCTTCACCGCCCGGCTGGTCACCCACCAGGGCAAGCGGCTGACCAAGTTCGACCTGGGCGACGAAGCAACAGCCATGGGGGCCAAGGCGGCCGTGCAGGCGACGACCTTCGTCGTCAAATCGGTCGAGAAGAAGCCGGCCAAGCGCTCGCCGCCGCCGCCCTTCACCACCTCGACCCTGCAGCAGGAGGCATCCCGCAAGCTGGGTTTCAACGCCCAGCGGACCATGCAGGCGGCGCAGAAGCTGTATGAAGGCATCGACATCGGCGGCGAGACCACCGGCCTGATCACCTACATGCGGACCGACGGCGTGCAAGCCGCCCCCGAGGCCCTGGCCGAGGCGCGCGACGTGATCGCCGGCCTGTATGGCAAGGACTACGTCCCCGAGAGCGCTCGACACTACAAGGCCAAGGCCAAGAACGCCCAGGAGGCCCACGAAGCCATCCGGCCGACCTCGCTGAACCGCAACCCCGGCAAGCTGCGCCTCGAAGGCGATCTGGGCCGGCTGTACGAGCTGATCTGGAAGCGGATGATCGCCAGCCAGATGGAGTCGGCCCGCATCGAGCGGACGACCGTCGACCTGGAAGGCGCCGACGCGGCCACCGCCTTGCGCGCCACCGGCCAGGTGGTGCAGTTCCCGGGCTATCTCGCCGTCTACGAAGAGGGCCGTGATGACGCCGACGACGAGGACAGCGCCCGCCTGCCCGTCATCAACGAGGGCGCGGCCGCCAAGGTGTTGTCCTCGAAGGCCGACCAGCATTTCACCGAGCCGCCGCCGCGCTATTCGGAAGCCAGCCTGGTCAAGAAGATGGAAGAGCTCGGCATCGGCCGGCCCTCGACCTACGCCTCGATCCTGACCGTGCTGCGCGACCGGGCCTACGTGCGGATGGAGAAGAACCGCTTCATCCCGGAGGACAAGGGACGGCTGGTGACGGCCTTCCTCGAGCAGTTCTTCGCCCGCTACGTCGAGTATGATTTCACCGCCGGCCTCGAGGAAAAGCTCGACCTGGTCAGCGACGGCAAGCTGGAATGGAAGGCGCTGCTGCGCGAGTTCTGGACCGACTTCCATGCCGCCGCCGACGAGATCGGCGAGCTGCGGGTCACCCAGGTGCTGGACGCGCTGAACGAGAGCCTGGGGCCACACATCTTCCCGGCCAAGGACGACGGCTCCGACCCGCGCCTGTGCACCACCTGCGGCACCGGCCGGCTGTCGTTGAAGACCGGCAAGTTCGGGGCCTTCATCGGCTGTTCCAACTACCCCGAATGCCGCTTCACCCGGCCCATCGCCCAGTCGGAAGGCGATGGCGACGCGGCCGAGGTAACCGACCGCGAGCTGGGGGTGAACCCCAAGACCATGCAGGCGGTCTGGCTGAAGAACGGCCGGTTCGGTCCCTACGTCGAAGAGGCCGGCGAGAAGCCCAAGCGAGCCAGCCTGCCCAAGGGCTGGTCGCCGGAGACGATGGATATCGACAAGGCCCTGCGCCTGCTGGAGCTGCCGCGCGATGTCGGGCCCCACCCGGAGGGCGGGAAGATGATCCAGGCCGGCATCGGCCGGTACGGCCCTTACGTGCTGCACGACGGGACCTACGCGAACCTGGAGAGCGCCGACGAGGTGTTCGATGTGGGGCTCAACCGCGCCGTGGCGGTGCTGGCCGAGAAGCGGGCCGGCGGGCGCAGCGCGCGTGGTCAGGCGTCGGCGCTGAAGGAACTGGGCAATCACCCCGAGGACGGCGAGCCGATCAAGATCCTGTCGGGACGCTTTGGCCCCTACATCAAGCACGGCTCGACCAACGCCAACGTGCCGCGCGGCAAGGACCCGCTGGAGGTCACCCTCGAGGAGGCCGTCAGCCTGATCGCCGAGCGGGTGGCGAAGGGCGGCGGTAAGAAGCCGGTCCGGAAGGCGGCGGCGAAGAAGGCTCCCGCCGTGAAGGCCGCGAAAAAGCCGGGGGAAAAGCCGCCGGCCAAGAACCCGGCCGAGAAGCGGATCGCCGGCAAGGCCGTGGTGGCCAAGAAGAAGGCGGCGGCGAAGAAGGCCGCGCCGAAGAAGGCCAAGGCCTAAGAGTTCCGCCCCCACTCCCGCACATCCCGGCGAATGCCGGGATGTGCGGGAGTGGGTGGGCGGCAAGTCGTGACCCGCCCCGCAAATGGCTATCGACAGCCCTGTCGGCCGATGCCAACTTGCCTTTGTAAATCCAAGCGAGGTTCTCCCAATGCGCCGTCTTCTCCTCGCCGCCAGCGTGTTCGCGCTCGCCGCCACCACGCCCCCCCTGAGCGCGGCATGGGCCCAACCACGCCAGCTGTCGGTGACCATCTACAATTCGGGCCAGACGCTGGTGGAAGACACCCGCACTGAAAACCTGACGGCCGGCCGCCAGCGGATCGAGTTCAAGGATGTCTCGCCGCAGATCCGGTCGGAGACGGTGACCCTGTCGGCGCAGGGCATTTCGATCATCGAGCAGAACTTCGACTACGACCTGCTCAGCCCCCAGAAGCTGATGGAAAAGGCGGTTGGTGAGACGGTGAAGATCGTCCGGACCAACCCAGGCAACGGCCAGCAGGTGACCGAGACGGCCAAGATCCTCGCGGTGAACAACGGCGTGGTGCTGCAGATTGGCGACCGCATCGAGATCCTGCGCGAGGACGGCGTGCCGACCCGGGTGATCTTCGACAAGGTGCCGCCCAACCTGCGTGCCCGGCCGACCCTGTCAGTGACGGTTGACGCCGCCCAGGCCGGCCCGCGCCAGACCAAGCTGACCTACCTGACGGGCGGCCTGGGCTGGAGCGCCGACTATGTCGCCCTGTTCGACGAGAAGAACGGCAGGATGGATGTCCAGGGCTGGATAACCCTGAGCAACAATACCGGCGTCGATTTCACCGGCGCCGAGGTACAGCTGGTGGCCGGCAACACCGGCCAGGGCGTGCGCTACAGCCCGCCGACCATCAAGGGGGCCGGCACGGTGACCGGCACGGCGGTCCCGCTGGCCGACTTCTACCTCTATCCGCTCAAGGAGCGGACAACTATCGCCGAAAGCCAGTCCAAACAGGTCTCGTTTCTCGACGTGAGCGGGGCGCCGGCCAGCAAGGTCTATCGCCTCGACTTCGGCGGCTTCGCCAGCCAGGAACAACCGATCTCGGCGGCCGTGAAGCTGGAGTTCGCGGCCGGGGGCGGCAGCGAGCCGATGCCGGCCGGCACGGTGCGCTTCTATGTCCGCGACCAGCAGGGCAACCCCAAGTTCATCGGCGAGAACGAGATTGGCCACACCCCGGCCGGCTCCGACCTGTCCATCCAGACCGGCCAGGCCTTCGATGTGACCGTGCAGCCGACCCTGGTCACCGCCGACCGGCGCATCGGCGGCCGGACGCGCTACACCATGACCTACCTGGTCCGTAACGCCCGCCCGGAGCCGGTGGTCGTGCAGGTGCGCCAGTCGGGCCTGGGCCGCAATGGCAAGGTGGTCGAGGAGAGCCTCAAGGGCCGCCGGCTGAATTCAGACACCTTCGCTTGGGACGTGCCGGTACCGGCCAACGGCGAGACGACCCTGACGGCCACGCTCGACGCCGAGTACTGACGCCATGTCGCGGACCTGGTTGATCCTGACCGCATGGCTGCCGGCGCTGCTGGCCGCGCCAGCCCATGCGCAGGTTTCGGCCAGGCCGGACTCGGTGGCCTTGACCATCTACCAGGACCCCAATGGCGGGCGCGGCTACTATGACGGACGCTCGGGGCTGGCGTTGGTCACCGAATGGCGGACGGTCGAGATCCCGGCCGGCCAGAGCAAGGTCACCTTCCGGGGTGTGGCGGCGGGCATCGTGCCGGCCACGGCGGCGCTGGATGGCCTGCCGGCGACGATGGTCGAGCGCAACCAGGACTACAACCTGATGAGCCCCGGCTCCATCATCGCCGCGGCCATCGGTGAGCCGGTCCGGCTGGTGCGGACCAACCCCGTGACTGGCGTCGAAACCGAGCGGCGCGCGATCTTGCGGTCGGGGCCGAACGGCGTGGTGATGGAGGTCGACGGCGGCTTCGAAGCCATGGGCTGCAGCGGCGAGCCGGAGCGCCTGGTCTTCGACAAAATCCCGGAAAAGCTGTCGGCCGAGCCTACCCTGTCCATGACGGTGCGCGCCAAGGCGGCCGGAACCTACAGGGTGCGGCTGACCTACCTGGCTGTCGGCCTGAATTGGAAAGCAAACTACGTGGCCACGGTGCGGCCCGACGGCCGGACCCTGGACCTGACCGGTTGGATCACACTGAGCAACGACAGCGCCACGACCTTTACCGACGCGCCGACCCAGGTGGTGGCCGGCGACGTGGCGCGCAGCTGGAAGACCCGGGCGACGGTGGTCTACGGCAAGGGCAAGAGCCCGGCCTGCTGGCTGACAGGGCTCAATTTCGCCTACGAAGAGGAACTGTTCGTGACCGGCAGCCGCCGCGAAAGAGGGAATTTGGCCTCCATGGCTCCACCGCCCCCGCCGCCTCCCCCAGCGCCTCCGCCCCCTCCGCCTGCCGAGGATGCCAAGGCGGAGCAGTCGGAGCTTGGCGACTACAAACTTTACGCCCTGCCTTACCCGACCACCGTGGCGGCGCGGCAGACCAAACAGCTGTTGATGCTCGACGCCGAAGCGGTGGCTTTTGACCGGGTCTACCGGTTCACCAGCTGGCCGGGCGAGGCCTGGGCCGCCGATGTGCAGGCGCGGCCAGTGGCGCTGATGCTGCGGATGAAGAATCGCAAGGAGGCCGGCCTCGGCCTGCCCCTGCCCGGCGGCAACGCCATGATCGGCCAGGAAACCCCCAGCGGTCGCCTGTTGGCCGGCGAGTTCAAGTTCGAGAACAGCGCCATCGGCGCCCCCTTCGACCTGGTTCTGCAAGACTCGCGGCAGGTCGAGGTGACGCCCACCCTGGTCAGCAAGACTGGCAAGGGCCGCGGCAAGCGCGACACCGAGTTCGTCTATTCGGTGGAGGCGGTGAACAATACCCAGGCGCCGGCGACCTTTGAGCTGCGGCTGGTCGACTATGGCCGGGTCTACAAGGTGGTCCGTTCGACCGCCAAGCTGGTCGCCCGGGATGGCGGCCAGGTGATGCCTATCGTGCTGGCGCCGGGCGAGCGGCGAACCGTCGGCTACACCCTGCTCGTCAGGCAATAGGTGCGCTCAGGAGCCCGGCGCGTTATGCCAGGACCATGGCCAAACCGAAGACCCCGAAAACCTCCTCCTCCAAGACTCCCCAGGGCCTGCCCGACAAGGACACCCTGATCGCCTTCCTGCGTGACGCCGGCGAGGCCGGAAAGGCCGACATCGCCCGCCACTTCGGGCTGAAGGGCGCCGACCGCCGGGCGCTGCGCGAGATGCTGCGCGAGCTGGAGACCAAGGGCGAGTTGGGCAAACGCGGCCGGCGCGGCTTCGCCGAGGCCGGGGCGCTGCCGCCCGTCGGGGTGGCCGAGGTGGTCGAGCGCGATGCCGACGGCGACCTCTACGTGCGCCTCTCCAAGGGCGGCGATGACGCGCCGCTGGCCAGGCTGGCGCCCGACAAGGCCGAGAAGACCGCCGGAGCCCCGGGGCTCGGCGAGAAGTTGCTGGTCCGCTACGAGCGGCTGGAGAATGGCGAGATCGAGGCCCGGGTCATCAAGCGGCTGGGCCAGAGCGCCCACAAGATCCTCGGCGTCATCCGCAAGGTGCGGCGCGAAATCCGGGTCGAGCCGGTCGATCGCAAGAGCCGCGACGTCCTGCTGCTCACCGAAAACGATGGCCGCGACCTCAAGGACGGCGACTTGGTGGTGGCGCAAATCCAGCTGGGTGGACCGCGCGAGCGTTACGGCCCCAAGAACGGCAAGCTCTTGGAAGTGGTCGGCCGCGAGGATGAGCCGCGCGCCGCCTCCCTGATCGCCATCCACGCCCACGGCATCCCCACCGGCTTCAGTCCCCAGGCCGAGGCGGAAGCCGAGGAGGCGCGGGAAGCCACCCTGAAGGGCCGCGAGGACCTGCGCGACCTGCCGCTGATCACCATTGACCCCTCCGACGCCCGCGACCATGACGACGCCGTCTTCGCCCATCCGGACGACGATGCGCGCAACGAGGGCGGCTGGGTGGTCTGGGTGGCCATCGCCGATGTCGCCGCCTATGTCCGCCACGGCACGGCGCTGGACGCCGAGGCCCGCGAAAAGGGCAACTCCACCTACTTCCCCGACCGGGTCGAGCCGATGCTGCCCGAGCGGCTGTCGAACGGCCTGTGTAGCCTGAAACAGGGCGAGAACCGCGCCACCATGGCCGTGCGCATGGTGTTCGACGCCTCGGGCCGGAAGACCGGTCACAAGTTCCACCGCGGCCTGATGCGCAGCCACGCCAAGCTCAGCTACGAACAGGCCCAGGCTGCTATCGACGGCGTCGAGAACGGCGGCGGCACCGACGACACGACCGGTCCGATCATGGAGGCCATCCTCTATCCGCTGTGGAACGCCTATTCGACCCTGCTGAAGGGCCGCCTCAAGCGCAGCCCCCTGGCCATCGAGAGCCCCGAGCGCCGCATCATCATGGCCCCCGACGGCGGCATCGCCGCCATCGAGCCGCGCAAGTCGCTGGAGGCCCACCGCCTGATCGAGGAGATGATGATCCAGGCCAATGTCTGCGCCGCCGAGACGCTGGAGCAAAAGAAGGTCCCCCTGATCTACCGGGTCCACGACACCCCCAGCCAGGAAAAGATCTTCAATCTGGCCGACTTCCTCCAGACCATCGCCAAGCCCTGGAACAAGGGCGAGCCGCCGACCACCAAACGCTTCAACAAGCTGCTGGACGAGACCCGCGACACGGCCCACGCCGAGGTCGTCAACGAGGTGGTCCTGCGCAGCCAGATGCAGGCCATCTACAGCCCCGACAACGTCGGCCATTTCGGG
>JBKJSF010000094.1:0-7899 GCA_046595895.1 Caulobacter sp. | reverse complement strand
CTTCGTCCATGGCCAGGGATCGCGCATTGCCATCCAGCTAGCCCATGCCGGCCGCAAGGGTTCCGTCGAACGGCCGTGGGGTCCGCGCGCCGACCTGCCGCTGGAAGACGGCGGCTGGGAGCTGATCGCGCCGTCGACCATACCTTGGTCGGAACGGGACCGGGTTCCGCGCCCGATGCCCCGTGCCGACATGGACCGTGTCACCGCCGACTTCGTCCGCGCCGTTCGCCTTGCCGACGAGGCCGGGTTCGACATGGTCGAGCTGCACTGCGCCCACGGCTATCTGTTGTCGTCCTTCCTGACGCCGGTCTCCAACAAGCGGACGGACGCCTACGGCGGCAGTCTCGAGAACCGTCTGCGCTTTCCGCTGGAGGTCTTCGCCGCCATGCGCGCCGCCTGGCCGGACGACAAGCCGATGTCGGTGCGGCTGTCGGCCACCGACTGGGTCGAGGATGGCCTGACGCCTGAGGACTCGGTCGCCATCGCCCGGGCGTTCGCGCAGGCCGGCTGCGACCTGATCGACGTCTCGGCGGGATCGACCACGCCCGATGCGCAACCGCTCTACGGCCGCATGTTCCAGACCCCGTTCAGCGACCGCATCCGCAACGAGGCCGGGGTGGCGACCATGGCGGTCGGCAACATCTACGAGACTGACCACGTCAACTCGATCCTGGCCGCCGGCCGGGCCGACCTCTGCGCCTTGGCCCGGCCGCATCTGGCCGACCCCAATTGGACCCTGCGGGCCGCCGCCGAGCAGGGCTGGTTCGCCGCCCAACCGCCCGTGCAGTACCTTGCCGGCTTCAGCCAGCTCGCCCGCAACCTGGCCAGAAACCTGGAAGGGCAGCAGCAGGCGGCACCGGTATGAGCCTCAGCGGAAAGCATGCCTTGGTCACCGGGGCCGGTTCCGGTATCGGCCGGGCTTGCGCGCTGGCGCTGTCGGCGGCCGGTGCGCGGCTGTCGCTGCTCGGCCGTGTCCGCGGACGGCTGGAAGAAACCCAGACGATGCTGGCCGGCGAGGCCCTGGTCGCCCCGGCTGACGTCACCGATCCGGCCGCGCTCGCCGCCGCGATCGCCGCCGGCCGGATGCGCTTCGGACCGGTCCACATCCTGATCAACAACGCCGGCGCCGCGCCTTCCGCGCCGTTCCTGAAGACCACCGCCACCGACCTGCGGGCCGTGCTGGCGCTTAATCTCGAGGCGCCGGCCGAAGCGGCCCGTCAGCTGCTGCCGGACATGCTGGCCAGCGGATGGGGGCGGATCGTCAACGTCGCCTCGACGGCGGGGCTGAAGGGCTACGCCTACGTCTCCGCCTACGTCGCCGCCAAGCACGGCCTCGTCGGCCTGACCCGCGCCCTGGCGCTGGAGGTGGCCGCCAGGGGCGTGACGGTCAACGCTGTCTGCCCCGGGTTCACCGACACAGACCTCGTCGCCCGCTCCGTCGAACAGATCGCCGGCAAGACCGGCCGTAGCCCGGAGGAGGCCCGCGCGGCGCTGGCCGACTCCAACCCGCAGGGACGATTGATCACCCCGGAGGAGGTCGCGGCGACCATCCTCTTCCTCTGCGGCGCGGAGGCCGGCGGCATCAACGGCGCCGCGCTGCCGGTGGCTGGAGGTGAGCTGTGAGCGCCGTCTCCCTCCCCGACCGCCTCGGCGGCGCGCCGGACGGCAAGCGATCCTTGCGCCTGTGGCTGCGGCTGCTGACCTGCTCGACCGCCATCGAGCAGCGCATCGCCCAGCGGCTGCGCGACGAGTTCGGCTCGACCCTGCCCCGTTTCGACATGCTCTCGGCCCTCGACCGGGCCGGCGAGGCGGGCCTGACCATGGGCGAGCTGTCCCGGATGCTGATGGTCAGCAACGGCAACATCACCGGCCTGGCGGCGCGGCTGAAGGCCGACGGCTGGGTCGAGCGGCTGGCCAGCGGGGACCGGCGGGTGCAGCGGCTGCGGCTGACCGCGCCGGGCCAGACGCGGTTCGACGAGATGGCGCTGGCCCACGAACACTGGATCGAGACCCTGCTCTCCGGCCTCGACGCCGGTGAGGCCGAAGACCTGACCCGCCTGCTGGAGCGAACCAAGAAATCGCTGCAGGCCACCGCTGGAGGAGCCACCCCATGAAGGCGAGCGACTATCGCGCCGAGCATTTCCTGTGGTCCGTCGAGGACGGGGTCGGGACCCTGACCCTCAACCGGCCGGAGCGGAAGAACCCGCTGACCTTCGAGTCCTACGCCGAGATGCGGAGCCTGTTCCGCAACCTGGCGGCGGCGGACGATTGCAAGGTGGTGGTGATCACCGGGGCCGGCGGCAACTTCTCCTCCGGCGGCGACGTGCATGAGATCATCGGGCCGCTGACCCGGATGAGCATGCCCGAGTTGCTCGCCTTCACCCATATGACCGGCGACCTGGTCAAGGCCATGCGGGCCTGCCCGCAGCCGCTGATCGCCGCCGTCGACGGAGTCTGCGCCGGGGCCGGGGCGATCATGGCCATGGCCAGCGACATCCGCATCGCCACGCCGAACGCCAGGACGGCGTTTCTGTTCACCCGGGTCGGCCTGGCCGGTTGCGACATGGGCGCCTGCGCCATCCTGCCCCGGCTGATCGGCCAGGGGCGAGCCTCGGAGCTCTTGTTCACCGGCCGCAACATGACCGCCGAGGAGGGCGAGCGCTGGGGCTTCCACAATCGGCTGGTCGCGCCAGAGGCCCTGATGGAGACGGCGCGGGAGCTGGCCTTGAGCCTGGCCAGCGGCCCGACCTTCGCCCACGGCATGACCAAGACCCAGCTCAACGTCGAATGGGACATGAGCCTCGACGCCGCCATCGAGGCCGAGGCCCAGGCCCAGGCCATCTGCATGCAGACCCAGGACTTCCGCCGAGCCTACGAGGCCTTCGCCGCCAAGCGGCAGCCGGTGTTCGAGGGGAACTAGGACCATGACGGCGAGCGCGCATCTCGACCGCTTCGTCCTCGACAACCTGCCGCCGGAGGATCAACGGCCGGTCCTGCTGCTGGACGGACTGAACTATCCGCCAAGGCTCAACGCCGCCGTCGAGCTGCTGCGCCGGGCCCGCGCCGCCGCCGGTCCGGACGGTCCGGCGCTCCTCTGGAAGACCGGCCGGCTGACCTGGGATCAGCTCGACGCCGCCTCCGGCCGCATGGCGCGGGTGTTGACCGAGGACCTCGGCGTCATCCCCGGCGCCCGGGTGCTGCTGCACGGTCCCAACGTCGCCTGGGTGCTGACCGCCTGGTTCGCCATTCTGAAAGCCGGGGCCGTGGTCGTCGCCACCATGCCGATGCTGCGGCCGGGCGAGCTGGCGACGGTGATCGAGAAGGCGCGGATCTGCGTCGGGCTGATCGACACCGCCCTCATCGACGCGGCCGCCGAGGCCCGCGCCGCCGCGCCGGTGCTTGAGCGGGTAATGGACAGCGACGTCCTGCAGGCCGCCGCCGCCGGCAAGCCGGCCGGCTTCGAGGCCGTCGACACTGCCGCCGAGGACCCGGCCCTGATCGCATTCACCAGCGGCACAACCGGCAAGCCCAAGGGCTGTGTCCACCTGCACCGCGACATCCTCAGCCTGGCCGACACCTTCGCCCGCCACATCCTGCGACTGACCCCGACCGACATCGCCGTCGGCACGCCGCCGATCGCCTTCACCTTCGGACTGGGCGGACTGGTGGTGTTTCCGGCCGCCGCCGGGGCAGCTACAGCCCTGTGCGACCGCCCGGGTTTCGAGGCCCTGGCCGAGACCATCGCCACCCATCGGGCCAGCGTGCTGTTCACCGCCCCGACGGGCTACCGTCACCTCCTCAAGCTGGCCGCTGACCACGACCTTTCCAGCCTGAAGACCTGCGTCTCGGCCGGCGAGCCGCTGCCGGCCGCCACCTCCGACGCGTGGGCCGAAGCAACGGGGGTGCGGATCATCGACGGCATCGGCTCGACGGAGATGTTCCACGTCTTCATCTCGGCCCGCGGCGAAGACATCCGGCCCGGGGCCACCGGCAAGGCGGTTCCCGGCTTCGAAGCCCGCATCCTCGACGAGGCGGGCCTGCCGCTGCCGGCCGGCGGAACCGGCCGGCTGGCGGTGCGCGGACCCACTGGCTGCCGCTACCTGTCCGACGACCGGCAGGCGAATTACGTGCGCGATGGCTGGAACCTGACCGGCGACATCTACCGGCTCGACGAGGACGGCTACTTCTGGTTCGTCTCCCGGGGCGACGACATGATCATCTCCTCCGGCTACAACATCGGCGCGCCGGAGGTGGAGGACGCCCTGCTGCGCCACCCGGCCGTGGCCGAGGCGGCGGTGATTGGCGTGCCCGATCCCGAACGCGGCCAGATCTGCAAGGGCTTCGTGGTGTTAAACGCCGGCTTCGCGGCCAGCGAAGACCTCAAGTGTGAACTCCAGGCCCACGTGAAGGGCGCCATCGCCCCCTACAAATACCCGCGCGCCCTGGAATTCCGGGAGACGCTTCCCAAGACCCAGACCGGCAAGCTGCAACGCTTCCGGCTCAAGGAGACCTAAGTGCACACCGTCCTGCTTCCCGAAGGCTGGCCCCGGCCCAAGGGCTATTCCAACGGCGTCGCCGCGCAAGGCCGCATGGTCTTCGTCGCCGGCCAGATCGGCTGGGACCCGGCCGGCGCCTTCCCGGACGGATTCGCCGCTCAGCTACGCCAGGTCCTGCTCAACACCCTGGCCGTGCTGGCCGAGGCCGAGGCCGGCCCCAAACACATCGTCCGAATGACCTGGTACGTCGTCGACAAGCGCGAGTACCTGGCCGCCCTCCGGGAGGTCGGCGCCCTCTGGCGCGAGCTGATTGGCCTCCACTATCCGGCCATGGCCGTGGTCGAGGTCAAGGGGCTCATCGAGGACGCCGCGCGGGTTGAGATCGAGACGACGGCGGTGGTTTAGCGGGACGGTGACAGTCATCCGGCTGCGCCGGAGGACAGTCACCGGACGTTTAGGCCGCCTGACGGCTACCGGCCAGGAAGTCCATCTTGCCGATCGGGGCGCCTTCCTTGCGCAGCAGGCCGTAGGCCGTGACCGCGTGGAAATAGAAGTTCGGCAGCGAGAAGTTGAACAGGAAGTCGCGGCCGGTGAAGGTCATGGCCCCGCTGGGGAACTTCAGTTCGATGCTGGCGGCCTCGCGGCCGTTGACCTGGTCGGGCTTGATGGTCTGGATGAAGGCGATGGTGGCCGCCAGCCGGTCGCGCAGCTGGTCGATGGTGGTCTCGGTGTCGGGCATCGAGGGCGGCTCGATGTTGGCGAGACGCGCCGCGCCGCCCTTGGCCGCGTCGCTGGCCATCTGGATCTGGCGGGTCAGGGGATGCATGTCGGGGGCGAGCCGGGAATCGAGCCAGCTGGCGATGTTGGGCCCGGCATGGCTGCTCGACTTGTCGAGGATGGCGACCAGGTTGCGCAGGCCGTTGAGATAGACGGGGATCGAGATGTCGTAGAGCGACAGGGACATATGAGCGTTCCTCCTGAAACAGCGTTGGGGTGCAGATGGGGCGCCTTGGGCCCTTCGCCAAGGCCTCAGGCCGGGCATGCGGTTGAGCCGTCGTCGCCGTCGTCCTAAGACGGGGTGTGCCAGCCCCGCCCGACATCCTGATCTTACGCGACCGGTTGAAGGCCTGGCTGTTCGAGGACGCCCTGCCGCTGTGGTGGAATGTCGGGACCGACCATGCGCGGGGCGGGTTCTTCGAGAAGCTGACCCTGGAGGGCGCGCCGGTCGCCCTGCCCCGGCGCACCCGGGTGGTGGCGCGGCAGACCTATGTGTTCGCCCAAGCCGGGCGGATGGGCTGGAGCGGGCCCTGGCGCGAGGCGGTTGCCCATGGGCTGGCCAGCCTGACCGGGCCGCTGACCCGGCCTGACGGCCTGTTCCGCTTTTCCATCGACGAGGCCGGCGCCCCGGTCGATGACAGCGCCCAGCCCTATGAGCAGGCCTTCGGCCTGCTGGGCCTGTCAGCCGCGAGGCAGGCTTTGGGGCCGGGGCATGGGCTGGAATCCCTAGCCCAGCGCACCAGGGCGGCGCAGGCCCAGTTGATCGGTCGGCCGGACGGCGGCATCCACGACAACGCCTCCCGCGCCGCGCCGCTGCGCGCCAACCCGCTGATGCATTTGTTTGAAGCGGCGCTGGCGTGGCGCGACGCCGGTGACGATGGCGGCTGGGCCGACCTCTCGAACCGCATCGGCCGGCTCGCCCGCGAGCGGCTGATTCAGCCTTCAGGCGCCCTCCCCGAACTGTTCGACCTCGACTGGGCGGTCCTGGCGCAGGCCGAGGTCGAGCCCGGCCACCAGTTCGAATGGGGCTTCCTGCTACTGCGCCACGCCGCTCTGGCGGACAACGCCGGCTCACGGCAAGCGGCCTGCAAGCTCATCGCCTTGGCCGAAGAGGTCGGCATCAACAGTGATCGCGGCGTAGCCCTGATGGCCCTGGACCAGGCCTTCCAGCCCCTCGACCGCACCGCCCGCTTGTGGCCGCAGACCGAACGCACCCGGGCCGGCGCCTTGCTCGCCGGTATCGATCCCGACGCCGGCTGGGCCATCGCCCGGGCGGGCGCGGAAAGCCTGTTCCGTTACCTCGCCACCCCACGGCCCGGTCTTTGGTTCGAGAACATGGAAGCGGACGGATCCTTCCGCGAAGAGCCCTCGCCAGCCTCGTCGCTCTACCACCTGGTCGGGGCCATCCAGGCGCTGGATGAAGCTTGTCTGACAGCGTCATCATGATCGCTCGTTTGCGCCCCGCTCCCGCGCTCCCTAAGTCCCATCGCGAAGGGGCCCCCGAGGTGTTCGCATCCCGGTCTTCAACAGGATACGTTTCCCAGTGGCCCTCCTTGCGCCAATTCTCGAGCGCGCCCTCTCGCCAGAGCCGTTCATGACGCTGACGCCCGCCCGCCTGACCCACCTGCAGCGCCTGGAGGCCGAGAGCATCCACATCATGCGTGAGGTGGTCTCCGAGACCGAGCGGCCGGTGATGCTGTATTCGATCGGCAAGGACAGCGCGGTGATGCTGCACCTCGCCGCCAAGGCCTTCTATCCGTCCAAGCCGCCGTTCCCGCTGCTGCACGTCGACACCACCTGGAAGTTCCAGGCCATGTACGAGATGCGCGAGCGGATGGCCCGCGAGCTCGGCTTCGAGCTGCTGGTCCACAAGAACCCGGAGGCCGAGGCCGCCGGCATCAACCCCTTCGACCACGGCAGCGCCACCCACACCGACCTGTGGAAGACCGAGGGCCTCAAGCAGGCGCTCGACAAGCACGGCTTCGACGCCGCGTTCGGCGGCGCCCGCCGCGACGAGGAGAAAAGCCGCGCCAAGGAGCGGATCTTCAGCTTTCGCACCGCCAGCCACGGGTGGGACCCCAAGAACCAGCGGCCCGAGCTGTGGAACCTCTACAACGCGCGCAAACACAAGGGTGAGAGCATCCGCGTGTTCCCGATCTCGAACTGGACCGAACTCGACGTCTGGCAATATATCCAAATCGAGGAAATCCCGATCGTCCCACTTTATTTCGCCGCGCCGCGCCCGGTGGTCGAGCGCGACGGCATGCTCCTGATGGTCGACGACGACCGCTTCCGTTTGCTGCCCGGTGAAGTCCCGGCCAATCGCTCGGTGCGATTCCGCACGCTCGGCTGCTATCCGCTGAGCGGCGCGGTCGAAAGCACCGCGAGTACGCTGTCCGAAGTCATCCAGGAAACGCTGCTGACCACCACCAGCGAGCGCCAGGGCCGCGCAATCGACAAGGATGCGGGCGGCGCGGGGATGGAAGTGAAGAAGCAGCAGGGGTACTTTTGATGCAGCGCCGCGCTTGCCAAAACGTCATCCCGGCGCTGGCCAGGACCCAGTCCGAACAAATATGCCGCTTTGCGATTTCGTCAGTGTGGGTCTGGGCCCCGGCCTTCGCCGGGG
>JBKJSF010000041.1:0-5567 GCA_046595895.1 Caulobacter sp. | reverse complement strand
TTCGGGCCACCTTCTCCCGCAAGGGGAGAAGGAACCTCTGGCGGCAGCCGAAGTCCTGAGCGACCTGTGATCAGATATCGCCGCTGCAGCATCATTCGACAAAGGTCGCTCAGGACTTCGGCTGCCGCCAGAGGTTCCTTCTCCCCTTGCGGGAGAAGGTGGCCCGAAGGGCCGGATGAGGGGTCGATAGGTCTTCAAGCCGCCATGAGGCGGTGGCTTCAGGCTGTGTCAGAGACCTGGGAGCCCCCTCATCCGTCGGCTTCGCCGACACCTCCTCCCGCGAGGGGAGAAGGGAACACTCACGGCAACTTTGCTTACAGCGTAAGGCCCCCGTCGACGATGAGGGTCTGGCCGGTGATGTAGCTGGCCAGGGGGGAGGCCAGGAAGAGTACGGCGCCGGCCATGTCTTCGGGGGTGCCGAGGCGGTTCAGGGGAATGCCGCGCAGGGCGCCGGCCAGGCGGTCGGGGTTTTCGGTGGTGACTTTGGTCAGCTTGGTGTCGACCAGGCCGGGCGCCACGCCGTTGACGCGGACGCCGTCGGCCGCCCAGGCTTGGCCTAGGGTTCGGGTCAGGGCTACCGCGCCGGCTTTCGACGCATTGTAGGCCGGGTTGCCGCGGGTGGCGTGGAAGGCGGCGGTGGAGCTGATGGTGACGATGTTGCCGCCGCTGGCTTTCAGGTCGTCCAGGAACCGCATCGAGCAGGCCATCAGGCTGTCGAGATTGACCCCGACCACCTTACGAAAGCCATCCATGGCGAACTCGCCCTTGCGGTAGAGAACGGTGCCCTGGGCGAGGACCAGGACGTCGAGGCCGTCGAACGGGGAGGGCGCATTGGCGACGGCGTCCGAGTCGGAGGCATCGACCTGGTGGAAGGTGAGATCGGTGAGGTCAGAGCCGTCCTCGACCCGATAGTCGTCCTTCGGGCGGGTGCCCCAGACGGCGACTTGGGCGCCGCGTTGGCGGAAGCCGTGGGCGATGCCGTTGCCGATGCCGCTCGTGCCGCCGACGATCAGCACGCGCTTGCCGGTGAAATCGAGATCCATGGTCCGCTCCCGCCTGTTGTTCTCAGGCCGTGACGCGCCGCGCGTCCACTGGCCAGCGTTCCCATGACCCGTCTTCCGCCACGACAATCAAGGCGTCATGCAGGTTGATGGTCGGGTCGCAGTGGCCGGGCTGGAACCAGACTGTGTCGCCGAGGCGCGGGGCGTCGTTTCGCCAGGGCTGGGCGTCGTCGGCGTCCAGGGTTTCGACCGCGGTGACGAAGTCGCCACCCTTGAGGAGGGGGATGGCGCTGGGGTGCAGGACCATGCCGTGCTCGTCGCCCATCGGCCGCCACAGCGCCCCGGCAGCGGCGCCCCAGGCGACCCTCGCCGGCGGGCCGTCGCTGCTGAGAGCCTTGAAGCCGGCGTCGACGGTGACGTGGCTCTTGTGGTTGGCGGAGACCACCGTTGAGGCCAGAAACATCGCCTGCTTGAAGGTCCAGCCCTCGCCGGCGCCCTGAGAATTGGGGGCCTCGCAGACCTCGTACTCGACGTCCATGACCGCGTAGCTGCCCGCCTGCAATTCGGTGAAGACGCCGCTGGCCAGGTCGAAGGCGTGGGTTCCGGTGCCGCCGCCGGTGATCACCGGCGGGGCCAGGCCGGCGGCCGTCAGGGCGTCGCGCACGCCGCGGGTGCGGGCGATGACGGCGTCGTAGGCGGCCTGGCGGTCGGCGAGGGGGCCGATGTGCTGGATGTGGCCGGCGTAGGCCTGGATGCCGGCGAAGCGCAGGCCTTCGGTGCTGGCGGCCTGGCGGGCCAGGGCAACGACCTGGTCCGGATGGGCGCCGGTGCGGTGGGTGCCGGGGTCGACATCGACGACCAGGTCGATGATCCCATCAGCGTCGCGGGCGGCGGCCCCGAGCCAGGCGATCTGCTCGGCGTGGTCGGCGACGGCGCCAATGGTGGCGCCCTTGCCGGTCAGGGCGGCGATGCGGGGCGCGGCCCAGGCAGGGGCCGGGGCGGTGATCAGCACATCGACGATGCCGCCGGCGATGAAGGCCTCGGCCTCGCCCACCGTCTGGGCGCAGAGGCCGGCGGCGCCGTGCTGCATCTGGCGCCAGGCCAGGGCGGTGCATTTGTGGGTCTTGCCGTGGGCCCGCAGGCGAACACCGGCGGCGTCGCAGAGGGCCTGCATGGTGGCGAGGTTGGAGTCCAGGGCGGCGAGGTCGATGACCAGGGCGGGGGTCTGGAAGGGGGTGAAGGTGGTGAACATCAGATCTCGCCCGCCAACACCCGCGCGAACAGCTCCGGGTCAACGTTCCCGCCCGACAGCACCACGCCGGCGGTCTTGCCCGCCAGCTTCACCTTCCCCGCCAACAAGGCGGCCAGCGCCACGATCCCCCCCGGCTCGACCACCAGCTTCAGCCAGGTGAAGGCGAAGCGCATGGCCTCGGCAACCTCGGCGTCGGTGACGGTGAGGACGCCCGACAGGTTGGCCCTGTTCAGCGGCAGGGTCAGGCGGCCGGGGGCCGGCGACTGCAGGGCGTCGCAGATCGAGCGGCCGGCGGGGTCGATGGACTCCCGCTCGCCGGTGGCGAAGCTGCGGGCGGTGTCGTCGAAGGCGGCCGGCTCGACCCCCCAGACCTGGGTGGCCGGCGACAGATGCTTGATGACCGTGGAGACGCCGGCCGCCAGGCCGCCGCCCCCGACGGGGGTCAGGACCAGGTCGAGCCGGACCCCGGCGCCGCGCGCCTGGGCCTCCAGCTCAAGGCCGACGGTGCCCTGGCCGGCGACGATGTCGTAGTCATCGAAGGGCCAGACGATGGTCATGCCACGTGTCGCGGCAACGCCTTCGGTGATGGCTTCGCGGTTGTCGGTGTAGCGGTCGTAGAGGATGACCTCGGCCCCGTAGTCGCGGGTGTTGGCGACCTTCATGGCCGGGGCGTCCTTCGGCATGACGATCACCGCCGGGGCGCCGACCATTCGGGCGGCGAGGGCGACCCCTTGGGCGTGGTTGCCGCTGGAGCAGGCGACGACGCCGCGCTGGCGCTGTTCGTCGCTGAGTTTCGACAGCTTGTTCATCGCCCCGCGGAACTTGAAGGCGCCGCCTCGCTGCAGGGTTTCGGGCTTGAGAAGGACGCGGCCGCCAAGCCGGTCGTTGAGGGCCGGGCTCTCGACGAGCGGCGTCACCACGGCCAGGCCCTCGAGGACCCGGGCGGCGGCTTCGATGTCGGCGAAGGTGACGGTCATGGGGGGGCTCCGGGTCCGCGCGGCTGGGCCGCTTGACTAGCCCTTTGCGCCGAGTCCTCAAAGCCCGTAAGACCGGACTATCGATCCATTGAGGGCAGGCCATGCGCGCGGTGTTTGTTGGGGCGGCTTTCGCCGTTGGGATGGGTCTGGCGGGGGTGGCCAACGCCGGCGAGGTCGGGGTCGGAATCGGGGCGCATGACGTCGATCTCTGGAAGCAGGAGTGCTGCTTCGAGAGTGGTCAGAATTTGGAGATTCACGGCCGCACCGACCCGATCAAGGGCACGCCCCAGGGGCTGGGCAGCTGGCGGCTGTGGGCCAGTGGCTCGGTCAACAGCGACGGCGGAACCAACTATATCGCCGCCGGCATCATGCGGCGGTTCTGGGACAATGAAGAGGGCAAGTTCTACGCCCAGCTGAGCATTGGCCTGGCGGTCCACGACGGGCCGGACGAAGAGTTCCAGAAGACGCCCGACCGGGTCTATTTCGGCTCACCGGTGCTGTTCGCCTCTGAAGCGGCGGCGGGTTGGCGGCTGAACGACGACTGGTCGGCGGAAGCGGCCTACTTCCACCTCAGCCACGCCGGCCTGGCCGGGGACCAGAACCCCGGGCTGGATGTGGTGTCGGTGCGGCTGATCAAGAAGTTCTAAGGGCAGGCGCGGCCCCCCCTCCTGCTCTGTCGCTCACGCTCCAGAGCCGTCCTCCCCCCGCAAGCGGGGGGAGAGTTTGGGCAGGCGGGCGTCGTCAAACTCAACTCTCCGCCCTTTGGGCGGAGGACAGGTTCGGAGCGTGAGCGACGGACCAGGAGGCGGGCCCTCCGGCGGTGAGGGATTGGCGCAGCCCCATCCATCGGCCTAACCTCCCACCAACACCCTCGGAGCTCCCCATGGACACCCTCGCCATCGACGCCGAAGCCTGGACCGCCGCCGGCGATGCCGGGCTGCATGACGCCATCGAACTGCGGCGGGCGATCCACCGCGAGCCGGAGCTCGGCCTGCATTTGCCGATGACCACCGAAAAGGTGTTGAAGGCCCTCGAGGGCCTGCCGCTCGAAATCCGCCAGGGGCCGTCGACCACCGGGGTGCTGGCCATTCTGCGGGGCGGGGGCAATGGGCGGACGGTGCTGCTGCGCGGCGACATGGACGCCCTGCCGCTGACTGAGGACACCGGGCTCGATTTCTCCAGCGGCATCGCCGGGGCCATGCATGCCTGTGGCCACGACACCCATGTGGCCATGCTTGCCGGCGCGGCGCGGGCGCTCTGCGCCCGGCGCGAGAAACTGCCGGGGACGGTGATGTTCATGTTCCAGCCGGGCGAGGAGGGCTTCCACGGGGCCCGCTTCATGCTCGAGGACGGGCTGATCGACCCGCTGCCCGACGCCGCCTTCGCCCTGCATATCTCGCCCAACATGCCGACCGGGACCTTCGCCAGCCGGTCGGGCGCGCTGCTGGCCTCGTCCGACACCATTCGCATCAAGGTCTGGGGGTCCGGCGGCCACGCTTCCATGCCGCACGACGCCATCGATCCGATCCCGGTGGCCTGCGAGATCGTCACCGCGCTGCAGGCCTTCGTCACCCGGCGGGTCTCGGTGTTCGATCCGGCGGTGATCACCATCGCCCATATCGAGGCCGGCACCACCTACAACATCATCCCCGAGGTGGCGTTGATGCGCGGCACCTTCCGCACCCTGTCGGAGCGCTCGCGCGAGCTGGTGCGGGCCGGGGTGCGGCAGGTGGCCGAGCATGTCGCCGCCGCCCACGGCTGCCGGGCCGAGGTCGAGATCGAGCTGGGCTTCCCGGTGACGGTCAACTCAAGTGCGGCGGTGAAGCTGGCCGAGCGGACGGCCAAGGCGCTGTATGGCGACAGCGCCTGGCACACCATGGAAAACCCGATGATGGGGGCGGAGGACTTCTCCTACGTCCTGCAGAAGGCGCCGGGGGCGATGGCCTTCCTGGGGGCGGCGCCGGTGGGCGTCGGCGGCGACTACCGGGCCTGCTGCGCCCTGCATTCGAACCGCATGACCCTGGACGAGCAGGTGATGGCGCGCGGCATCGCCATGCATTGCGGGTTCGCGGAAGCGGTGCTGACGGGCGGGTTGGAGGGCTAGGCTCAACCCTTCGCGCGGGTCCCGTAGCGGGCCACGAACATCTCGATCGCCTCGGCCACGACCCGTTCGCGATCGGGCGCCTCCGCCTCGCCGGTGGCCATCACCTGTGGCCAGAGGACGAACTCCTGGATCAGGCCGATGAACTGGCGGGCGGCCAGGCGGGTGTCGGGGCAGGCAATGACGCCGGCCGCCTGGAGCAGGTCCAGCTTTTCGGCGAAGGACTCGACGGCGGG
>JBKJSF010000019.1:0-9766 GCA_046595895.1 Caulobacter sp. | reverse complement strand
GGCCCCACAACAAGGCGGCCCAGACGATCACCGCCAGCAACAGACGCCACCAGCCGATTTCCAGCAGACGCAGGGGCTGGCTGCCCTGGAGGATGGCGGCGAAGGGGATGTTGGCGGTCTGGGTCATGAAGGCTTCGTAGGGGGCGCCCAGCGCCGCCTTGCGCTTGGCGTCGATGCTGTAGGTCCCGAACACGCCGAGGAAGGCCATCGATCCGAACAGGATCAGGCTGGGGGCGTCGCCGTTGAGCAGCAGGTGGCCGGCCGCCCAGATGACCACGCCCCACAGGAAGGGGTGGCGGGTGATGCGCAGCATGCCGGTGATCGGCTTTTCGACCGCGCCCTCCTGTTTGACGCTGGTCGGGTTCGGCGTCAGCAGGCCGGGGACGACGAACAGCAGGGCCAGCAGCTGGACGCCGGCCTGGACCCAGCGGGCGGCGTCGGAGACGGACCAGAGGACCGGGCCGGTTCCCCGGGCGGCGCCATAGGCCATGCTCAGCCAGACAATGACGCCGAGCGAGGCGACCGAGAACAGGCCCATGTAGGCCGGCTCGCCGACCACGCCGACCAGCACCCCGCGCAGGCGGGTGCCGGAGACCAGCAGGTGGATCAGGACGAAGACGGCGGCTGCGGCGATCAGCAGGGTCATGGCGGGGCTTCCGGGTTTCGGGGAACGTGCGTACTATTGTTTACGCTGTCAATTAAGTCGTTCGTCGTCGTAGTCGGCGTCGAACAGGCCTTCGGTGTCGGTATCCTCCTCGTCGTCCCAAGGCGGGGGCTCGTCCCAGGGCGGTGGCTCGTCGTCGTCGGGCGGGGGAGGCGGCGGCGCGGCGCGTCTGGCGACCTTGGGGGCCGGCGGCGGTGGGGAGGCCGAGACGACGGGGGCGGTGCGGGGCCGGCGGACGATCGCTTCGATGCGGGCCAGCCACTGGTTGGCGGCCTGGGCGCAGGCGGGGGCGGTGGGGGCGTCGCGGCGAGTCTCGTCGCCGGCCGTCCACAGGTCGAGGTCGAAGTCGGGGTAGCGGGGGTCGTCGAAAACCAGACGCAGGGTGACCTGGCGGGCGGTGGCGGGGACGCGGTCGAGGGCCTTGCGGGGTTCACCCCGGAAGACCCGGGCGGCGACCTCGCCGTCGATCAGCAGTTCGCCGCCAGTGACCTCTTCCAGCCGGTAGACCATGCACCAGTCGCCCTTGTCCCAGGCGGTGGCGAAGAGGCCCGTGGTCACCGACAGGCCGGCCCCGCGACCCCGGCCGCGGGCGATCAGGGTGGCTTCAGACGGGCCGTTCAGCACGCGCTTGAGGGCCGCGCCGATCCGCCGGTCCTCATTGGTCGCCCAGAGGATCAGGCTGCCCAGGAAGGTCACCGCCGTGCCGGCCAGGGCCAGGGTCAGGAGCAGGCGGGCGACTTCGTGCATGGCCGGACGCTAGACGGATTCCGTGGGCGCGCCCACGGGGCGGCGATCAGCGTCCAGCTGGATGGATACGCCCGGCAGGCGGCCGCCCGCCAGCATGTGGCGGGTGATCCGTTCGTAGTGCTGGATGAAGCGATACAAGTCCGTATTTTCCCCGTCGGTCATGGCGCGGCCCAGAAGCCCCGCCTGTTGCTGGCCGCGCCAGGTTTCCACCACGCCGAAATCGGGGGCGAGCAGGTGGAGATGCTTATCGAAGCGGCTAAACATTGTAGCATAGGGGCCGGCGAGGAAGCAGTTTATCGCCGTGCGCCAGACGGCGTCCGGGTCTTCGTCCCGTTCAAGGGCGTTGACCGGTTTTACAAGCATTTCAGCGGCTTGCGGCGTCGCGCCGAGGCACCAGCCGTCGATCAGGATGGCGGTGGGGCGGCCTTCGAAGACGGACCAGGCGTCCGGCGGCAGGCGGTCGTCGGCCAGCTTGTCGAAGACGGGCAGGGGCGTCCGGCCGTCCGGACCGGCCGCCGCAAGGGCGTCCAGGACCGACAAAAGCATGGGGATGTCATGGGTCCCGGGTACGCCCCGCGTTGCGAAAAGCTTATGCCCGCATACCGATAAGGTCTGGCGGGCATGGTGGGTGAGATAGACGTCGTCTAGCGAGAGGTGCGCGGCGCCGATGGCCGTGGCGACGGCGCGGACCAGGGTGGTCTTGCCCGACCCCTGGGCGCCCGAGACCCCGATCAGCGGCGGACCATTTTTACCCGGTGAAAATGCGAGGGCGGTGAGCGCCTTTTCCAATACCGGGTATGGCCGGGTCATTCGGCCTTCGGATTCGATTGCGGCTTGGCCTTGGCTGGCAGCTTCTTGAACAGCAGCTTGTCGATGCGGCGCTCGTCCATGTCGACGATCTCGATGCGGTAGCCGCCGTAGTTGAGGGTCTCGCCCTCCTTGGGCAGGTGGCCCAGCCGCTGCAGCACCAGGCCGGCGGCGGTGTGGAAGCCGCCGTCGTCGTCGAGGTTGAGGCCGAGGTCCTTGTTGAGGTCGTCAAGGTCGGCGCGGCCGTCGACCAGGAAGCTGCCGTCTTCGCGCTGGAAGATCGACTTGGGGGTGTCCTCGTCGTGGCCTTCGGGGAAGTCGCCGGCGATCATCTCGAGGATGTCGATGGCGGTGACCACCCCTTCCAGGTGGCCGAACTCATTGACCACCAGAGCCATGTGGTGCGGCGTCTGCTTGAGCAGTTCCAGGGCCTTCAGGACACTGGTGGTTTCCGGGATATAGAGCGGGGTGACGACCAGGGAGGCGAGGTCCAGCGGGCCGCCGTCGAGGACCCGGTCGAGCAGGGCTTTCTTGTGGACGATGCCCTTTGGCTCATCGATGTCCATGCCCTCGGCGACGACGATGCGGCTGTAGGGGCAGGCGCGGATTTCGGTCTTCAGGGTGGCTTCGGTGTCGGCCAGGCTGATCCAGAAGACGTCCTTGCGCGGGGTCATGGCGACGCGGATCGGGCGGTCGCCCAGTCGCATGACTTCGGCGATGATCGACTGTTCCTCGGGCTCGATGAGGCCGGCGTTGGCGCCCTCGGCCAGGACGGTCTCGACCTCCTCCTGGGTGATGGCCTCGCCGCTGTCGTCCTTGACGCCCATCAGGCGCAGCAGGCCGGCGGTGGAGAAGGTCAGCAGGCTGACGAAGGGGTGCATCGCCCGGGCCATCAGCGACAGCGGCCGCGCGACGATGCCGGCGATGGTCTCCGGGTAGATCATGGCGAAGCGCTTGGGGGCCAGTTCACCCAGCACCAGGGAGAAGTAGGTCAGCACGACGACGACGATGCCGGTGGCGATGACGTGGCTGTACTCGGCAATGGCCGGGTATTTGGCGAAGGTCTTGGCCAGCTCGCCGGCGATGGTCGCCTGGCCGTAGGCGCCGGCCAGGATGCCGATCAGGGTGATGCCGACCTGCACGGCCGACAGGAAGCGGGTCGGGTCCTCGGCCAGCCTGAGGGCCTCGGCGGCGCCCTCGTCGCCCTTCTCGGCGCGGGACTGGAGCTTGGCCTTGCGGGAGGAGACGACCGCCAGTTCGGACATGGCGAAGACGCCGTTGAGCACCACGAGGAGCAGAACCACGGCGCAGGCGATAAGCAGCATTGTCTCGGATACGGTTACGGAGCGCGGGATGCTCCACGGCGGGGAGCATAGGGGGTGATCGCGGGGAACGCGAGAACGCGTTGTCGTGAGGGGATGGCGTTAGAAATCTTGACAAAAGTCGGAAAAGAAGTATTTTACGACTAATCCAATCGCGCGACCGGAGGTCGGGCAACCTGGCGGGGTCAGGTGGAGGGTAATCAAATGCCTGTTGTAACCACACAAACCTCAGTCCGGACTGTCACCTCCAAGGAGGCGCTGCGACATTGGAAACTGGTAACGGATAACGCTCTGCGTGAGCCTGTCGTGATTACGGCCCATGGGCGGCCTCGGCACGTTCTCATGGCCTACGAAGACTATCAGCGTCTTCGCGACCAGGAACGGCAGGCCTACCAAAGCGCCGACCTTCCGGCCGATCTCGCCAGCGCAATCCTCGCGGATCTAGACACGCTCCGGGCGCCCAGGGGACCGACGGACGATGGCGACACCATCATCGACTGAGACGCGCGATCCAGAGCGCGGCGATGTCATCGAGTTTTCGTTTCTCTGGAAGCATGAGCGGGACGCGGGCCTTCTCGAAGGCGTCAAGGACCGGCGCTGCGTTATCGTGGCGATCCTCGACGAGGGCCGGCGTGTCGTCATCATGCCAATCACCGGGACCGAGCCGTCGCACGACAACAAAATTCCGCTGAGCGGCGGGGCGCTCGGTCTCGAGCGTCCAAGCTGGATCGTCACCTCGGACCTGAATGTCACGGTATGGCCCGGCCATGATCTTCGGCCGGCCCGCAAGCCGAACGGCGCCTGGTGGCGTTATGGACGTCTGTCGGACTCCGTGAGGCAGAAGGTCGCCGACGAGATGCAGGCGCTCATCCGGGCAGGGCAGGCGAAGGTCGTAGCGCGAAACTGATCCCGTAGTTCTGCCTCTGCCTTCACTTGACGGCCTACCGGTCGCCGTTGGCTTAACATCGGACGAATTTCCGATGATTCAACCAAAGGGCGGACTCTCGATGGACGACATATGCCAGCCCACGGGCAATCCCGCCGAGGGCCTGCGGATCGACCCCCGCTGCCGTTGGGTCGATACGGGGACCGACGTCACCGTCGGCCAGACGCTCAGGTTCGAGGCGACCGGGCGGTGGATCGACCTGTGGATCAGGACCGGCCCCAATGGCTTTGGCTTCAATCCGGCCGGCATCTTCGGTAGGCGGCGGTGTCCGCAGTTTCGTTGGCTGGCCTTGCTGGGGGCCGTGGACCGGGACCTGAGCGGCGCCTTTCTGATCGGCGACAGGCGGGAGCAGCCGTTCAGCCGGGCGGGGCGACTGTTCGTCTTCGCCAACGATCACGACAGCGATTTCGCCGATGGGAACAACAGAGGCCATGTGACGCTGAAAATCACCTGAGCCAAAGGTGGGCTGGCACCCGTATCTCCTCGCTGGCCTCAATGATCGACTCATCCTCAGATTGGCGGAATGCCCAATCCGGTGGCCGTGCAGACGGCAAAAGTATGCAGAGATCCGGTCTTCCTCTGCTGGCTGGAGGAGCGGCCTGGGCTAGCTGCGTGGATGCAGTTTGCCGGGGCAATGGCGGCGATCCTGGCCACGACAGCTCCCTTCATCATTCAGATGCTCAAGGATGGAAGAGCCCAACGAGCGTTGAAGGCGAACGCTTTGGTTGCCGCTACAAATGCAGTCCAGGCAATCGCGGGAACGAGTCAGTATCTCCTTAGTCCGGACGGCGTACGAGACATTCGGACATCAGCGCCACAAATCTATCTGGTCGAGAACGGATTAGCGGAGTTGGACAAGGCTCCGATCTACAGCGTGCATGATCCTGATTTCATCGCTCAGTATCAGCTCGTCAGGATGACCGCCGTCGCATTGCTGGCTGGAATTCCGGACGTCATCGCTGCCCGATGACCGTTTGATCGGCGCATTGAGATGGCGAGTTGAAACAGCTGAGAACGCTCTTCAGGCTATGGCAAAGCGAGCCAAGCTGCCGATGCCGTCACCGGCGGAGATTGCCGAGTACACTGAGAACTAGCTGAGTTAGGGGGCGGTGCAGGCCCGGAGGGTAAACACCCGTTAACCATATTTCTCCCATGGTGGGCCTCGTTCCCGATTCCACCGTGAGGCTTTCCCATGAACGGCGCTGAGGTGCTTGATGTCGGCCGTGACGCCATCTGGCTGACCATCCAGCTGTCGGCGCCGGTGCTGATCGTCGGGCTGATCGTCGGGGTCGGTATCGGGTTGATGCAGGCCCTGACCCAGATCCAGGAAGCGACCCTGGTCTATGCGCCGAAGATTGTCGCCATCTTTGTTTCCCTGCTGCTGTTCCTGCCGCTGATGGGCGCGTTGATGGGCGGCTTCATGCGCAATATCGCCGCCCGCATCGCCGGCATGTAGGGAAGCCGGTGGAAGCCTACGCCACCGCCGCCCAGGTCTATTCCGCCGGGCTGATCTTCGCCCGCGTCGGGGCGATGGTGATGCTGATCCCCGGCATCGGCGAGCAGACCGTGCCGCCGCGCATCCGCCTGAGCTTCGCGCTGCTGATGTGCCTGGTGCTGGCCCCGCTGGCGGCCCGCAACGTCTTCGTGCCGGCGACCATGGGCGACATGGGGCTGCAGGTGATCCGTGAGATCCTGATCGGCCTGACCATCGGCATGATGATGCGGCTGTTCCTGTCGGCCCTGGCCACGGCGGGGGAGGTGGTGTCGATCCAGACCACCCTCGGCTTCGCCCAGACGGCCAACCCGATGCTCGGCCAGCCGAACGCGACGCTGTCGACCTTCCTCAGCCTGATCGGCGTGGTGCTGATCATGACCACCGATCTGCACCACCTTTTCATCGGCGCGATGGTCAACAGCTATGAGCTGTTTCCGCTGAGCAACAATGGCATTCCGGTCGGCGACGCCGGCAGCATGGCCGTGCGCACCGTGGCCGGCAGCTTTGCGCTTGGCATCCAGCTGGCGGCGCCGGTGATCGTGTTTTCGCTGATCTTCAACCTGGCGGCCGGGCTGGTCGGGCGGATCATGCCGCAGTTCCAGATCTATTTCGTCAGCTCGCCGCTGGCGGTGATCTTCGGCCTGTCGCTGTTCGCCCTCAGCCTGGGCGTCATCGGCACGGTGTGGGTCAATCGCTACCGCGAGCTGATCAGCGTCTTCGCCGGGACAGGAGGCTGATCCATGGCGGAGAACGAAGCCTCCTCGAAAACAGAAGAGCCGACACCGAGGAAACTCGAGGAAGCCCGCAAGAAGGGCGACGTCGCCAAGACCCCGGACCTGCCGCAGCTGTTCAGCCTGGCCGCCGTGGCCGGGGTGATCCTGATCGGCGGCGGCTGGCTGGCCACCGACATGACCGGGCGGCTGCTGCCGTTCATTTCGCACCCCGAGTCCATGGACCTTTCGGGGACGGGCGGGGTGGGGATCGCCGAGCAGGCGATGATGGCCGGGCTGCCGGTCCTGATGACGGTGATGGTGGCGGCCGCCCTGGCCGGGATCGCCGGCAATGTGGTGCAGCACGGCTTGTTGTTCACGGCCGAGAAGCTGAAGCCCGACTTCAAGAAGGTCAGCCCGCTGGAGGGCTTCAAGCGCATCTTCGGGCCGGACGGCTGGGTGCAGTTCCTAAAGAGCGCCCTGAAGATCGGGGTGACCGGGGCGGTGGCCTGGATGGTGCTGAAGCCCCATGCGCATGAACTTCAGGGGCTGGCGGCGGCCGATCCGGCGGCCATGCTGCCGGTCACCATGGCGCTGACCAAGGCGCTGTTCTTCGCGGTGCTGTGCTTCCTGCTGGTGACGGCTGGAGCCGACTGGCTGTGGCAGCGGGCGCGGTTCATGAAGCGGATGCGGATGAGCCGCGAGGAACTCAAGGACGAGTACAAGCAGTCGGACGGCGACCCGCATGTGAAGGCCAAGCGCAAGCAGATGCAGATGGAGGTTTCGCGCCGGCGGATGATGCAGAATGTGCCGAACGCCACGGTGGTGGTGATGAACCCGACCCACTACGCCGTGGCCCTGCGTTACGAGGCGGGGGAGACGGCGGCGCCGGAATGCGTCGCCAAGGGGATGGACGAGCTCGCTTTGCGGATCAGGGCGGTTGCCGAGGAGGCGGGGGTGGCGGTCATCGAGGATGCGCCGCTGGCCCGGGCGCTGTTCGCCACCACCGAGGTCGATAAGCAGATTCCCGAGGCCCACTACGAGGCGGTGGCGAAGATCATCGGGTTCGTCATGGGGCAGAAGAAGTCGCGGGCGCGGACCATGCGGTGACCCTTCGACACGCCCGCATGCTGCGGGCTACTCAGGATGACGGACCCCTGTGCAGCCCATCCAGGTTCGTCATCCTGAGTAGCGGCCGCAGGCCGCGTGTCGAAGGACGCACCACCCCCGACTCGGGCACGCCTCCATTAACGGGTATCCTCCGCAATGAGTGATTCGACGACGTTGCCCCCCAAGGAGCCAATGGCCCGTGCGGACATGAGCGAGAAGAAGAAATTCCGGTTCGATCCACTGGTCGGATCGGCCGCGGTGTTCTTCGTGCTGGCGGTGGGGTTCGCGGCCTATCCGGCCCTGGAGGCGGGGATCGAGACCCTGGCCGGGCTGTTGCTGCTGATCGGCCTGGCCGGTGTCGCCTGCCTGGGGCTGCTGGCGTTCCGGGCCTCGGGGACGCCGGACGAGGTCGATGACACGCCGATGCTGGAAGCCATGGTCGAGGCGCTGCCGGAAGCGGCGGCGGTGGCCGGGCTGGACGGCAAGGTGATCGCCGCCAACGACCATTGGACAGCCGAGCTGGGGACCGGCGCGCGGCTGCCGCGCAACGGCCAGGCGGCCGGGCTGTACGGCGCCTTCAACCGCGCCCGCCGGGGCTTGCCGGCCCATACCTCACTCAAACTGAAAGACGGCGACCGCGACCTGACCGTCGCGCCGCTGGGTCCGGGTCGGTTCCTGCTGCGGCTGGCGGCGGCGCGTGCGCTCGTTGCGCCGCCGACCGAGGCTCACCCCAAGGCTCTGGCGATCCCGACCGCCGACGAGGCGGGGCTGGACGCCCTGGCCGCCGCTTCGCCGTTCGGGGCGGCGCTGCTGGACGGGGCCGATGTGTTCACCGCCAGGATCATCGAGGCCAACACGGCGCTGGGCGACATCACCGGCGGGGCGGCCAAGCCGGGCCTGGTGTTCGGCGAACTGGTGGCGGTCGCCTCGCGGCTTGACGCCGGGCTGGGCGCCGCCGAGGGCCGGGCCGGGCCGTTCGAGGTGCGTATGGCGCACGACAACGCCCGGATCGGCCATCTGTACCTGAACCGCCAGGGCGGGCGGCTGACCGCCTATCTGGTTGACGTTTCCGAGCAGAAGCAGATCGAGCTGCAGCTGGCCCAGGCCCAGAAGATGCAGGCCATCGGCCAGCTGGCCGGCGGTGTGGCCCACGATTTCAACAACCTCTTGACCGCCATCCAGCTGCGGCTCGATGAGCTGTTGCAGCGCCATCCGCTGGGCGATCCGTCTTACGAGGGGCTCAACGAGATCCGCCAGACAGGGGTGCGCGCCGCCGACCTGGTGCGCAAGCTGCTGGCCTTCAGCCGCAAGCAGACGGTGCAGCGCGAGGTGCTGGAGCTGGGCGAGCTGATCAGCGAGTTCGAGGTGCTGCTGCGCCGGCTGCTGCGCGAGGACGTCAAGCTGGTCACCGAGTATGGCCGCAACCTGCCGCTGGTGCGGGCCGACAAGAGCCAGCTGGAAACGGCGGTGATGAACCTGGCCGTCAACGCCCGCGACGCCGTGCGCGCCGCCGGCAGCGGCGGCATTGTCCGCATCCGCACGGCGCGCGTGGGTCATGCCGAGGCGGCGCACCTGGGCTACGCCGGCCTGCCGATGGGCGACATGGCGCTGATCGAGGTCAGCGACGATGGCCCGGGGATTCCGCCCGAGGTGGTCGGCAAGATCTTCGACCCCTTCTTCACCACCAAGCCGGTGGGCGAGGGCACGGGCCTGGGCCTGGCCACCGTCTATGGCATCGTCAAGCAGTCGGACGGCTGGATCCACGTCGAAAGCGAGCCGGGGCAGGGGGCGACCTTCCGCATCTTCCTGCCGGTGCATACGCCCGTGGCCGGAGTTCTGCCCGCGGTCGAGCCGGTCAAGCCGGCGCGCCAGCCGGCCCGCGACCTGTCGGGTGTCGGGCGCATCCTGTTCGTCGAGGACGAGGACGCCGTGCGCGGGGTGGCCGCCAGGCTGCTGCGGGCGCGA
>JBKJSF010000211.1:0-16949 GCA_046595895.1 Caulobacter sp. | reverse complement strand
TTGCTGGCGGCATCACCACCCTGCGCCTCGACACCACCGGCGACGGCAAGGTCGACTACCAGATGAAGATCAACGGCGACGTCACCGCCGAAGTGGCCGGCGAAGGCTACGACATCGTCCGCGCCGACCTCACATGGACCCTGGCCACCGACATCGAAGGCCTCGAACTCCAGGGCGGCGCCAACCTCGACGGAACCGGCAACGGCGGCGCCAACAATCTGCAGGGCAACAGCGGGGCCAACACCCTCTCCGGCCTGGCCGGGGTCGACACGATCAACGGCAACGACGGCGACGACATCATCATCGGCGGGCTCGGCAACGACCTGCTGCGCGGCGGCATCGGGGCCGACACCTTCGTCGTCGCCCACGCCTTTGGCGCCACCCTGGAAACCGACCAGATCTACGACTTCTCGACCGCCGAGGGCGACATCATCGACCTCTCCGCCGCTTTCGCGGGCACGATCGCGCTCGTCGGCGCTTTCAGCAAGACCGCCGGCGAGATGACCCTGACCTTTGCTGGCGGCATCACCACCCTGCGCCTCGACACCACCGGCGACGGCAAGGTCGACTACCAGATGAAGATCAACGGCGACGTCACCGGCGATAGCGCCGGCTGGATGCTCTGAGCCAGCGCGCCGACAGCCGCCAGGCCCCCCTTTTTGGCGTCACACAACCCCTACCCGTTATGGGAGATGGCTGTTACCCGTGACCCGGATACTCCGGAGTAGCGCCCTCAAGGCGTGGTCCGACTGACCCGCCTTGAGGAACTACCATGCCCCACTTTCCCGCTGTCATCGAACTCTCCGCTCTCGACGGAACCGATGGTTTGCAGATCAGTGGCGAGGCGGCCTCCGACAACAGCGGCCGGTCCGTCGCCTCGGCGGGCGATGTCAACGGCGATGGCTACGACGACCTGATCATCGGGGCCTTCGGCGCCGACGCGAACGGACTCGACTTCTCCGGCGCCAGCTATGTCGTCTTCGGAAAAGCCGGTGGTTTCACCGCCGACCTGAACCTGTCCAGCCTCGACGGAACCAATGGCTTCCAGATCAGCGGCGAGTTGGCAGTCGACCTGAGCGGCTGGTCCGTCGCTTCGGCGGGAGACGTCAATGGCGATGGCTACGATGACCTCATCATCGGGGCCAAGTTTGCGGACCCGAATGGCCCCGACTCCGGCGCCAGCTATGTTGTGTTCGGAAAGACCTCGGATTTCGCCGCCAACCTGAACCTGTCCACCCTCGACGGAACGAACGGCTTCCAGATCAACGGCCAGTTCCCGAACGACCAGAGCGGCTTCTCTGTCGCCTCGGCGGGGGATGTCAACGGCGATGGCTACGACGACCTGATCATCGGTACCGGGAGGACCGGCTACGCCGCCGCAGGCCCCAGTTATGTGGTGTTCGGAAAGGCCAGCGCCTTCACCGCCAACCTCGAGCTTTCAGCGCTCGACGGATCCAACGGCTTCCAGATCAGTGGCGAGGCGGTGTTTGACCGGAGCGGGTATTCCGTAGCCTCGGCTGGAGATGTCAATGACGACGGCTACGACGACCTGATCATCGGGGCCTTCGGCGCCGACGCGAACGGCGTCAACGCCGGCGCCACCTATGTGGTGTTCGGCAAGGCCGGCGCCTTCACCGCCGACCTGAACCTGTCCGCTCTCGACGGAACCAACGGCTTCCAGATCAACGGCGCGGCGGCATACGATTACAGCGGCTTCTCGGTCGCCTCGGCGGGAGATGTGAACGGCGACGGCTATGACGATCTGATCATCGGGGCCCGGTATGCGGACCCGAACGGCAGCGCCTCTGGCGCCACCCATGTCGTCTTCGGAAAGGCCTCGGGCTTCACCGCCAACCTCGACCTGTCCTCCCTCGACGGGACCAACGGCTTCCAGATCAGCGGCGAGTCGTCATTCGACCAGAGCGGCTTCAGCGTCGCATCCGCGGGCGATGTCAACGGCGACGGCTATGACGACCTGATCATCGGCGCCTACCTCGCCAGCCCTAACGGCGATGCTTCCGGCGCCAGCTATGTGGTGTTTGGCAAGGCTGCGGGGTTCGCCCCCAGCCTGAACCTGTCCACCCTCGACGGGACCGACGGCTTCCAGATCAACGGCGAGGCCACAGGCGACCAGAGCGGTTTCTCTGTCGCCTCGGCGGGAGACGTCAATGGCGATGGCTATGGTGACCTGATCATCGGCGCCAGGGCTGCGGACCCGAACGGCGCTTCCTCCGGCGCAAGTTATGTGATCTTCGGCCATCTCACGCCGGTCAACTTCGCCGGCACACCCGGCGACGACACCGTGAACGGCCGTGGGGACCATGACACCATTTCCGGCATCGGCGGCAATGACACCTTCAACGGCTTTGCCGGCGATGACCTGCTCGACGGCGGCGACCTGTCAGACGTGCTGAACGGCGGCGACGGGGCCGATGACCTGATCGGCGGAGGCGGTGGGGACATCCTCAGCGGCGATGCCGGGAACGACGACCTCGATGGCGGCGACGGCGCAGACAAGCTGTTCGCCGGGGCCGGGGCGGATGACCTGATCGGCGGGACCGGCAACGATCGCCTCGACGGCGGCTCGGAGGTCGACACCCTGAGCGGCGGGGCCGGCAACGACACCCTCGACGGCGGGGCAGGGGCCGACACCATGACCGGCGGCCTGGCCAATGACGTTTACATCGTCGATGACGCCGGCGACCAGACTATCGAACTGGCAAATGAAGGCTACGACATCGTCCGCACCGAGCTGGGCGGCTGGGTGCTGGCCGACACCATCGAGGCTCTGCAGCTGCAGGGGTCCGCCGACATCGACGGCTCCGGCAACAGCGGCGCCAACAACCTCCAGGGCAACGCCGGGGCCAACACCCTATCGGGCCTGGCCGGCGTCGACACCCTCAACGGCAACGACGGCGACGACATCATCATCGGCGGCCTCGGCAACGACCTCCTGCGCGGCGGTATTGGGGCCGACAGATTCGTCGTCGCCCACGCCTTTGGGGCCACCCTGGAAACCGACCAGATCTACGACTTCTCGACCGCCGAGGACGACATCATCGACCTCTCCGCCGCCTTCGCCGGCACGATCGAGCTGGTCGGCGCCTTCAGCAAGACCGCCGGGGAGATGACCCTGACCTTCGCGGGCGGCGTCACCACCCTGCGCCTCGACACCACCGGCGATGGCAAGGCCGACTACCAGGTCAAGATCAACGGCGACGTCACCGGCGACAGCGCCGGCTGGATGCTCTGATCAGACCAAACGGAAGCCAGCCGGGACACGTTGGACTCCAACGTGTCCCATCTTTCTTCTCCTCCGCCGGGGCACGGCAATCCGGGACAGCGGCACTGCACTCCCCCGGCCAAAGCCAATCACCGGCCCGCGCGCGGACCGCCTGAACGCCAACGGCGAGCCTTGACCAGAAGCCAGCCGCGCGCTCGCCCACCTCCACATCCGCTGACGCCGCCCACGCGCCTCCGCCCCACTCCCCAATTCCGGGAATCCGCGTTCTGTTCACACGCGGTTTACAGCCGCCGACCCCCCTCAGGGTGTGTGTAGGCCCCCAGGGGCCCGCCTTCCCACCGGCGAGTCCTCAGGCGCGTCGACCGTCCCCCACGGTCCGGCGTCGCTGGGGGAGTTTCGCATGCTTGTCTTTGCAGACCCGCCGTATCCGCGCGTCACCGGCCTTGCCGCCGCGCAGCGCTTCCCCGTTTCCGAAATCCCTGCCCGCCGCCCGGCCCACCGCCGCGCGGCTGTGCTTGTCTAAGGACAGCCCCCGATGCCCAACCAGCGCACCGAAACCGTCGTCAACACCACCACCGCCGGCCATCAGAACTATCCGACGGTGGCGACGCTGCCGGACGGCGGCTACATCATCGCCTGGATATCCTCCACCCAGGCGGGCGACGCCAACGGCGGCATCTGGTTCCAGCGCTACAACGCCGCCGGCCAGAAGGTCTCCGCCGACGGGACCATGCTCGGCGGCGCAGAGGTGCTGGTCAACACCACAACGCTGGGCCGGCAGTACTACCCTGACGTCGCCGTCCTCGCGGACGGCAAGTTCGTCATCGTCTGGAACAGCTTCGACGGCCAGGACGGCTCGGGGGAGGGTATCTACAGCCAGCTGTTCGGCGCCGACGGCGCTCCCATCGGGTCCGAAACCCTGGTTCCGGTCACCACCAGCGGACGCCAATCCGACCCCATCGTCACCGCCTTGGGCACAGGCTACGTGATCAGCTGGGCTTCCAGCACCGGGCCCGGCGACGCCAGCACCTACCGTGTCTACGCCCAGCGTTTCGACGAGAACGGCAATTTCGTCGGCTGGGATGGGGCCGCCAACGGCAATACCCGCACCGAGACCCTGATCAACACCTCGACCAGCAACGAACAGGGCTGGAACAACCAGCTGGCGCTGGCCGATGGCAAGCTGCTGATGCTCTACGGCAGCCGCCACATCGACGGCTCAGTCGATATCTTCGCCAAGCTCTACAATGCCGATGGCTCTGTCGCCGCGCCCGAATTCCGGGTCAGCGTCTATGCCCCCAGCGAGCAAATCTGGCCGGTCGCCACCCAGCTGGAGGATGGCCGCATCGTCGTGGTCTGGAGCTCGCATGGCCAGGATGGCAGCGGCTATGGAGTCTATGGCCGGTTCCTGAGCGCGGCCGGGACGCCGGTCGGGGCCGAGTTCCTGATCAGCACCGCCACAGGCGGCGATCAGTCCAACGGGCCGGTTCGCGAGGGCGCCCAGATTGAGGCCCTCAGCGACGGCGGCTTCGTCGTCGTCTGGCATGCCGCCGACGGCCATGGGGCCGGCGTCTTCTACCAGCGCTTCGACGCCGAGGGCGACAAGGTCGGCGGCGAGGTTCAGGCCAACACCGGCAACTATATCGGCGACCAGTATGTGCCGCAGATTCGCCCCTTCGAGGGGGGCTTCGATCTGGTCTGGCACTCCACCACCGGCGATAGCGAGGGCTGGACGGTCTACCAGAAGACCTTTGCGCTTGAAGAGCCCATCGTCCGCGTCGGCGGCGAGGAGCTGGTCAACACCGCCACCGGCTTCAACCAGCGCCTGCCGCAGGTCGCCTCCGCGGACGACGGGACCTACGTCGTCGTCTGGCAGAGCCAGACCACCTACAACACCGGCGACGGCTCCGGCTGGGGCCTGTTCGCCCAGCGCTACAATGCCGACGGCACGCGCTCGGGCGCGGAGTTCCAGGTCAACACCGTCACCGCCGGCGATCAGCCCCATGACAGCGGCTTTCAGGTCACGCAGCTGGAGGACGGCCGGTTCGTCGTCGTCTGGGGGACCTACAACCAGTCCGGCGACACCGACTACGTCTCCATCGGCCAGATCTTCAACGCCGACGGCAGCAAGTCGGGGGGCGAGTTCCGCCTGAACACCACGACCGGCGGGGAACAGATCTATCCCGCCGTCAGCGGCCTGGCCGATGGCGGCTTCGTTGCCGTCTACCGCGGCTACTTCATGAACGGCGGCAGCAGCTACGACGTCTTCTTCCAGCGGTTCGACGCCGCCGGCGTCAAGGTCGGGGCCGAGACCCGGGTCAGCGTCGCCGACGCCGTCAACACCAGCGACAACTCCGAACACCAGGGCCGCGCCCTTGGCCTGGCCGATGGCGGCTTCATCGTCCTGTTCCAGGACAGCGGCAACGACGGTTCGGGCGAAGGCCTCTACGCCCGCCGCTACGACGCCTCCGGCGCCCTGGTCGGCGGGACCAACTTCGACGGCGCGGCGGCGGCGGGCAGCTGGCGCGTCAACCTCCAGACCGCCAACAGCCAGTACCAGAAGTATGACTGCATGGTGGCGCTGCCCGACGGCGGCTTCGTCATCACCTTCACCTCGGAGAACGGCGACCAGAACGGCCACGCCGTCTGGGCCCAGGTCTACAACACCGACGGCACCCTGCGCGCGCCGCAGTTCCGGGTGAATGGCGCCCAGTACGGCACCCAGGCCGATCCCTCGATCGCCGCCCTCGCCGACGGAAGCTTTGTCGTTGTCTGGACTTCATTCCAGGTTGACGCTTCCGACAGCTGGGACGTCTACGCCAAGCGCTTTGCCGCCGACGGCAGCGTGCTCAACGAGGAATTCCTGGTCGACACCGTCCATGACCTCGGCCAGCAGCGCTGGCCCAGCGTCGCGGCGACCGACGACGGCTTTGTCGTCGTCTGGGAGCATGAGACCAGCGAATACGGCCAGACCTACGACGGCAGCGGCGGCTCGATCTGGAGCCAGCGCTTCACCGTCGATGGCCTGAACGCCACCGCCGACACCGCCCACCGCCCGACCCTGCTCACTGTTGCGGCCCAGGGCGGCGAGGATACAGCCATCGACCTCGACGTCACCGCCGCCCTGTCGGGCGCTGCGCTGGGCACGGAGTCGCTGGCGGTCTCGATCTCCGGCATCCCGGTCGGCGCCACCCTCAGCGACGGCGCCGGCAACAGCTTCACCGCAGTCCTCGGCCAGACCTGGACCGACGTCACTGGCTGGGACCTCGCCGGCCTGACCGTCACCCCGGCCGCGGACTCGGAATCCGACTTCCTGTTGCGGGTCCGCGCCACCTCCACCGACAGCGCCACCGGCGACACCTCGACCAACGAAGGCCAGATCGCCGTCACCGTCGACGCCCGCGCCGACACCATGGACATCGGCGGCCGCTCCGAGCGGGTCAACAGCTATACCCTGGGTAACCAGGCCTTTGAGGTCGGCGGCGACCAGCTTGCCCGCTCGCCGATCGCCAGCTGGGCCGACGGCTCCTACGTCATCGTCTGGCAGTCCCAGGATCAGGACGGCAGTCAATGGGGCGTCTATGGACAGCGCTACGCGGCTGACGGCTCACCCGTCGGAACCGAGTTCCGCGTCAATGGCGCTACCGCCTACACTCAGATGGAAGCCTCGGTCGTCACCCTGGCCGGCGGCGGCTTCGTCGTCACCTGGAGCTCGTTCGGCCAGGCCGTCCCGACCAACGTCACCAGCGACCCCTACTACAGCTACAACGACGTCTATGCCCGGGTGTACGACGCCGCCGGCAATCCGGGCGCGGAAACCCACGTCAATACCTACTCGCCCTACGCCAGCCAGCAGTTCCATTCTGACATCACCGCGCTCAGCGACGGCGGATACCTGATCGTCTGGCATTCGGAGCCCCAGGACGGCTCCAGCTATGGCATCTACGCCCAGCGCTACAACGCCGCCGGCCAGGCCGTCACCCGCAGCGGGGCTGCGGCCGGCGCTGATGAGTTCCGCCTCAACACCACCACCGCCAACGAACAGAGCTGGCCCTCGATCCAGGGCCTGGCCGACGGCGGCTGGGTCGCTGTCTGGAACAGCTATGCCCAGGAGGGCGCCGGCAATAACTTCGGCGTCTACCTGCAGCGCTACACCGCCGCCGGCGTCGCGACCGGCGGCGAGGTGCGAATCAACCAGACCACGGCCGGCAACCAGCTGCATCCCAACGTCATCGCCCTGGCAGACGGCTATCTCGTGCTCTGGCAGAGCGACAACGGCGACGGCTCCTCCTGGGGCGCCTATGGCCGCGTCTATAACGCTGACGGTAGCGCCCGCGGCGACGAGTTCCTGGTCAACCGCTTCACCACCAACGACCAGAGCAAGGCCCAGGCCGTCGCCCTCGCCGACGGCGGCTTCTTCATCGCCTGGCATGGCCAGAGCGAGGACATGTATGGTTATGGCGTCTTCGGCCAACGCTTCGACGCCGAAGGCGACGCGATCGGCGGCGAATTCCCGCTCGACTCCACCCGCACCTACGGCGAGCAGCGCTACCCCTTCCTGGCCGCCGGCGCGAACGGCAGCCTGATCGCCGTCTGGCAGGGTGATGACCCCGCCAGCGACAGCTACTGGGGCGACGGCTCCGGTTACGGCATCTTCGGAACCCGTTTCGAGCTGGACGCCCAGCCGGCCGCCCCGACCGGCGGCGAGTCCCAGGTCAACACCAAGTCGGCCCACGACCAGTCGGGCGCCGACATCGCCACCCTGGAGGACGGCAGCTATGTCGTCGTCTGGAAGAGCGCCCCCAGCCGGGGAACCGGCGACATCTCCTCCAACGGCGTCTTCGCCCAGCGCTATTCCGCCGACGGCCAGCCGATCGGCGCGGAATTCACTGTCAACACCACCCTGACCGGCGACCAGACCAATCCCCAGATCGCCGCGCTCGGCGGCGGCGGCTTCGTCGTCACCTGGCAGTCCTCGGTCGGTGACGGTTCGGGCTACGGCATCTACGCCCAGCGCTTCAGCGCCGCCGGCGCCACTGTTGGCGCCGAGTTCCAGATCAACAGCAGCGGCATCGGCAATCAGTACGACGCCCAGGTCACCGCCCTCACCGGCGCCAACGCCGGCGGCTTCGTGGTCACCTGGCACCAGGACAACGGCGAGGTCGAGGCCCGGGTGTTCAACGCCGCCGGCGTCGCCGTAGGCGCCGACTTCACTGTCAACCTGCAGATCCCCCGCCTGAACGGCAATGACAGCGCCGAATACTATCCCGCCATCGCCGCCACGGCCGACGGCGGTTTCGTCATCGTCTGGCGCGACAACGATAGCGACGGATTCAGCGGCGGTGTCTTCGGCCAACGCTTCGGCGTCGACCTGGCCGGCGGCACGGTCACCCGGCTGACCGGGACCAACCCGGACGGCTCGGTGGCGGCCACCAACTTCCGCGTCAACGACACGACCTACGGCTACCAGCACGATCCCGAGATCGTCGGCCTGGCCGGCGGCGGCTTCATCGTGGTCTTCCAGACCGATGTGGGCGACAGCAACTCCACCGGTCTGCTTGGTCAGCTCTACGACGCAAACGGAGCCCGGATCGGGACCGAGTTCGTGATGACCAGCCATGTGGCCGGGACACAGAACCAGGCCGACCTGGTGGCGCTGCCGGACGGCAGCTTCCTGTTGACCTGGCAGAGCGACCACGCCGACGGCTTCGAGGGCTACGACGTCTTCGTCAAACGCTTCGCCGCCGACGGCCGCACGCTCAACGAGGAGCAACGGGTCAACACCTTCGGGGCGGGCTACCAGGGCGATCCGGCCATCAGCGTGGTCGGCGATGGCTTCACCGTTGTCTGGACCTCCACCGGCCAGGACGGTAGCGCGAACGGGGTCTTCCAGCAGCACTTCACCTTCGACACCGGCCCGGCCGGCGCCATCGCCGACCGCCCGTCGCTTGCCGCCAGCGACGCCACGGGCAACGAAGACACCGTCATCGCGCTGTCGGTCAGCGCCGCCCTGACCGACCCGTCCGAGACCCTGACCCTCGAGGTCAGCGACATCCCGGTCGGCGCGACGCTCAGCGACGGGACCAACAGCTTCACCGCCACCGCCGCCGACCGCACGGTGGACATCGCCGGCTGGACCCTGGCCAGCCTGACCATCGCACCGGCCGCCGACAGCGACGCCGACTTCACCCTGAACCTGCGGGCGACCTCGCGGGAAGCCAGCGGCGATGTCGCCTGGAACACCGACAGCATCCGCGTCACCGTCAATTCGGTGGCCGAGATCCAGCTGCCCTACAATGACGAGTTCGACGTCAACACCACCATTGGCGGCTCGCAATACGACCCCAACGTCGCCGCCTTCGCCGACGGCAGCTTCATTGTCGTCTGGACCAGCGACAGCAACGCGGGTGGCAGCGTCGAGGACATCATCGCTCGCCGCTTCAACGCCGATGGCACGCCTGCCGGCGCCGAGTTCATCGTCAACACCTACTTCAGCTACTACGAAAACAAGGCCGACGTCACGGTCCTGGCCGACGGCGGCTTCATGGTCAGCTGGACCCAGGTAGACGAAAATGGCTGGGGCGTCTTCGGTCAGCGCTACGACGCCGCCGGCGCCCGCCTGACTCTCGCGGGAGCCGCGGGCGGCGCGCCCGTTCGCCTTAACGACACCACGGCCCGCGATCAGCTCTGGCCGGAGGTCACGGCCCTGGCCGACGGCGGTTGGATGGTCACCTGGCAGTCCTATGACCAGGAAGCCGCCGCCGGCCAACCGGGCGACGAAACCTGGGGCATCTACGCAAAACGCTACGCTGCCGATGGCTCGGTCGTGCAGATGTTCGACACTGCGGGCGTTGCAGCCAACGAGGTGCGCATCAACGTCACCGTCGTCGGCCATCAGCAGCACGCAGCCGTGGTTCAGCTCGCCAGCGGCGGTTTCGCCTTCAGCTGGAACGGCCCCGACGCCAGCGGCTCCGGCTCCTACGTGCGCATCTACGACGCCTCCGGCCACCCGGTGACCAGCCTCGGCGTCGAGGGCGAGATGCGCGCCAACACCACCACCCTCCACGACCAGGGCGCCGAAGGCGGCGCCATGGCGGCCCTGGCCGACGGCGGCTTCGTGGTCACCTGGCACAGCAACGTCCAGGACGGCAGCAACTGGGGCATCTACGGCCAGGTGTTCAACGCCGATGGCACGACCCGCGGCGGCGAATTCCACGTCTCCTCCTACGCCTATGACAGCCAGCAGGAACCGAAGATCACCAGCCTGCCGGACGGCGGCTTCATGGTCGTCTGGAACAGCAACTATCAGGACGGCGACAGCTGGGGCGTCTATGGCCAGCGCTTCGACGCCACCGGCGACGCGGTCGGGACCGAGTTCCGCCTCAACGAAACCACCGCGGGCGACCAGAGCACGCCGGCCATCGCCGTGCAGCCGGACGGCTCTGGCGTCATCGTCGTCTGGGAAACCCCGGACGGGGTCGGCTACGGCATCGACGGCAAACGCATCCCGCTGCCCGACGCGGCCACTGACCTGGCCATCGACACCGACGGCGTTGAGCAGCAGGTCAACAGCTACACGACCTCCGACCAGACCTATCCGTCCGTCACCAAGCTCGATGACGGGTCCTACGTCGTCGTCTGGCAATCGCAAGGCCAGGACGGCAGCAGCTGGGGCGTCTACGCCAAGCACTTCGACAGCGATGGCGACGCCATCCAGCTGACCGACACCAACGGCGCCCCGCTCTGGGTGCTGGACGGCAACGGCAACCCGGTGCTGGTGCCCGATGGCCAGGGCAACATGGTCCAGGTGCCGCTGACCGAGTTCCGGGTCAACAGCTACACCAACAGCGAGCAGCGCACCGCCAACGTCGTGGCCACTGCCGACGGCGGCTTCCTGGTGGTCTTCCAGTCCTACGGCAACGGCGGCGGCGACAACGACTGGGGCGTTTACGCCCGCAAGTACGACGCCGACATGCAGCTGCAAATGCTGACAAACGCCGCCGGTACCTCGGTCGCCGAGTTGCGCGTCAACAGCTACACCACCTCGACCCAGGAAGCCCCCAAGGCGACCCTGCTGGCGGACGGCAGCGTTGTCGTCACCTGGCAATCAGAGGGCTTCGACGGCTCCAGCTGGAGCATCGCCAGCCACCGCATCAACGCCTCGGGCCAGCTGGTCGGGGCCACCGACACCCTGGTCAACACCACCACCACCGACCAGCAGCTCAGCCCGGCCATCACCGCCCTGACCGATGGCGACTACGTCATCAGCTGGAGTTCCTACACCCACGACGGCAGCGACTGGGGGATCTACGCGCAAAGGTTCAATGCCGACGGCACGCGTCAGGGCCAGGAATTCCTGGTCAACACCCTGACCGACTCCACCCAGATCTACCCCAGCATCGCGGGCCTCAGCGATGGCGGCTTCGTCATCGCCTGGCAGACCTACAGCAGCGCCGATGCCGACAACTCCGGTTATGGCATTGCCGGCCAGCGCTATGACGCCGCCGGCAATCCGGTCGGCGATGAGTTCCTCATCAACGGCGTTGGCTACAACGACCAGAGCCAGGTCACCCTCGTCGCCGCGCCCGATGGCGGCTTCGTGGTTGCCTGGACCAGCAACCAGGCCGACGGCTCCAGCAACGGCGTCGTTGCCAGGCGCTTCGACGCCGACGGCAACGCCACCGAACCCTACGGCGACGATGTGCTGGTCAACAGCTACAGCCTGAACGACCAGTCGGGTCCGGCCATCGCCATGCTCGATCGCGGCTTCGTCGCTGTCTGGCATTCGCAGAACCAGGACGGCAGCGGTTACGCCATCGAGATGCAGCGCTTCCAGGGCCAGGGCCTTGAGCCGCCGCCCCTGATCGTCGATGCGGTCAACGGTGGGAACAGCGCCAATGACCTGATTTTCTCGACCCTGCAGGAGGCGCTGGACGCCGCTACCGATGGCGACACCGTCATCCTGAAGGGCGGGACCTACAACCTGTCGGCCACGGCCGTGGTCGATGTCGATGACCTGCGGATCAAGAACGCGGTCGGCGAGACAGTGATCATCAACGGCCCGGCCGGCGGCGCCGCGCTGGAAGTCGGCGCCGGCCTCAACATCGGCCTGCGGGCCGACGCCGTGGAGCGGCTGGTGTTCAACGCCGGGGCCGGCGCCGTCGCGGCGGTCGACCTGCTCGGGTCCAACAGCGGCACCGAGATCCTGCGCGTCACCATCAACGCCAACGGCGACTACGGCCTGCGGTTCGGCGGCGGACAGAACGGCGTCGTCATCAGTGACAGCGTGTTCGGCGGTACGGCGGATGTCGCCCTGGTGCTGGTGCGCGGCGCGGCCAGCGGGGTCGCGGCCTCGACCGGGGTCAATGTTCTGGACAGCCTGTTCACCGGAACCGGCGGTTCGGGCCTTGTCACCGAGGCGACCGGCGGCCAGATCCTCGAGAACGTCTTCAGCGGCGACTTCGCCGAGGGCTTCGCCGCCCTCGTCGTCTGGGCGGCAGGCGGCGACATCCAGGACAATGCCTTCAGCGGCCCGGGGGCCGGCGCCTGGTTCTACGATCTGGCCAATGCCTATTCGGAATCAACCTTCATCGCCCAGAACGCCTTCCCGGCCGGCTGGACCTGGACCCAGCAGCGCAACGGCGTCTTCTCGACCCTGGAAGAGGCCCTGTCGGTCGCCCAGGCCGGTGACACGGTGCAGGCCACGGCTGGTGACTATTCGGCCGAGACCGGCCTGACCGTCGCCGACGACAACCTGACCATCAATGCTCCGGCCGGCGCGACGGGCATTGTCCTGACCCTTGGCTCTGGCGTCACCACCGTCACCTTCAACGACGCGGCGGCTATCGACGTCACGGGCAACGGCGACGCCAACATTGTCCATGCCGGTTCAGGGGCGGATTCCGTCCACGGCGCGGCCGGCAATGACCAGCTCAACGGCCGGGGCGGCAATGACGACCTGTTCGGCGACGCCGGGGACGACACCCTCACCGGCGGCGCCGGCGACGACGACCTGCAGGGCGGGGCCGACAACGACCGCTACATCGTCAGCATCTACGAGGGCTACGACACGGTCACCGATAGCTCGGGCGTCGCCGACGTTCTGGCCCTCTACACGACCAACTACGGCGGCAATGACGGCCTGGTGTTGTCCGGCTCGGCCGGCTCGACGACGGCCGCCTTCAACGGCGACGCCTCGGCCAATGTCACGGCGACCGGCATTGAGGCCGTCGAGGTCACCCTCGACAACAACGACGGTGTCACCTTGACCGGCGTGGTTGGCGCTTCAAACGTCCGCATCAACGGCGGAACAGGGGTCAACGTCATCGACGCCAGTGGTCTGACCTCGGCCACGGCGATTACCTTCACCGGCGGCCGGGGCAATGACAGCTTCACCGGCTCGGCGGGCCTGAACGACACGGTCGATTACTCGGCCGAGACCGACCTGGGCGCCGTCACGGTCGATCTGGCGGCGGGCACGGCTACCGACACCAATGGCAATGCCGACACGCTCAACGGCGTCGAGCACGTTATCACCGGCAATGGCGCCGACGACATCGTCGGCAGCAGCGCCGCCAACAGCATCGAGGCCGGAGCCGGCGACGACGCCATGGCCGGCGGCCTCGGCCGCGACAGCTTCATCTTCCGCGCCGGGTTCGGAACCGACACCATCGGCGACTTCGCGGCGACCAACGAGTTCCTGCGCTTCGACGCCGCCGTCTTCGCCACCGTTGAGGATGTCCTGGCCGCGGCCAGCGCCTCGGGCGGCGACACGGTAATTACCGCCGGGGCCAACACCCTGACTCTGACCGGGGTCAGCCTGGCCCAACTCGGCGCCTGGAACATCGACATCCTCGGTTCCAACGACGCCCCGACCCTGCGAGCCGGCGCCCCCGGCTCCACCCTGCGCGAAGTCGGCCAGGGCGTAGCCGGTACGGCATCATCGACGGTCGCCCTGACTGCCGACGATGTTGACGGGACGGTCGCCTACGACGCCGTGGCGCTGACCACCGACGGCTGGGTCGAAGGCCCAGCCGGGACCTGGACCAAGGACGGAACCTACGGCCAGGCCGTCCTCACCACCGGTTCCAACAGCCTCGCCTACACCCTCGACAACAGCCGTGCGGCCACCGAGGCCCTGCAAACCGGCCAGACAGTCACCGAGGTGTTCACTGTCCCGGCCATCGACGACGGCGGCCTGACCACCACCCGCCCGGTGACCTTCAGCATCGACGGCAGCAACGACGCCCCGGTCGGGGTCGTCGATACCGGCACGGCCGTCGAAGCCGGCACGAGCGCCGGCTCGAACGCCACCGGCAACGTCCTGACCAACGATACGGACGTCGATGCGGGCGATGCAAAGTCCGTCTCGGCGGTGTCCTTCGGGGCCACCAACGGCACGGTCGGTTCCGGCCTCGCCGGCGCCTACGGGACCCTCACCCTGGGCGCCGACGGGACCTACAGCTACGCCATCAACAACGCCAACAGCACGGTCCAGGCACTGCGCACGGCGGCCCAGACCCTCACCGAGACCTTCACCTACGTTGTGCAGGACACGGCCGGCGCGACCAGCTCGACCACCCTGACCATCACCATCCAGGGCGCGAATGACACGCCCGTCGCGGTGGCCGATACCGGCATCGCCAACGAGGCCGGCGTCGCCGCCGGCTCCGCCGCCACCGGCAATGTTCTGACCAACGACACGGATGTTGACGCGGGAGACTCGAAGACCGTCTCGGGCGTCGCCAAGGGCGCCACGACCGGCACGGTCGGCCAGGCTCTCACCGGGACCTACGGCAGCCTGACCCTCAACGCCGACGGGACCTACAGCTACGCCGTCGACAACGCCAACGCGGCGGTCAACGCCCTGCGCACGACGGCCAACACCCTCACTGACGCCTTCACATACACGATGACGGACGCGGCCGGGGCGACCAGCCAGACGACCCTGACCATCACCGTTCGCGGGACCAACGACGCCCCGGTCGCGGTGGCTGACACCGGAACGGCTGTCGAGGCGGGGACGGCGGCTGGCGCCAACGCCAGTGGCAACCTGGTCACCAACGACACCGACGTCGACGCCGCCGACACCAAGTCGATCACCGCCTTCAGCCAGGGCGCCAGCAACGGCGTGGTCGGCTCCGGCCTGGCCGGCGCCTACGGGACGCTTACGGTCAACGCCAACGGAACCTGGACCTATGTGGTCAACAACGCCAACGCCACGGTTCAGGCGCTGCGCACGGCCGGCCAGACCCTGACCGAGACCTTCAACTACACCATGCGGGACAACGCCTCGGCGACCAGTTCCAGCACCCTGACGGTGACCATCCAGGGCGCCAACGACGCCCCGGTCGGCGTCAACGACATCGGCACGGCCGTCGAGGCCGGCGTGGCGGCCGGCTCCGCCGCCAGCGGCAATGTGCTGACCAACGACACCGATGTGGACGCCGGCGATACCAAGACCGTCTCGGCGATCAGCGGCGGCACGGTCGGTTCGGCCCGCGCCGGGACCTACGGCAGCCTCACCCTCAACGCCGACGGCTCCTACTCCTACGCCGTCGACAACGCCAACAGCACGGTCCAGGCCCTGCGCCAGGCCTCCGACACCCTGACCGACGTCTTCACCTACACCGTCCAGGACACGGCCGGGGCGACCAGCACCGCGACGGTCACCATCACCGTCCAGGGCGCCAACGACGCGCCGGTGGCGGTGGGTGACACCGGCTCCGCCACTGAAGCCGGAACCGCGGCCGGCTCCAATGCCAGCGGCAATGTCCTGACCAACGATACGGACGTCGATGCCGGCGACAGCAAGACCGTCTCGGCCCTGACCGGCGGCGCCCTCGGCACGGCCCTGGCCGGAACCTACGGCTCGCTAACCCTCAATGCCGACGGGACCTACAGCTACGTCGTCAACAACGCCAATTCGGCGGTGAACGCCCTGCGCACGGCGTCGGACACCCTGACCGACGTCTTCACCTACACCGTGCGCGACACGGCCGGGGCGACGAGCACAGCGACCCTGACCGTCACCGTTCAGGGCGCCAACGACGCGCCTGTCGCGGTGGATGACGACGGCGCGGCCAGCCTCGGCGCCGATGGCGGCCCGTCCAACGATGCGACCGGCAATGTGCTGGCCAACGACACCGACGTGGACAGCGGCGATACCAAAACGGTCACCGCCCTCACCGGCGGCACGGTCGGCTCGGCCTACGCCGGGCAGTACGGGACCCTCACCCTCAACGCCGATGGGACCTATACCTACGTCATCGACGAGCTCGATCCGGCGGTGGTGGCCCTCGGCCCCACCGACAGCATCTCCGAGACCTTCACCTACACGATGACGGACACGGCTGGGGCGACGGACACCGCCGTCCTGACCATCACCGTCTTCGGGGCCAACGAGTCGCCCGTCGCCGTCGCCGACGTCGGCACGGCCGTCGAGGCCGGAACCGCGGCAGGCTCGGGCGCCAGCGGCAATGTGCTGACCAACGACACCGACCCCGACGCCGACGACAGCCAGACCGTCACCCTGGTCAAGTTCGGCGCCGCCACCGGCACGCTCGGTTCGGCCCTGGCCGGCGATTACGGCAGCCTGATCCTCAATGCCGACGGCAGCTACAGCTACGCCATCAACAACGCCAATTCGGCGGTGAACGCCCTGCGCACGGCTTCGGACACCCTGACCGACGTCTTCACCTACACC
>JBKJSF010000184.1:0-6144 GCA_046595895.1 Caulobacter sp. | reverse complement strand
ACTCAAAGAGTTCAAACGTATCGCCATGCGCAGCGACAAGACCGATCAGAGCTTCTCAGCCATGATCTACCTCGCCGCCGCCGTCATCCACTCGCGATGAATCTCCACAGGCCCTAGTTCACATCCAGGCCTTCCCCACCAACTCCGCTCATCCCGGCGAATGCCGGGACCCATCCCCGTGATCTCGATGTCTCCGGGGAGGCGCTGATTGCCGGTTGAAGGTGCTCAATCACAAGAGCCGGAACTCAGGCGAATGGGTTCCGGCATTCGCCGTGATGAGCGGTAGAGAAAACGTGAAAGTCGGTTAGCCGACAAGTCAATCACCCTCGCCATTCCAAAGAGCGAGTTCATCATCCGGCAGCCGGTCAAAGAACCGCTCGTCCAGCGATATCTGTCCCTTGAGTCTGCCAACACACGCTATCACCGGCTGCGAACCGACGCGGTTCAGCTTGGCCACCAGCGTCTTACCACGGGTGATAACAACCTCGCCGCCCGCCTCCACTTCGGCGATCAGTTTGGAGAGATCGGCCTTCGCCTGTTGAATGTTGACCGTCGTCATCGCGGACTCTCTAGCTTGAAATCCAGCCAGCGCGCGCGCCTAAGCCTCTTGGCGGAACAGCTAGCTGTTCTTGATCTGCTCGCGGGCCTGGGCCAACAGCTCGTCCATCTTCATGCGCACTTCGCCTTCGGTGGTTTCGAGGCCTGACCCCTTCAGGTCGCCCCACACCTTGCGCAGCACGTCCTCGTCGCCGGGCATCTCGAAGTCCGACTTCACGACGGCGCGGGTGTATTCCTCGATCGACTCCAGACCCATCAGGCCGGCAGCCCATTCGCCCAGCATCCGGTTGCGCCGGGCGGTGGCCTTGAATTCCTGTTCGGCGTCCAGGGCGAACTTCCGCTCGAAGCCCTTTTCGCGCTCGTCGAAGGTGGTCATAGAAATCCCGATACCTATTGTGCGGTGCGGTGCATAGCGCGCGCCTGAGCCGCCCGCAATCACAACCGGAGCAACCATGGTCAACGACGACAGCGCTATCGGAGACGTGATCGACGGCATGTACGACATGATCTCCGGCCCCGCCGGCCCGCGCGACTGGGCCCGGCAGGCCCAGCTCTTCCATCCCGATGCCCGCCAGATGCGCACCGGCCTGGGCGAAGACGGCAAGGCCTGGATCATGATCATGGGGCTGGAGCAGTACCGGCGGGACACCCAGCCCTTCTTCGACACCGGCCCCTTCTTCGAGGTCGAATTGGGCCGCCGCGTCGAGGTGTTCGGCAATATGGCCCACGCCTGGAGCCACTACGAGGCCAAGCGCGATCCGACCGACCTCGTCCCCGAACGTCGGGGGGTCAATTCCATCCAGCTGTTCAAGGGCGAGGACGGCGCCTGGAAGATCATCTCGATGATCTGGGACAACGAACGCCCCGGTCTTTCATTGCCGACGCTTTGAGAGTATTCACCGGCCTGAACAACCATCCTCGCGGATGCGAGTCGGACCCCGCGCGCTGGCCTCCTGCCCGCGCGCGATTTTCGTTCCGCCGCGCCGCATATCACCCCACCGGGGGAGACACATGACCACCCGCCGCAAGAAGATCTACGAAGGCAAGGCCAAGATCCTATACGAGGGCCCCGAGCCGGGCACCCTGATCCAGTACTTCAAGGACGATGCCACCGCCTTCAACGCCCAGAAAAAGGCGGTGCTGGAGGGCAAGGGGGTCATCAACAACCGCATCAGCGAGTTCGTGATGACCAAGCTGGCCGCCATCGGCGTCCACAACCACTTCATCCGCCGGCTGAACCACCGCGAACAGCTGATCAAGGAAGTCGAGATCATCCCGCTGGAGGTGATCTGCCGCAACATCGCTGCGGGCAGCCTGTCCAAGCGCCTCGGTCTGGAAGAGGGCACGCCCCTGCCCCGCTCGATCATAGAGTTCTGCTACAAGAACGACGAGCTGGGCGATCCGCTGGTCGCCGAGGAGCACATCACGGCGTTCAACTGGGCCACCACCCAGGATATCGACGACATCATGGCCTCGACCCTGCGCATCAATGACTTTCTCACGGGGATGTTCGGCGCGGTCGGCATCACCCTAGTCGATTTCAAGATCGAGTTCGGGCGCATGTGGGAAGGCGACTTCAGCCGCATCATCCTGGCCGACGAGATCAGCCCCGACAGCTGCCGGCTGTGGGACTCGACGACCAACGAGAAGCTCGACAAGGACCGTTTCCGCCGCGACATGGGCAACGTCATCGAGAGCTACACCGAGGTCGCCCGTCGCCTGGGGATCATGAAAGACATGCCGACTGTCATCCAGGGGGGACTGCACTAGTGAAGGCCACCGTCCACGTTTTCCTCAAGCCCGGCGTCCTCGACGTGCAGGGCAAGGCGATCGAGAACGCCCTCCACGGGCTTGGCTGGGCCGATGTGTCCGGCGTCCGTGTCGGCCGGGTGTTGGAGTTCGAAGTCGGTGGCGACCAGGCCTCCGCCGAGGCGGAGGTCAAGGCCATGTGCGACAAGCTGTTGGCCAATACGGTGATCGAAAGCTACCGGGTCGAGATCGGGTGACCTTGGCCGTCGCGCTCGCGCTGATGGTGCTGGCCTCCCGGGACGGAGCGGGCGAGAAGATCAACTGCGCCCAGGGGTTCGACGCGCTGCGCGAGGAGGCCGCCGCCCTACCGGGCGTCAACAGAACCTCCAAAGGCGGCTTCGATATCTACGACGCCCTCGACAAGACCGGCTATGTCTACATGCTGACCACGGCTGACGATCCTGCCCATCCCAGCGTCATTCGCCGCCGAGTTTTCACCCAAGACGACAACGTGATGTCGAAACTCGAAGCCTGCGGCTACGGTTCGAGACCGCCATTTGACCGGCTCATGGGCGCGTTCGAGGCGCGGGAGGCGGAGATCCGCAAAAAATTCAGCGGCCAGGCCAAGGAATAGGCGGGCGCCCTCGTCTCCTTGCCGGGACTCTGCTAGACGCCCGCCCATGAAAGCCGCCGTCATCGTCTTCCCGGGCTCCAACTGCGACCGGGACTGCAAGGTCGCCATCGAGCGCTCCACCGGCGCCAATGTCGATATGGTCTGGCACGGCGACACCGCCCTGCCTGACAACCTCGACCTGATCGTGCTACCGGGCGGGTTCTCCTACGGTGACTACCTGCGCTGCGGAGCCATGGCCTCGCTGTCGCCGATCATGACCGAGGTCAAGGCGGCGGTGGAGCGCGGCGTCGCCACCGTCGGCATCTGCAACGGCTTCCAGGTGCTGTGCGAAGCCGGCCTGCTGCCCGGCGCCCTGCTGCGGAATGCCGGCCTGAAGTACGTCTGCAAGCCGGTCAGCCTCGACATCGTCAACGGCCAGACCCGCTTCACCGCCGCCTACCAGGGCCGCCGCGAAGCGGTGATGACGGTCGGCAACGGCGAGGGCAACTACTTCGCCGACGAGGCCACCCTCGACCGGCTGGAGGGCGAAGGCCAGGTGGTGTTCCGCTACAAGGACAATCCCAACGGCTCGGCCCGCGCCATCGCCGGCATCGTCAACCCGGCCGGCAACGTCATCGGCCTGATGCCCCACCCCGACCGCTCGTTCGAAACGGAACTGGGCTCGGCCGACGGGGCGCTGCTGTTCCAGAGCGCCCTGGCGAGCGCCTAGCGCCTGGGCGGTTCGTACCGCCAGGCATCGTCGGTCCTGACCACCCGCGCGGGGCCCCAGGCGCCGGCCGTCTGCGGCGACCATTCGAAGACCTCGTCGGGCACGTCCGTCGGCCAACGCACCTGCAGCGCCAGCACGGTGTTGCTCTTCCAGGTGAGACCACAGGGCCCAATGAGGACTTTCTCGTCGTAGTTGCCGCGCTCGACCCAGCCCGCCGGCGTGCGCTCGACGATCTGCACGCCATAGCCCTCGTACTCGCTGGTCGAGGCCGCCGCGAAGAACCGGCCATCCGGCGAGGCCAGCGGCAGGTCGATGAAGCCGAAGCTCTCGCCGTTGCGCTGATCGACCAGCATCACGTCGGTTCCTTCGTAGTAGGACAGCAGCACCGCATCGACATTCGAGTCGCCATAGGCGCCGAGGTAGGTGTGGAGGACCATCCAGGAGTCGTCGTCGCCGTCCTGCCGATCGACGAAGGTCGCCTTGCCCGCCGTCAGGGTCTTTCCGGACCGCACCGCCCGACCGGTCTTCCGGGTCGAAGCCGGCTCCTGATCGAACCATTCGACGCCCTTGGCCGCGCAGGGGGATACCGCCGCCGCCATGCCCTGCACGTCCTTCGGATCCCAACGCAGGTTGGGGCGAGGCCGTGTCGTCTCGGCGGGCGGCGGGGCGACGGCCGCCTGCCCAGGTTGTTCAGCCGCCGGTTTGGCGGGCGCCACCGGCTCGCAGGCCGCCAGACAGAGCCCGGCCGCGGCGATCCACAGCGGCGGCCTCATCGCTTCTTCTTCGGCTTGTAGGCGGCCTCCTCGGCCGCCCGCAGCTTGGCGATCCGCCCGATCAGCTCGACCGGCACGGGCTCGTCGAGCGGGAACTTGATCGTCCCTTTGCTGATTTCCAGCCTGGCCAGCTCTGCCGCCAGTTCCTTCTTCACCGCGTCGCCGACCGGGTAGATCGAGAAGTGCCGCTTCCAGCCGGCGTAGTAGAGCACCGCCCGGCCGCCGATCTTGAAGGTGGGGATGTCGTAGGAGATCACCTCCTCGGCGTCGGGGATCGCCGCGACGATCGCCGCCCGCACGATTTCGAGGATTTCCCGCTGCCGGGCCGGCACCAGGGCGAAGTATTCCTCCACCGTATTGATCTGGAACTTCGCCATCGAAACCTGCCTGAGCGCGAATTAACTTGGCCGGTCGCCGGCTTGGCCGCACCTTCGCCGAGGAAACGGGGGAAGACCATGGATTTCAGTCAGGTGAACTGGCTCTACGTCGCCGGCGGTATCTCGGGTGTGATCCTGATCGCCTGGCTGATCGCGCTGTTCCGCGGACGGACGGGCTTCATCGGGGCCGTGGTCGGCTTCGCGCATCTGTTCGCCGCCTGCCTCAACAGCGCCGCTCCTTTCCGAAGCCTCGTCGATCCCGAATACGTCGGCTACGGCTTTGGCCTGTTGCAGGGCGACAGGGGCCTGACCGTCTCGGCCATGGCCACGGCTGTCTTTCTCACCGCCCTGGTCGGCGCCTTCAGCGCCCTGCGCGGATCGCGCGAGGCGACCCTGCTCACCGCCGTGACCAGCACCCTGTTCCTGATCGTGCTGGGCTGGCCCTGGCTGCAGGATATCCTGCAGGGCAAGCACATGTCGCTGCAGCTCGGCGAGTACTACACGCTGTCGGGACCGGCCTGGGCCGCGATCCAGTTCGGCCTGATGGTTCTGCCGTTCGCCGTTGGGGTGGTCTGGTCGCTGATGAGGATGCGCACGGCTCCGACCGCGGCGACGCAATAGCGCGACTAGCGGTTCACAGGGGCGGCGCAGCACTCTAGAAGCCCTCTTCCATGAGCGCCCCCTCCTCCGCCAAGCCCATGGTCGAAACCGCCGCCGAATTCGGGCTCAAGCCCGATGAGTACGCGGTCATCCTCGAACGCCTCAGCCGCGAGCCCAATCTCGTCGAGTTGGGCGTGTTTTCGGTGATGTGGTCGGAGCACTGCAGCTACAAGTCCAGCCGCAAGCACCTGGCCAAGTTCCCGACCACCGGCCCGCGCGTCATCTGCGGCCCAGGCGAGAACGCCGGCGTCGTCGACATCGGCGACGGCCAGGCCTGTATCTTCAAGATGGAGAGCCACAACCACCCCAGCTACATCGAACCCTATCAGGGGGCGGCGACCGGCGTCGGCGGCATCATGCGCGACGTCTTCACCATGGGCGCCCGGCCCATCGCCCTGCTCAACGCCCTGCGCTTTGGCGATCCCAGCCATCCCAAGACCAAGCGCCTGGTCGAGGGCGTCGTCGCCGGTATCGCCGGCTACGGCAACTGCGTGGGCGTGCCGACCGTCGCTGGCGAGACCAACTTCCATCGCGGCTACGATGGCAACATCCTGGTCAACGCCATGTGCGTCGGCCTGGCCGACGCCGACAAGATCTTCTACTCCGCCGCACCAGGCCCTGGCTTGTCGGTGGTCTATTTCGGCTCCAGGACCGGTCGCGACGGCATCCACGGCGCCACCATGG
>JBKJSF010000104.1:0-8376 GCA_046595895.1 Caulobacter sp. | reverse complement strand
GCCAGGTGCGAAAGTAACGACGGACGTCCGGATCAGGCGGTTCAATCGGAGGCCCAACTAGCCCCGGAGTATCGTTCATAATCTGATACCACAGCGCGTTTGCCGTGGAATGATGATGGTAGAACGAGAACAACACATCGCGGCCGTCTCGTCCGATGTAGATGTATTTTGCCTTGGGCGAGAACACGAGCGCGTCCACCGGCAAGTGCGTTTTGACGACCCGTCGGTGAGTCTGCGCTTCGAGCACCGCGAGCTTCTCTGTCGCTGGCGGCACACGCAAATCGACCCATGGCGAGATTGCGTGCATCGCGATCTCCTCATCACCCTGAAAAATTAGCTGCCCGACAATTTGCTGCATCCAAGTCGTGCCCGACTTGGCGTAGGTAGCAATCACCACGTCGTCGTCACGAAAAACGAAATGGTTCCAGACCGTGGAGTCCATATGATGATTCATCAGCTCGCGCGTCTTGAGCGGCCAAGCGATCCCCACATCATTCATGAGAAGTCTCCGATTACCGAATCGTCAGGGTGAGCGCGTCGCCTCATGATGTCAAAATTGGCGCCTCGAGTCCGCGAGCGACCCCAACGGGTCACGTGGAGTGACCCCCACCCAGAACTTAGGTGACAGGAGCTCCTGTCACCTCATCTCCCTGCACCTCATCTCCCTGATGAGGCGTCGCCAGGACGAGAGCCCGGTGGCGGTCCCGACGAAGGGGACCGAAAGCCAGTCCCAGGCCGTTCGACGTATGATCGTTTGACGCCGCTCCGCCGGGCATGTGTAGTTCACAAAAAGCGTTCGGAGGGCGACGATCATGAAGCTTTACAATTCCGTCGGCCCCAATCCGCGCGTGGTGAATATGTTCCTCGCCGAAAAAGGCGTCGAGATCGACCGCGTCCAGGTCGACATCATGGCCGGCGAGAACCGCCAGGATGCCCACCTTGAGCGCAATCCCGCCGGCCAGGCCCCGACGCTCGAACTCGATGACGGCGCCTTCATCGCCGAGATTACCGCCATCTGCGAATACCTGGATGAGCTTTATCCCGAACCGCCGCTGATCGGCTCCACGCCGCAAGAGCGGGCAGTGACCCGCATGTGGACCCGCCGCATCGACCTGCATGTGGTCGAGCCGATGCTGATCGGCTTCCGCTCCTCGGAAGGCTTCGCCATCTTCAAGGACCGTATGCGCCTGCTGCCCCAGGCCGCCGACGACCTCAAGACCCTGGCCCAGGAGCGCATCGCCTGGCTCGACGGCCTGATCGGCGACGGCCCGTTCGTCGCCGGCGCCCGCCTAACCCTGGCCGACATCCTGCTGTTTTGCACGATGGATTTCGGCGCCGGCGTCGGCCAGCCGCTTAATCCCGACAACAAGAACATTGGCGCCTGGTTCGCGCGGATGAAAGCCCGCCCAAGCGCAGCGGCCAGCGCCTGGTAGCCACCTTCGCGAAACTTCGAAACTTTTCGAAACTGAGGTGACAGGAGCGCCTGTCCCCTCAGCTGTCCTCGACCCTCCCGCTGAACAGCGGTGATCTGTCAGACGGCCTGTTGCGGGTCTATGGGACAGGAAGACAGGGCAATCGTCCGGGAGACCTCAGGAATTCGGCCGTGGAGACCAGACTGTTTCAATGCGCGACCATCCAAGCCTGCCCTTGACCGGCTATCCGGACAGTCCCGTCGCCGAGCAGATCGCTCGGGTCGATGCCTTTCAACGGGCTATGAGCACCCGTCGCACCGTGCGGGAATTCGCCGCGACGCCGGTGCCAAGGGCCATCGTGGAACTGGCGCTCCTGACCGCAGGGTCGGCTCCATCGGGCGCAAATCATCAGCCATGGTTTTTCTCCGTCATCGAAAGCCCGGCCGCCCGGGCGCGAATTCGCGCGGCAGCCGAGGCCGAGGAGCGAGAGTTCTACGCCAGCAAGGCCCCGCAGGAATGGCTGGACGCCCTTGCCCCGCTCGGTACGGATCCAGACAAGCGTTTTCTCGAGGTGGCGCCGGTCCTGATCGCGATTTTCGGCCAGCGGCGAGGGGGGCCAAATCCCGGCGACGACAAGAAGAACTACTATGTCCCTGAAAGCGTGGGGATCGCCACGGGTCTGTTGATTGCGGCGCTGCATTCCGCCGGCCTGGCGACGCTGACCCATACGCCGGCGCCCATGGCGTTCCTGTGCGGCATCTGCGGGCGCCCGGCTTCCGAGAAGCCATTCCTGCTGCTTGTTGCCGGGCGCCCTGCCGCCAATGCGACCGTTCCTGTCGCCGCCCTGAACAAGAAGCCGCTCGCTGAGATCGCCAACTGGATATGATCCGACCAGCAATGATCGCTGTAGCGACCAGGTGGGACAGCTGCATCTGGTCCCATTCTCGTCCTGCCACTTTCGGGGCTTGAAGGGGGAGGGCGACCCGCCTGGCGCCGGCGGGAAGTCAGGCTGACGGAATCCGGTGACAGGTTCAATATTCCCCATCGCCTTGCGCCCCGGCGCGCGGACGGGCGCCAGGAACGTAGGGCCCCCGCCACTTTCGCACCCGCCCGCTCAGCCCGCCCCCCACGGGTCGATCAGCTCTATCTCCAGCCCCTCGAAATCCCGAATGTTCCGCGTCGCCAGAGTCACCCCCGCGACAGCGGTGATGCCGGTGCCGAATCGTGCCGAATCCGGTGACAGGTCCAGTATTCCCCTGTTGTTACATATTGCTATCAATCGTGGATGGCTTGGATCGCCCGGGCAATTCCGGTGACAGTGAATTCAATTGCCCGCCTATTCAGGGCGACATTTGCACCGGCCCTCTCATCGAGTCTCGCACAGATGCAGGCGCCCCCTTCTAACCTGAGAAACCCCGTCAGCCCACCGCCGCCCCATCCTCGACCAACCCCGCCGGATTGAGCACCCTGTTCAACGGCCTGTAGAGCGCCCAGACCAGCACCGCGCCGGCCAACGAGATGGCTGCATGCAGCAGCCAGAAGTGGGTCGGTGTCATCTTCTCGTAGTAGCCGCCGAGCCAGCCCGCCGCATAGTTGGAGACGAAGGAGCTGAGGAAGACCACGCCCATGATGGTGCCGCCGATGGCCGCCGGGGCCATGCGCGAGCACAGGGCCAGGACGGTCGGCCAGTTTTAGAGAAAGCTCACCGCGAACATGGCGAAGCAGAACACGCCCCAGCCGAGCCCGGGCTTGCCGCCGCCGGCGGCGATCATCGAGGCGACGACCAGCGACAGCATGGCGATGGCCCCGGTGACGCCGCTCCAGCCGATCTTGGCCAGGTCCGTGGTGCCCTTGCCGCGGCTGACCTGCCAGGACCAGTAGCGCATGGCCAATGGCGTGAAGAGAACGATGAAGAGCCCGTCGAAGGACGGGAACCAGGTGACCGGCATCTCGAAGCCAAAGATGTGACGGTCGGTATAGGTCCGGGCCCACAGGTTGAAGACGTTGAATTCCTGGGCGTAGGCGATGGCCGAGATCGATCCCAACAGCACCACCACGCCAAGCGCGATCAGCACCGGCCAGTCGCCGCGGTGCAGCCTGGGCCGGGGCTCGCCCCGGGGTTTGAGGGTGTCGGGCGGCAGGTGGCGGCCCCCGATCAGATAGATGGCCGCCCCGATCAGCATCCCGCCCGCCGCCAGGGCGAACCCGTAGTGCCAGCCGTAGAGCTCCCCCACCGTGCCGCAGACCAGCGGGGCGACAAAGGCGCCGATGTTGATGCCCAGGTTGAACAGCGAATAGGCCGAGGTCCGCATCGGGTCCTGACGGCTGTAGAGGGCCCCGACCTGGGCGGAGATATTGCCCTTCAGGCAGCCGCTGCCCAGGATCAGCAGCAGCAGGGCGATCAGGAACGAGGCTTCGAAGGCCATCAACAGATGCCCCGCCGCCATTAGCCCCGCCCCCAGCAACACCGTCTTCCTCTGGCCGAACACCTGGTCGCCCAGCCAGCCGCCGATCATCGGCGTCAGATAGACCAGGCCGGTGTAGAGCCCGAAAATCTGTGACGACAGCGCCTGGGTCGACAGCGGCCCGAACACCCCCTCGAGCCCGGCGCGAAAGCCGGCCATCCCCAGGATCTGCTCGATATGGCCGGGCGTCAGCGCCTGATCGACCATGTAGAGGATCAGCAGCGCCTGCATCCCGTAGAAGGAAAACCGCTCCCAGACCTCGGTGAAGCTGAGAAACAGAAGGCCGCGCGGATGGCCCAGAAAGGTGTCGGAACGCAGCGGTTCAGTGGTCGTGGTCAAGCGCGCCCCCAAGCGGTTTCGAACATCGTTGCGCGAACGGAGGGCGACGAACAGCCAGTTTCGCGCTGAGAGCTACTTTAGGGTAATCCTGCACGGCATTTGTCGATGTAAGGGTCGCTGCACACCCTTGTGACCCTGCGTCGCTCCTGTAGGCTCCTGCCATCGACGCGAGGGGGACTCGCGTCCCCGGGGGGACTTATCGATGGCGACGACTGGAACGGGCGACGGCCTGGCCGATGGGGCCATTGCCGATCCGGCCGAGGCCGTGGAGGCGGGGCTGCACGCCGACACCGCCTTCTTCGGCCATCCGCGAGGCCTGGGATTCCTCGCCGGCACCGAGATGTGGGAGCGGTTCAGCTTCTACGCCATGCAGTCGCTGCTCATGCTCTACATGACCAAGCACCTGCTACTGCCGGCCAATGCCGGACACGTCGTCGGCCTGGCGACCTACCGCGGCGTGCTGGAAGGCCTGTTCGGGCCGATGACCGATCTGGCGCTCGCGGCCCAGACCTTCGGCCTCTATTCGGGCCTGATCCTCGTCACTCCCCTGATTGGCGCCTGGCTGGGCGACCGGGTGCTTGGCCGGGTCAAGACCATCACCATCGGCGCCCTGTTGATGAGCGCCGGGCATCTGACCATGGCCAGCGAACAGGCCTTCCTCCTGGCCCTGCTGCTGTTGATCCTTGGCGGCGGCTGCTTCATCGGCAACCTCGCCGCCCAGATCGGCGGCCTTTATGCGGCCGAGGACACCCGCCGCACCCGGGCCTTCGGGGTCTATCTGATGGCGCTCAACGTCGGGGCCTTCATGGCCCCACTGGTGGCCGGCACCATGGGCGAGAAAATGGGCTTTCACTGGGGCTTCGGGGCGGCCGGCGTCGGCATGCTGATCGGGCTTGCCACCTATCTGCTGGGCCGTCGCCACATGCCGCCCGACATGATCGCGCGCGGCCAGAAGCCGCCGACCCTGAGCCGCGCCCAGTGGGTCACCGTCGGCGCTGTCGTGGCCACCCTGGTGCCGCGCATCCTGCTGTTCGGCGCGGCCCAGCAGGCCTATGGCATCATGGTCATCTGGGCGGACAAGTCGGTGAACCGCAAGATCGGCGACTTCGAGATGCCGGTGACCTGGATTCTCACCGCCGACGGGATTCTCACCATCCTCGGCGTGCTGCTGGCCAATCGCATCTGGGACCGGATGGCGAAACGCGGGAGCGAGCCCAATGACGTGGTCAAGATCGGCATCGGCGGCGCCACGATCGCCGCAGCCTTCCTTATTGTCGGCCTGCTGGCGGCCCTGCCACAGGTACCGATTTTCGGCTGGCTCGGCTTCTATCTGGTGCTCGCCCTGTCCTATGCCTGGATGGATCCGCCCAGCAAGGCGATCATCGGCCGCTATGCCCCGCAGTCGGTCAGCGGCATGATGTTCGCCTTCTCGGCCCTGTTCGGCGCCTTCGGCTTCTTTCTGCTGGGCTACCTCGGCCGGTTCTACGAACCCCTCGGCCCCTCGCTCTACTTCCTGCTCACCGCGGCCATGCCGGCCGTGACGGCCGTGGTGATGCTGGTCTTCTCGGGCCCTATCCTGCGCCTGCTGGGAACCGCCGAACGGGCGGCCGGCCCTCGAACAGCTTCCGCGTCAGAATGAGGCGCTCGCTCTAAAACCGCTCCCGCCTGCCCGCCTGAAAGTGCATCAGGCCCGCGCCCGTCCTGCGCCCGGAAGAATGGGGAAGAATGGTGACAGGTACACCTGTCACCATTCCTCTTCTGTCACCATTCCTCTTTCTAGCGCCTGTCTCTCCCGCCGCCAGGCAGCAGCAGGTCAATCAAGCTCTCAGACCATTACACCGAACGAAGGCGCTGGTTATTCCTTACGGTTCAGCACGGCCGCGGATGCGACCAGATCGTGCAGCAGCGCCATGGTCGCTTGGCCAGAACAGTCGAAAGGATCCAGCTTTGCGCGCTTGAAGTATTTCAGAAGGATCGCCGGATTGAACTTGGTCGCGTCAACCTGGCCCATGGTCCAGTTGCCGAACTGGCGTTCACTGATTTCCTCGTAGACGAGGAGCCGCACATTGGTGTGGCGCTCATCACGGACGATCACATTGTACAATTCGCAGACCTCGTCGCGGCCGCCTTCGATAACCTGGAGAAAGAGGTCGTCTGCGATGCAGAGAAGACCGGTGACCCCCAGTTGCGGGTTATTCTTCCGCGAAGTCTCCAGCAAGGCTTCCCGAAGCGCCCCGGTGACGGGTTCGACAGGGCGGCTGGCATACAGGCAACGAACAAGCATCGCGTCCTCAGGTCCGAATGTTCAGGAGGGAGAGAAATTCCCGGCGCAGGTTCGGATCCTTGAGGAACGAACCACGCATGGCGCTGTTGATCATTTTGGTGTCGCTGTCCTTCACACCACGCCAGTGCATGCAGAAATGATCTGCTTCCATGACGATAGCCAGGCCGTCGGGCCGCACCTTGGTCATCAGCACCTCGGCCATCTGCGAGATGGCCTCTTCCTGGATCTGTGGTCGAGACATGATCCACTCCGCCAGACGGGCGTATTTCGACAGACCTATCAGGTTTGAATACTCATTTGGCATCAGACCGATCCACATCCTGCCCATGATGGGACAAAAGTGATGACTGCAGGCGCTGCGCACGGTGATCGGGCCAACAACCATTAACTCGTTGAGTGATTCCGCATTGGGAAACTCAGTGACCGGAGGCGGCTCGAAATAGCGACCCCGGAACACTTCTGTCAGGTACATTTTGGCGACACGCCTCGCAGTATCCTGGGTGTTGTGATCGCCCTCGGTGTCGATCACCAGGCTGTCCAGAACACCCTTGAACTTGCTGGCCACCTCCTCCTGAAGCGCCTCCAACTCGCCAGGTTCAAGAAACTCGGCAATGTTATCATTGGCGTTGAAGCGTTTTTTTGCGCGAACCAGACGGGCCCGTATCAGGGACGAGATCGGTTCCGCTGGAGGCGTCGCCGCTGACGCCAGGCGCTGGTCTATGTCTTCAGTGCCCATCGGCCAGCCCTATGCAATCGTTGGCAAGATGTGAGTTTGAAGAGGGCTTCTGGGCCGTCATTTCTCGGAACTCCGGATACACTGCAAACTCTTCTATACACTACACAAGAAACGGGCTCGCGTCAGCGCCTTCGCCTCGTTGAGCATGCGGCCTCGAAACACAACACCACAACCGCAAGGCCGCCAAAAATAGTGTTTGCTCTCCAGGCTGTTTCGGTGTGGGCCGAAAGCCAAGGCAGGCTGCAAGCCTGTCGCGCTCCGGCAAAGCCCGACTTTTTCTCCTTTCCTGAGAACAGGATTGGGAGAAGATACAAAGGAGCGGGACCTGAAGTTTAGTCGTGCTCGCCGTCCGGCCGACGACCGAGGACCCGCTTGAATAAAGCCGGCTTCGTGGACGCGGCCGTATAGGTCGCGACCGTTATCGCGGCCGCCGAGATCAGAACAGAATGGCCAATTATACTTGCGGCCAACAGAGTATAGCTTCCAATCGCTACACAGAAACTGGTAGCCCACATGAATCCTAAAGCCTGCAAGACGTAATGACGGATTGCGACATCTTCAATGTGGCGAAGCGGATTTACTTCATGGTTGAAAATATAGTTCCATGCATAATTGATATAGTTTCGCATCGAGCTCATCACGTTGCTTGGGCGCCCCACGTTGAGGCCTAAGGTGTTCAGGCTTAGCTTCGAAAACCGACTGCCGAAGCAGAAATATTGTCGAAGTCATCAGTCTCTCAACGTCACTTACGGGGTTGAGTTCGGACTGGATCACCAGGCGGCCTGGAGAAACTGGATTCCAAACCGTCTGAGCGCTGATTCAGAGCTGTTCTTTGCGGCGAGCAACCCTGGTCCCGGCCCTGATCTCCGGGTCTCTGCATACGGGCAACTGCAGGCCTTTCGGCACAGTCAGGAAGCGGCTGTGTGTCCCGCCTTGTGCCGTCGCTCGAAGCTTGCGCGGTCGTCGATGTCTTCCCTCGTGCGGAGCCTCGCAACCGGTCGCCCGGCCAGGTTGGCCAGGGTATCGGCCAGCGCGTGTGCGGTTGACCAACGCACGTCGTCGAACGGATCGCCCCGCCTGAGGGTTCGCCGCAGGCCGATCAGCCAGTAGCCGCCATCCACGGCCGGGCCAACAACCGCG
>JBKJSF010000249.1:0-24772 GCA_046595895.1 Caulobacter sp. | reverse complement strand
GGCTCCATCTTCGCCCACTGCGCATCCGTTAAAACCAAGCGGTCCATCACAAACTCCAAAAGGAGCTTGAATCATGATCGCCACATCCAGGGAATCCTGAATCTCCACAGGCCCTAGAGCCTTATTGGTCTAGCGGCAGATCAGCGAGCCCTCGGCCGCCGGCCTGAAGTCGCCCAGCGACAGAAAGGCGACGGGTCCTGGCCAGCTTTCGAAGGCCGCCTTGCCGGCCATGATGGTGCAGACGCTCGTTGGCCTGGCCCTGCCGCCGGAGATCGACAGGCGGGCGGAATAGTCCAGCCAGCGGGAATGGGCGCTGTGCACCGACATCATGCCGCCCTCCAGCCGGGCCCGCAGTTCGCCGTCCGTGAGGGGCCGATCCTCGGCCGCCTTGCCGGCGACGACGAAGACCGGAGCGCCGCCGTCAGGCGCGACGGAAAAGACGACGATCTCGCCCTGATGGAGCAGCAGCCGGCCGTCGACGATGAACGGCGCGGCCTTGCCATTGATATTCCGCGACGGCGGCTGGCTGGGCGGCGAGGACTCGGCGACGCGGTCCTGGGCCTGGGCGGCGACGCCGGCCGGGGCGGCGAGCGCCACGGTCGCCAGGCCGATCCACACGAGGGTCTTCATCGGATGCTCCCTGTCTTGCACGCGGCAGCATCGCCCCGCGCCGCCAGGGCGTCCAGCGCATCCCGGCCGGCCGGGAACATGCTAGGAACATGGCCATGACCGACGGTTTGATTCGCTGCCCCTGGCCCGGCGTGAAGGACCAGATCTACATCGACTACCACGACACCGAATGGGGCGTGCCCGAGTACGACCCCCGGGCGCTGTGGGAAAAGCTGGTGCTGGACGGGTTCCAGGCCGGGCTGTCGTGGATCACCATTCTCAAGAAGCGCGAGGCCTTTCGCCTGGCCTTCGACGATTTCGATCCGGAGAAGGTGGCCCGCTATGGCGAGGCCGACCGGGCGCGGCTGATGGCCGATGCGGGGATCGTGCGCTCGAACGCCAAGATCGACATGGCCATCAACGGGGCGCGGCTGTGGCTCGAGATGCGCGAGCGCGGTGAGGACTTCAGCACCTTCCTGTGGGACTTCGTGGGTGGGGCGCCGGTGCAGAACGACTGGACCTCGTTTTCGGGCGTGCCGGTCAAGACGCCGCAGGCCGAGGCGATGGCGAAGGCCTTGAAGGCCAAGGGTTTCAAGTTCACAGGACCGGTGATCGTCTACGCCTTCATGCAGGCGACGGGGATGGTCAACGACCACCTGACGACCTGTTTCCGCCACGAAGAGTGCCGACACATCAGCCATGGCCGCTAAGCCCGACATGCTTCTGGAACGCGCCTGCCCCGCCCCCGTCTGCGGGGTGGACGAGGCCGGGCGCGGGCCGTTGGCCGGGCCGGTCAGCGCCGGGGCGGTGATCTTCGATCCCGGCAAGCGGCTGCCCAAGGGGCTGAACGACTCCAAGAAATTGAGCCACAAACAGCGCGAGGAGCTGGAGTTCGAGATCAAGCTGCGGGCGGTGGCCTTCGCCGTGGGGTTCGCGTCGGTCGAGGAGATCGCCGAGCTGAACATCCTGCATGCGGCGGGGCTGGCGATGTGCCGGGCCATCGAGGGGCTGTCGGTGACGCCGGTCTATGCGCTGGTGGACGGCAACTATCGGTTCAAGCTGCCGTGCGATGTGAAGACGGTGGTCGGCGGCGACGGGATATCCGCCTCGATCGCGGCGGCCTCGATCCTGGCCAAGGTGGCGCGGGACCGGGTGATGGTGGCGATGGACGCCGTGCATCCGGGGTATGGCTTCGCCAGCCACAAGGGCTACAGCGCCAAGGCGCACTTCGCGGCCTTGCGCGAGCTGGGACCCTGTCCGCAGCATCGGCTGAGCTGGGGGGCGGTGCGGGAGGTGTGCGGCCTGCCGCCGCTGGTTCCGGAGTTGCCGCTGAAGTTTAGCGAGGCCGTCGCCGGCAGCGCTGGATAATCCGGGGACACTATATAGATTTTCGGCGACACCGGCGCTGATCAGGTCGCCCCGGGCGGGTCGAAAATCTATATAGTGTCCCCGGATTATCAGTGTCCCCGGATTATCGTCCCCGTCGGTGGGGGGTTGAAGAGGCGCCTAGATCCCCATCTGTCGCGCCGCCAGATCGCGCATGATCTCCTCCGACCCGCCGCCGATCGCATAGACCCGCACCTCGCGGTAGATGCGCTCCACCCGGCCGCCGCGCATGTAGCCGGACCCGCCCATCACCTGCATGGCCTCGCGGGCGCAGTATTCCATGGTCTCGGTGGCCTGGACCTTGAGCAGGGCGATCTCGGCGATGGGTTTCTCGCCCTGCTGCACCCGCCATGCCAGGGTCTCAAGCCAGGACTGGGTGGCGTTGATGCGCTTGTACATGTCGGCCAGCTTGTGGCGGATGACCTGGTGGTCGGCGAGACGCTTGCCGAAGGTCTTGCGCTCCTGGGCCCAGGCCAGGGCGTCCTCCAGGCAGACCTTGGAGAAGCCGACGGCTCCGGCGGTCATGCCGATGCGTTCGGAGTTGAAGTTGTTCATGATGCCGGCGAAGCCCTGGTTCTCGGCCCCGATCAGGTTTTCGACCGGCACCCGGACCTCGTCGAAATAGAGGGCGGCGGTGTCCGAGGCCCACCAGCCCTGCTTCTTCAAGGGCGTACGGGTGAAGCCCGGCCGGTCGCGCTCGATCAGCAGCAGGGAGACGCCGCCGGCCCCCTCGCCGCCGGTGCGCACGGCGACGGTGTAATAGTCGGCGCGCATCCCTGAGGTGATGAACATCTTGGAGCCGTTGACGACGTACTCGTCACCCTCGCGCCGCGCGGTGGTCTTCAGGTTGGCGACGTCTGAGCCGCCGGTCGGTTCGGTGATGGCCAGGGCGCTGATCTTCTCGCCCGACAGGACCTGCGGGATGATGCGGTCCTTCATCTCCTGGGTCCCGAGATGGCGGATCGGCGGCAGGCCGATGCCGTGGCTCATCAGGCTGGCGTTGATGCCGCCGGCCCCGTGGCGGGCCATCTCGGTCGAGGTGACAATGGACATGAAGGGGTCGGTGGGGATGCCGCCGTACTCCTCCGGCCAGCCGAGACGCAGCAGGCCGATCTCGGAGGCCTTTTTGTAGAGCTCGCGGGGAAACTCGCCGGCCTCGTCCCACTGGTCGGCGAAGGGCATGATCTCCTTCGCCACCCATTTGCGCAGGGTGTCGCCCCAGGCACGGTGGTGGTCCTGGTAGAAGGGCGAAAGGCGAGATTGGTAGAGATGGTCGAGGGCAGGCATGGACTCTCCCGGGGCCTCTCTGGGGGAGGCATGTGACGAAGCATCCACCCCTTCCCCGCACGGAAGTCGAGAGGCCTGAGCGGTAATCTCTTGCTAACCACGTCCCGTAACCAGCCCTTCACCACGACGCCCCGAGAATGGTCGGACTCATTCTGCGGGGTTACCAATGGCGTTCGGGTCCGAGACCATCCTTCACGGCGACTGCATCGAGCAGCTGCGGGCCCTGCCCGACCGCTCCATCGACCTGGTCTTCGCCGACCCGCCCTATAACCTGCAGCTGGGCGGCGACCTGCTGCGTCCGGACAACAGCAAGGTCGATGCGGTCGATGACCACTGGGACCAGTTCGAGAGCTTCGCCGCCTACGACAAGTTCACCCGCGAATGGATGAAGGAGTGCCAGCGCGTCCTCAAGGACGACGGCGCCCTGTGGGTGATCGGCAGCTATCACAACATCTTTCGCGTCGGGGTGGCGCTGCAGGACCTGGGGTTCTGGATCCTCAACGACGTGGTCTGGCGCAAGTCCAACCCGATGCCGAACTTCAAGGGCACGAGGTTCACCAACGCCCATGAGACGCTGATCTGGGCCTCCAAGTCGAAGGGCGGCAAACGCTATACCTTCAACTACGACGCCCTGAAGGTGTTCAACGATGACACCCAGATGCGGTCGGACTGGACCCTGCCGCTGTGCACCGGCGACGAGCGGGTCAAGAAGGCCGACGGCACCAAGGCCCATCCGACCCAGAAGCCGGAAGCGCTGCTGCACCGGGTGCTGCTGGCGACCAGCAAGCCCGGCGACCTGATCCTCGACCCCTTCTTCGGCTCGGGCTCGACCGGGGCCGCGGCCAAGCGGCTGGGACGGCGGTTCATCGGCATCGAGCGCGAGGCCGAGTACATCGCCGTCGCCAAGGAACGCATCGCCAAGGTGCAGCCGGTGGCGCCGCAGGACCTGGAAGTCATGGGCTCCCGGCGGTCGGAGCCACGGGTGCCGTTCGGCCAGCTGGTCGAGGCTGGCCTGCTGCAGCCCGGCGACGAGCTGTGGTGCCCCAAGGGGCTGAAGGCGGCGCGGGTGCGGGCCGACGGCAGCCTGGCGGTCGGCGACCTGACCGGCTCGATCCACAAGATGGGCGCGATGATGGAGAACGCCCCGGCCTGCAACGGCTGGACCTACTGGCGCTTCAAGACCGATGCGGGCCTGGCCCCCATCGACGTGCTGCGCAGCAAGGTGCGGGCGGGGATGGCGGCCTAGCCGAGCGCCAGCCGGGCTGCTTTCAGGAAAACGCTTGGCAGGGCGCCCAAGCCGTCGCGCGGGGTCCAGACGACACCGGCCGCGTCGCCATCGGCGTAGAGCACGCGCAGGCTCAGCGAGAAGTGCGTGAAGACGTGGTCGATCTCGCCAACTTCGCGCCAGGCGGCGTCGGCCGGCGCGCCTTGCAGTCCGGACGACGGCGCGGTCGTCCAGTCGCTGGTCGGTAGCCCGAGCATGCCGCCGAGCAGGCCCTTGTCGGGGCGGCGGACCAGGGCGACCTCGCCTCCCCGGGTCAGCACGTAGGCGACGCCATGGCGGTGCGGCCGGGCCGCTTTCCTGGTCTTGCGGGGAAAGCTGTCCTGATCCCCACGGGCAAAGGCCACGCAATGCATCGACACCGGGCAGCGGTCGCAGAGCGGAGACTTCGGCCGGCAGATGGTGGCGCCCAGGTCCATCAGCGCCTGAGCCCAGTCCCCGGGGCGGTGGTCGTCGATGAGCTGGCCGGCGAGTGTTTTCAGGGCGGGTTTGCTGTTCGGCAGCGGCTGTTCGACGGCGAACAGGCGGCTCATCACCCGCTCGACATTGCCGTCGACGACATTGGCGGGGCGGTCGAAGGCGATGGCGGCGACGGCGGCGGCGGTGTAGGCGCCGACCCCCGGCAGGGCTCGCAGGCCCTCCTCGGCGCCAGGAAAGACGCCATCGTGCTCGCCTGCCACGGCCCGGGCGCAGGCCAGCAGGTTGCGGGCCCGGGCGTAGTAGCCGAGGCCGGCCCAGGCGGCCATCAGATCGCCGTCCTCAACGGCCGCGAGGGTCGTGACGGTGGGCCAGCGGCGGTTAAAGCTCAGAAAATACGGCGTCGCGTGCGGCACGGTGGTCTGCTGCAGCATCACCTCCGACAGCCAGACGCGGTAGGGATCGGCCCGGATCCCGGCCGCGTGGTCGCGCGGGCCGACGCGCCAGGGCAGGTCGCGGGCGTTGTCGTCGTACCAGGCCAGCAGGCGGGCGCGCAGGTCAGGGATGTCCACGGCGGGTCACCTATCACGGAGACGAAGTTTTTCGAGGGGCGGTGTCGGAACCGGCTTGGCAGGCGCGTCCTCTGCGTCGAAGACCGGACACAGAGACAAGGAACCGACATGCGCCGCACCCTGACCGCCCTTGCCCTGCTCGTCCTGCTGGCGGCTTGCCAGCCGGCATTGAAGCCCGCCGACGCGCCGAAGGCCGAGGCCGCGCCGCCCGCCTTCACGCAACCGGACCTTCTGGCCGGGACCTACAGGATCGACCCGGAGCACACGACTATCCTGTTCCGGGTTAATCACATCGGCATGTCGAAGTTCACGGCTCAGTTCCGCAAGTTCGACGCCAGCCTGACGCTGGACCCGAAGAGCCTGGAGACGGCGTCCGTTGTCGCCACCATCGACGTCGCCTCGCTGGACACCAAGACCAGCCCCGGCCTGGCCTTCGACAAGGCGCTGACCGGGCCCGAGTGGCTGGACGGCGGGGCGCATCCGAAAATCACCTTCAAGTCGACGAAGGTGACAAAGACCGGGCCGGACACCGCCGACATCGCCGGCGACTTCACGCTGAAGGGCGTGACCAAGCCGGTGGTGCTGAAGGCGAAGTTCAACGGCGGCTACAGGCCCAACGCCATGGACGGCGCGCGGGTCGGCTTCTCGGCGACGACCAGCTTCAAGCGGTCGGACTTCGGGATCAGCTACGGCATCCCGGCCCCGGGCACCAGGATGGGGGTCAGCGACGAGGTCGAGGTGATCATCGAGACGGAGTTCACGCAAGGCAAGCCGACCGCCGAGCCGCCGGCGCACTAGCCGGTCAAGCGAGAGGGGACACGTTGATTCAACGTGTCCCCGTTTGGTCTCAGGGCTATAGCTTTCCCATGCCGCCCCGCCGCCCCCTTCCCACCGCCGAAGAAGCCGCGCAAATCCTCAGCCGGCGACGGACCAAGCCGGTGCGCCGGCCACCGCCGCCGGCGGGCCGGTCGCTGGCCCCGATCATCAAGGCGCTGGACGAGCGGTTCGGCAAGGGCAGCGCCGGCCTCGCCGCCCGCTGGCGCGAAATCGTCGGCGAGACGCTGGCCCGCCACACCGAGCCGGTGCGGGTGGTCAAGGGCCGGGCGGGCAGTGCTTCGATCCTGGAAATCCGCGTCGCCGGGCCAGCCGCCGCCATCGTGCAGCACCAGGCGCCCGACATCCTCGCACGGGTCGGAATGATGCTGGGCGATCCCTCCGTCTCCAAACTGCGCATCGTCCAGGGGCCGGTGAAGCCGCAACCGGGCGCCAAGCAACAGGTCCGCAAACGCCCCAAGGGCCCGCTGGACGCCGCCACCGAGGCGCAGCTGGCCGAGGGGCTTTCCGAGGCGCCCGATGGGCCGTTGAAGGCTGCGCTGTTGCGTCTCGGCCGTGAAGTGCTCCGCGAGCGTTGACTCCTGCCTTCCCGGACCCCAATGGGGTCCGAAATCCTGTGTTTGCGCGCGTCCGGGCGGCCGAACCGCAGACACGTCCGCCTGACGCGCGCATGCGCCGCATCGCGCCACTCTATTGCCGCCTTCATGCGGTCTGCAGAATCGCGTTCTACTGATCCACTGCATTTCGGGGAGCTTCACGCCCATGGGCCTGTTCAACCGTCGCGCCGCTGTCGGCGCCGTTCTCGCTGTCGCCGCCCTGGTGATGGCCGCCTGCGGGGGCAAGGGTCCCGGCGGCTCCGCCGATGGCGACATGTCGCAGGGTGATCCCGCCGCCAAGGTGAAGATGATCGAGTACGGCTCGCTCAGCTGCGTCCACTGCGCCACCTGGAATCGCGACGTCTGGCCGGAGTTCAAGAAGAAGTACGTCGATACTGGCAAGATTCACTACACCTTCCGCCCCTTCAAGCTGGGCGACGCCGACAGCTACACCGCCGCCGGCGACCTGCTGGGCCGCTGCGCCGGCAAGGACAAGTATTTCGTAGTCATCGACGCCCTGTTCCACAGCCAGGCTGAAGCGGTGGGTCCGGGCGGCGACCCGCGCGCCGTGCTGTTCGGCGTTGGAGCCCAGGCCGGTCTGAGTGAGGACGCGGTGCGCGCCTGCATCAGCGACGACAAGGCCCTGGTCGCCCTCGACAAGCGTCTGAAAGAGCCGAAGAGCAAAGAGATCCAGTACACGCCGACCTTCTTCCTCGGCAGCCAGAAGTTCGAGAGCTCTCTGCCGCTGAAGGACATCGACAAGGCCTACGCCGAAGAACTGGCCAAGGCGAAGTAAGGAGCACCCCAGGGGCCGACCGTGCAGTTCCAGAAGCTCCGCCTTACGGGCTTCAAGTCCTTCGTCGAGCCGACTGAGTTTCGGATCGAACCTGGACTCACGGGCGTGGTCGGACCCAACGGCTGCGGCAAGTCCAACCTGCTGGAAGCCCTGCGCTGGGTGATGGGGGCCAATTCCGCCAAGGCCATGCGGGCCGGCGGCATGGACGACGTCATCTTCAACGGAGCGGGCGCGCGGCCGCAGCGCAACCACGCCGAAGTCGCCCTGACCATCGACAACAGCGACCTGACCGCGCCTGCCCAGTTCAACCAGCATCCGGTCATCGAGGTGGTCCGCCGCATCGACAGGGGCGAGGGCTCGACCTATCGCATCAACGGCCGGGAGGTGCGGGCGCGCGACGTGCAACTGCTGTTTGCCGACGCCTCGACCGGGGCCAACAGCCCGGCCCTGGTGCGCCAGGGCCAGATCAGCGAACTGATTGCCGCCAAGCCGCAGAACCGCCGCCGCATCCTCGAAGAGGCCGGCGGGGTGTCGGGGCTGCACAGCCGGCGCCATGAGGCCGAGCTGAGGCTGAAGGCAGCCGAGACCAACCTCAACCGGCTCGACGACATCATCCGCGAGCTCGACCTGAACCTTGGCCGGTTGAAGCGCGAGGCGCGGGCGGCGGAGAAGTACAGGCGGCTGTCGGCCGAGATACGCGCCCTGCAGTCGGCGGTTCTCTACAGCCGCTGGACCGAGGCGCGAGACACCCTGCAGCGGGTCGAGGGCGAGACCCAGACGGCCGGCGCCCTGGTCGAGACCACCGCCCGCGAGGCCGCGACCGCCAGCACCGCCGCCGTCGCCGCCGACGAGGCGATCAAGCCGCTGCGCGAGGAGGCGACGGTAGCCGCCGCCATCCTCGGCCGACTGGCCATCGAGAAGGACCGGGTCGAGCGCGAGGCAGCGACGGCCGAGGCCGAGGTCGCCCGTCTGACCGGCGAGATCGCCCGCATCGGCGCCGACAACGCCCGCGAGGCCCACATCGTCGAGGACGCCGCCAGCGCCCTGGAACGGCTGGCCGTCGACATCGCCGCGGTGGAAGCCGAGATCGCCGCCGCCCCGTCGCGGATGCCGGAACTGGAAGCTGAGTCGAAAACCGCCGAGGAGGCTCGCGCCAAGGCCGACGGCGAGGTCGAGCGGCTGGCCGCGTCGGTGGCCGCCGACGAGGCCCGCCGCCGCGCCGCCGAGGCCCGGCTGGACGACGCCCGCTCGCGGCTGAACCGCACGGTGCGGGCGCTGGATCAGGCCAAGTCGGAACGGGCCGCCATTGGGCCGGCCAACGATCCGGAAACCGCCGCCGCCAAGGCGAAACTCGCCGAGTGCGATGGCCAGCTGGCCGAGGCTCGCGCGGCTGTCGAGGCGGCCGAGACCGCCCGCGGCGATGCCGCCCGGGCCGAACAGGCGGCCCGCGACGAGATGCGCAGGCTGGAGGACCAGCTGGGCCGGTTGAAGACCGAAGCCCGGGGCCTCGCCCAGCTGTCGGCCCGGCCGGCCAAGGACAGCTATGCCCCGGCCCTGGATTCGGTGAAGCCGGGCAAAGGCTATGAAGCCGCCCTTGCCGCCGCCCTGGGCGAAGACCTGGATGCGGCCCTCGACGCCCGGGCGGCTGCCTATTGGGGCCAGCGCGAACATGCGGCGCCGACCTGGCCGGCGAGCGCGCAGCCGCTCAGCGCCCTGGTCGACGCGCCTAAGGAACTGGCGACCCGGCTGGCCTTCACGGCGCTGGTCGCCCGCGCCGATGGGTCGAAGCTGCAGGGCTCGTTGGAACCGGGCTGCCGGCTGGTTAGCAAGGAAGGCGACCTCTGGCGCTGGGACGGCTTTGTGGCCCGGGCCGAGGCGCCCAAGCCGGCCGCCATCCGCCTGGAGCAGCGCAACCGCCTGGCCGAGGCCGAGGCGGAGATCGAGCGGTTGACGCCGCGGCACGAGGCGGCCGTCGCCTCCGCCAAGGAAACACAGGCCGCTTTCAAGGCCGCCGAGGCCGGGCTTGGCGCCGTGCGCGCGGCGCCGCGCGAGATCGAGCGCACCCTGGCGCTGGCGCGGGACACCGTCGAAAGCCTCGACCGCGAGGCTACCCGCCGCGACGCCCGCGCCCAGTCGCTGGACGAAACCATCGCCCGCTTCGAGACCGAACGCGTCGAGGCCCAGGCCGGGTTCGACAACGCCGAAGCCGGCTTCGACGGCGATGGTGGCGACAGCCTGTCGCCGATGCTCGAGGAAGCTCGCGGCGCCGCCACGGCCGCCCGCGAGGCCGCCGCGCTGGCCCGCTCGGCCCTCGACGCCGAACGCCGCGAGCGCGACGGCCGGGCCCGCCGGCTGGAGAGCCTGACCCGCGACCTCGAGGACTGGACCCGCCGCTCCGCGGCCGCCGCCCGCCGCATCGAAGCGCTGGACCAGGACCGGTTGAAGGCCCAGGGCCTGATGGCCGAAGCCCGCGATGCGCCGAGCCTGATCGAGGAACGCCGCGCCAGACTGATGGATGAGTTCGGCCTCGCCGAGGCCCGCCGCGACAAGGCCAGCGACGCCCTGGACCAGGCCGAGACCAACCGCGCCGCCGCAGAGCGTGCCCTGCGCGCCGCTGAGGCCGCCGCATCCGAGGCCCGTGAGGCCCGCGCCACCCTGACGGCCCGTCTCGACGCGGCCCGCGACCGTTTCGGCGAGATCGCCGGCAACATCCGCGAGGCGGCCAGGATGGAGCCCGAGGAACTGGGCCGCCGCATCGCCGAGGAGGCCGTCGCGGTCCCCAAGGACGCCGAGGGCATCGAGGCCCACCTGTTCTCGCTGGAGCGCGAGCGGGAGGCCATCGGGGCGGTCAACCTGCGGGCCGAGGAAGAGACCGCCGAACAGAGCGGCCGGGTCCAGACCATGAAATCCGAGCGAGCCGACCTGACCGGGGCCATCGCCAAGCTGCGGGCCGGTATCGAGGAACTGAACGCCGAGGGCCGCACCCGCCTGCTGGCCGCCTTCGAGGTGATCAACGGCCACTTCAAGACCCTCTTCCAGACCCTGTTCGGCGGCGGCGAGGCCGAGCTGCGGCTGATCGAGAGCGACGATCCGCTGGAAGCCGGGCTGGAAATCTACGCCTGCCCGCCCGGCAAGCGGCTGGCGACCATGAGCCTGATGAGCGGCGGCGAGCAGGCGTTGACCGCCTCGGCGCTGATCTTCGGGGTGTTCCTGGCCAACCCGGCCCCGATCTGCGTGCTCGACGAGGTCGACGCGCCGCTCGATGACGCCAACGTCGACCGCTACTGCAACATGCTCAACGAGATGCGACAGCGGACAAAGACCCGCTTCATCACCATCACCCACAACCCGGTGACGATGAGCCGGATGGACCGGCTGTTCGGGGTGACCATGCCCGAGCGGGGGATTTCGCAGCTGGTCAGTGTCGATCTGCACCAGGCCGAGGCGCTGGTGGCGGCGGAGTAGCGGGCACTCTCCCTCTCCCGACCAGCGGGAGAAGGACCCCTAAGCAGACCTCACCGCTCGCATGCCCTCCGTGCGAGCCCGCACATCCGGCGAAGCCAGGCAGGTAGCCACCGCCTCATAGCCCGGCGATCCCGGGGGCGGCGCTACCAGGGTCGGCCGGCTGTGGTTGGCGGGGCAGAGGAGGATGGCTTCTTCCGGGCCGACGGCGGCGAGGTCGAGCATGGCGCAGGAGCGGGTCATGGCCAGCACCGGGCGGGCCGCGCCCGGGCGGCGCAGCCAGGCGGCGAGGGCCTCCTGGGTAGGCTGGTCGAGGCCCTGTTCGATGAGGTCGATGACCAGAGGGCCTGGGTCGTCGCAGGTCAGGGGGCCCAGCAGGGCCCGCAAGGGCTCGCAGGGCGTGGCGCCCTCCTCGGCCAGCCAGGTCAGCGCTTCGGCGGCCTGCGCGTTCGGCGGGACGGGCTGGCGGTCGAGGCCAAGGAAGGCTCCGCCCGGCAGGGTGTCGGCCAGGCGCATGGCGAGGCGGGTCTTGCCGCTGCCCAGGGGGCCGATGATCCAGGTCAGGGGTTTCAGGTCCCGCAGTTCGAAGCGCTCGCCGCCCCAGGGCCAGGGCAGGTCGAAGGCGACGGCGACCTCGCCGGCCGGGCGGAAGAGGCGGATGAGATCGGGGAGGCTGGGGGTCTGGCCCAGAGCCAGCCGGCTGCGCAGGTCACGGACCTGATCGATGTGGCCGGCGAGGTCACGGCGGCGGGCCTCCAGCACGGCCTGATGGGCGGCCAGGGCCGGCTCAAGGCCGTCGGCGTCGCCGTTCAGCACGCGGGCGACCTGAGCCAGACTGAAGCCGAGGGCGCGCAGGGCGGCGATCTCGCCGGCTCGGGCCATCTGCTCCGGGCCGTAGGTGCGCCAGCCGGCCTCGGTGCGCAACGGAGCGACGAGGCCGCGCTGCTCATAGAGGCGCAGGGCCTTGGCGGAAACGCCGAGCCGCCGCGCGGCTTCAGAAGGGCTGAAATATCGGATCGGAGCGCGCACGATTTACCTCGCGGGTTGCTGGTCGCCGGATCAGTCGGGGCGGACCCAGGGGCCGGGTCAAGCGCGGCCTTCCCTCCGCCGCAAAATCGCGGCTACTGTTCGCTTAACGTTAGTCGGAGCTTCCCATGAAACGCGCCCTTATCGCCGGTCTCGCCATCGCCCTGACAGCCGGCGGCGCCCTCGCCTATGACGCCGCTTCGCAGATCAAGGATCGGCAGGCGAACATGAAGCAGATCGGCGGCAACATGAAAGGGCTGTACGACACCCTCAGCGGCGACAAGGACCCCGCCAAGCTGAAGAGCTACGCCGCCAACATCGACGGCCTGGCCGGCAAACTGCCGGGCTGGTTTCCGGCCGGCACCGGCCCCTCCCGCGGCAAGAAGACCAAGGCGAAAGCGGAAGTCTGGACCGACGCGGCCGGCTTCAAGGCTTCCGCCGCCGATTTCAAGGTCCAGGCCGGCAAACTGAACGCCGCCGCTCAAACCGGCGATGCGACCCAGGTTCAGGCGGCGTTCGGCGCCGTGCGCGGGACCTGCAAGGGCTGCCACGACAAGTATCAGGCGAAGTAGGCGTCCATGCCGATGCTGATCTGGGACCTGCCGACGCGGCTGTTCCACTGGCTGCTGGCGGCGCTGATCGGCTTTTCCTGGTGGACCCACTACGACCACCTCGACTGGCACCGGATCAGCGGTTTCGTTATCGCCGGGCTGCTGGTGTTCAGGCTGTGGTGGGGGATTGCCGGCAGTTCGACGGCGCGGTTCGCCGGCTTCTTGAAAGGTCCGGCGGGGATCGCCGCCTACCTGAAGGGAGGAACAGCCGGAGCGCCGGGGCACAATCCACTGGGCGGCTGGAGCGTGGCGGCCATGCTGGCCGTGCTGATTGGCCAGGTGGGCCTGGGGCTGTTCGCCATCAACGAGGACTTCGAGGGCGGTCCGCTGACCAAATACGTCGACTACGACACCGGCCTGGCCATCGCCGGCTGGCATGAGACAATGTTCAACGTCCTGCTCGGGCTGATCGTGCTGCACCTACTGGCCGTCGGTTTCTACGCGGCGCGGCGGAAGAATCTGGTCGGACCAATGATCACCGGCAGGGGCGCTTTGCCGGAAGGTGTGGACGCCCCAGTGATGGCGCCGCTCTGGCGGTTGCTGGTCGGACTGGTTTTAGGCGCGGGGACTTTCGGGATTCTCTATTGGCTGGAGCGGCAGGCCCCGGCATTCTAGAACGAACAGAATAACCGGTATGGCGGGAAGCCCTCATGAAATTCCACATCACAGCCTTGGCAATGTTCGCCGCACTTGGGTTTTCCGGCCTCGCCGCCGCTCAGACGCCAACCGCCGCCAACGACTATTCGAAACCCGAGACCTGGCTCTGCCTTCCCGGCCGGGCCAGCGACGCCTGCACCGCCGATCAGTCGGCGACGTCGGTTGCGACCAACGGCAAGCTGACGGCCATGCCGTCCAAGGCGGCCAAGGACCCGGGGATAGACTGCTTCTACGTCTATCCGACCGTCTCCACCGACGCGACGCCCAACAGCGACATGGTCATCGACGAGGCCGAGCGGCGGGTGGTGGCCATCCAGTTCGCCCGCTTTGCATCCGTCTGCCGCACCTTCGCGCCGATGTACCGGCAGGTGACTTTGAGCGCCCTGCGCCAGTTCATGATGGGCCAGACCCCCGCAGCCGACCGCGTGCTGGCCTACAATGACGTCAAGGCCGCCTGGGACTGGTACCTGGCCCACGAGAACAAGGGCCGGGGCGTCGTGCTGATCGGCCATAGCCAGGGCTCTGGCGTCATCACCGAGCTGGTCAAGCGCGAGATCGACGGAAAGCCGGTGCAGAAGCTGATCGTCGGGGTCATGCCGATCGGGACCAATGTGGCGGTCGATGAGAAGGGCATGTTCGGCTCCATCCCCAGCTGTTCGGCCAAGGGTCAGACCGGCTGCCTGGTCTCCTACGTCAGCTTCCGCGACACCGTCCCGCCGCCGGCCACCAGCCGCTTCGGCAAGGTCCCGGAGGCCGGCATGCACGCGGCCTGCGTCAACCCGGCGGCCTTAAGCGGCGGCAAGGGCCAGTCGACGCCCTACCTGTGGAACCGGCCTCTGACCGGCAGCGCCGAGCCGCAGGCCTGGGCCGGGGCCGTGAAGGTTGATGCGCCCTTCGTCACTGCGCCCGGCCTGCTGACCACCGAATGCGTGCGAAGCGGTGAGTTCAGCTATCTGAAGGTGACCACCAACGCCGAACCGGCCGACGCGCGCACCGACGCCATTGCCGGCGATGTGGTGATCGCCGGCAAGATCGACGCCAACTGGGGCCTGCATCTGATCGATATGAATGTGGCGATGGGCGATCTGGTCGATATCGTCGCGCAGCAGGCCAAGGCCTGGAAGAAGAGCCACTGACCTCATGAAGGAAGACCGCGCCGTGAAGGCCTGTTTGATCGTTCTCGGCGCGGCCGCCCTGCTCAGCGGCGGCGCCGGCCTGGCCCTGGCGCAGACGCCGGCTCCAGCGGCCCTGGCGGCCAACGACTACGGCGACGCCAAGACCTGGCTCTGCCTGCCCGGCCGGGCCGATCCCTGTTCGACGCCGGACCTGACCACGACGGTGATCGCCGCGGACGGGACGACCACCGTCGAGCCGTTCAAGCGGGCCGACGATCCGGGCATCGACTGCTTCTACGTCTACCCGACCATCTCGACCGACCAGACCGCCAACAGCGACATGACGCCGGACGACGAGCCGCGGGTGGCGGCGGTGCATTTCGCGCGGTTCTCATCGGTCTGCCGCACGTTCGCGCCCCTTTACCGGCAGGTGACCTTGGCGGCGCTGGCCAGGGTGATGACCGGCCAGGCCTCCGGCGCGGACCAGCAGCTGCCCTACAACGACGTCAAGGCGGCCTTCGACTGGTACATGGCCCATGAGAACAAGGGTCGCGGCGTGGTCCTGATCGGCCACAGCCAGGGGGCCGGTATCGTCCAGCGACTGGTCAAGGAGGAATTCGACGGCAAACCGCTGCGGAATCAGCTGGTCGGGGCGATGCCGATCGGCTGGAGCGTGCCGGTCGATGGCAAGGGGATGTTCGGCGGCGTTCCCAGTTGTGAGCGGCTCGGCCAGACCGGCTGCCTGGTCTCCTACGTCAGCTTCCGCGACACCGTGCCGCCCGCGCCCCTGACCATCTTCGGCCGGGTGATGGGCAGCGGCCTGCACGCCGCCTGCGTCAACCCCTCGGCCCTGGCCGGCGGAAAGGGCGCGCCCCACAGCTACCTGCGCACCAAGAGCGGCGTCGGGGCACAGCCCTGGGTGGCCGGCAAAACCATCGAGACGCCGTATGTCTCGACGCCAGGCCTGCTGACAACCGAATGCGTCAACGCGGGGGGCCGCAGCTATCTGAAGGTGACCACCAACGCCGACCCGGCCGACCCGCGCACCGACAGCATCGGCGGCGACGTGATGCGGGACGGCAGGCCGGACCCGGTCTGGGGGCTGCATACCCTGGATATGAATTTGGCGATGGGGGATCTGGTGGTCATCGTCGGGGCGCAGGGCAAGGCCTGGAAGGCCAACTGATGTTTCTTCTCCCGCTTACCGGGAGAAGGAACGGTTCTAGATCAGCATGTCCAACAGTTCGCCCATCATCTCGTTGGCGCTGCGGATGACGGCGGCGTTGGCCTTGAAGGCGACCTTGGCGCTCACCTGTTCGACAGCTTCCCTGGCCAGGTCGACGTTTGAGTCGAGGCTCCAGGAGGCGGTGCGCTCGGCGCTCGCCTGGAGGCGTTGAGAGGCGGCCGCGAGGCCGACGGTGGCTGAGGTGATCGCCTGCATGGGCGCATTCATATCGAAGTCCGGTTAAGTCCTCGCTCTCAAACAAGGTAAATGCGCGCGCCGGCCTTTCCCCCGCCCCGCACGGGTGTTTAAAACGGACGCATGAGCGGCAAGACCGAAAGCCCGACCGAACCCTTCAAGCGCGCCCTGGCCCACGCCGCGCGTTCGCTGGCCGAGATGCCGGACCTGGAGGTGGTGTTTTCGGGCGACGGGCCGCAGCTCTCGGGCAACCGGGCGGTGCTGCCGCATCCGCCGCGCGACCTGACCATGGCCGAGGCCTCGCGAATTCGCGGGCTGGCCGACCAGATGGCGCTGCGCCTGGCGCACCATGACACCGTCGCCCATTCGCGCGGCCGGCCCGCCTCGCCGCAGGGCCAGGCGGTGTTCGAGGCCGTCGAACAGGCGCGGATCGAGGCCATCGGCTCCAACAACCTGGGCGGGGTGCGCAAGAACCTGAACACGGTTCTGGAGCTCAGCATCGAGCGAAAAGGCCTGGCCCGAATCCAGGACCGCGCCAACGCGCCGCTGGCCGACATCGTCAGCCTGATGGTCCGCGAGCGGCTGACCGGCCAGCGACCGCCCGAGCCCGTCCGACCGCTGGTCGACATGTTCCGCGCCGAGATCGAGGCCAAGGCCGGTCCCGACCTCGACCGGTTGGCGGCCAATATCGACAACCAGGCCGCCTTTGGACGCGTGACCCGGGCCATCCTGCGCGACCTCGACATGGGCGACGAGGGCGCCGATCCCACCGAGGGGGAGGACGACGAGGAAGGCGAGCAGCAGCAGGAGCAGTCGGACGACAGCGAAGGCGACGGCGAAGGCCAGTCGCCGGAAGGCAGCTCCATGCAGGAGACGGAAACCACCGACGGTGACCAGGACGACGGCGAAGAACAGGCCGTCGAGAGCGAGGACGACCAGGACGCCGAGATGAGCGACGAGGCCCCGGAGGTGGGCGACGGCGCCAAGCCGGCCCGGCCGGACCCCAAGGATTCAGGCAAGCCCGAGCCGGCCTACAAGATCTTCACCGGCGCCCACGACGAGATCGAGCCGGCCGAGGACCTCTGCGATCCCGAGGAGCTGACCCGGCTGCGGGCCTATCTCGACCAGCAGCTGGCCAGCCTGTCGAGCGTCGTCTCGCGCCTGGCCAACAAGCTGCAGCGGCGGCTGCTGGCGCAGCAGAACCGGTCCTGGCAGTTCGATCTGGAAGAGGGGATGCTGGACGTCGCCCGCCTGCCGCGGATCATCATCGACCCGACCGCGCCCCTGAGCTTCAAGCAGGAGAGCGACACCGATTTCCGCGACACGGTGGTCACCCTGTTGATCGACAACAGTGGCTCGATGCGGGGCCGGCCGATCATGGTGGCGGCGGTCTGCGCCGACATCCTGGCGCGGACCCTGGAGCGCTGCGCGGTCAAGGTCGAGATCCTCGGCTTCACGACCCGGGCCTGGAAGGGCGGCATTTCGCGGGACGACTGGATCAAGGCCGGCAAGCCGCCTTCGCCCGGCCGGCTGAACGACCTGCGCCATATCATCTACAAGTCGGCCGACAGCCCCTGGCGGCGGGCCCGCAAGAACCTCGGCCTGATGATGCGCGAGGGCCTGCTGAAGGAGAACATCGACGGCGAGGCGCTGATGTGGGCGCACCACCGGATGATGGCCCGCCCCGAGCAGCGGCGCATCCTGATGGTGATCAGCGACGGGGCGCCGGTTGACGATTCCACTCTGTCGGTGAACAGCGGCCACTACCTGGAGCGCCACCTGCGGCAGGTGATCGGCGAGATCGAGAACCGCAGCCCGGTGGAATTGCTGGCCATCGGCATCGGCCATGATGTGACGCGCTACTACCGCCGGGCGGTGACCATCGTCGATGTCGAGCAGCTGGGCGGGGTGCTGGTTGAACAACTTGCTTCTCTATTTGAGGAAGAGCCCAAGCGGGTGGCCAAGGCGCGCGGCCTGCTCGGCGCCCTGCCGACCGTGGTGCCCACCCCGATGAAGGCGACGACCTTCGCGGCGGTGAAGGCGGCGCTGTCATGAAGCGGATCGCAAGCCTGGCGGCGCTGGTCTTTCTGGCCTCCTGCGCCGCGCCGGCCCCGCCCCTTCCCTCCACAGCGCAGCCGGCCGGGCCAGAGATCCAGATCGTCGCCACGCCCGTGCCGCTCAATGCCGCCCGGCCTGAGCAGACCAATGTCGGTGGTTTCACCTACATGGGCGGGGTGGCGATCACCGATCCCATCACCAATCGCGTGCACGGTCTGTCGGACCTGAAGGTGACGCCGGACGGCCGCATCGTCACGGTCAGCGATTTTGGCGATCTGTTCGAGGCGCGCCTGCAGTTCGGGGCCGACGGCCGGCTGACGAGCCTGACCGAAGGCAAGCTCTGGCCTCTGAAGCGGCCCGACGGACAGCCGGTGCAGGGCAAGACCGAGGGCGACGCCGAGGGCCTGGCCATCTTGGCCAATGGCGACCGGCTGGTCAGCTTCGAGCGCGAACACCGCATCTGGCGCTACCCGGCAGGCGGCGGGCGCCCCGTCCCGGCCAACAAGCCCGGCAACCTGTTTTCCGAGAACGAGGGCATGGAGGGGCTGACCGAATATCCCTTCGCCGGCTCGGACGCCTATCTGGTCGGCTCGGAAGAGGGCGAGGTCTGGCTGTGCCGGCTTTCGGCCCCCTGCCAGACCTTCAGCGTGCTGAACGGCCCGAACCTGGAGTTCGCGCTCACCGCCCTGGCGCCGTTCCAGGACGGCAGTGTCGTCGCCGTCCACCGCGCTTTCGACCCGGTGCGCGGCGCGCGGATTACTGTCTCGGTCTATGCCGCCGCCGCCTTGAAGGGCCGCCAGCCCCAGCCGATGGCCCGGCTGACCCTGCAGGCCCCACTGACCGTCGATAACATTGAGGGCGTGGCCCTGGTCACCTCGCCGGCCGGGCCCACCCGCATCCTGCTGCTCAGCGACGACAACGCCAGCGCATCGCAGAAGACCCTGCTGCTCGTCTTTGATTGGACCGGACGCAAATGACCCCCGCCTGCGTCACCGACTACCGGGAACTGGCCAAACGCCGCATCCCGGGCGTGCTGTTCGACTACATCGACGGCGGCTCCTATGCCGAGGAGACCCTGCGTCGGAACACCGCCGATTTCCAGGACCTGGCTCTGCGCCAGCGTGTGCTGAAGGACGTCTCGTCGATCTCGTTGGCCACCGAACTATTCGGTCAGCAGCTGTCGATGCCGGTGGTGCTTTCGCCGATCGGCATGGCCGGCATGTACGCCCGACGTGGCGAGGTGCAGGCCATGAAGGCAGCGAAGGCGGCGGGGGTGCCGATGTGCCTGTCGTCGCTGTCGATCTGCGACGTCGCCGAGGTGGCCCAGGGCGCCGGAGCGCCACCCTGGTACCAGCTCTACATGATCAAGGACCGCGGCTATATGCGGGCCCTGCTGGAGCGGGTGACGGAGCTGGGCTGTCCGGTGATCGCCTTCACCGTCGATCTGCCGGTGCCGGGGGCCCGGTATCGGGACGTTCGTTCGGGCCTGTTCGGGGCGCAGTCGCCGTTCGTCGGGCTGCAGCGCGCCTGGGACGGAATCACCCATCCCGACTGGCTGTTCGACGTCATGCTGGGCGGCGGCCCGCACACCTTCGGCAACCTGGCGCCGGCTATCCCGGAGGCCAAGGGGGTGATGGAATTCTGGCCCTGGGTGACCAAGAACTTCGACCCGACCCTGACCTGGAAGGACCTCGACTGGATCCGCCAGCACTGGAAGGGGCCACTGGTCATCAAGGGGGTGCTCGATCCGGAGGACGCCCGCGAGGCCGCCCGTTGCGGGGCCGACGGCCTGGTCGTCTCCAACCACGGCGGGCGGCAGCTCGACGGGGTGCTGAGCGGCATCCGCGCCCTGCCGCCGATCGCCGATGCGGTCGGCGATCAGTTGACCGTGCTGATGGACGGCGGGGTGCGCTCGGGACTGGACGTGGTCAAGGCGCTGGCCAGCGGAGCCAAGGGCTGTTTCCTCGGCCGGGCCTGGGCCTATGCGCTGGCGGCGCGCGGCGAGGCGGGCGTGGCCCATGTTCTGTCGATCCTGCGCCAGGAGATGATGATGGCCATGGCCTTGACCGGCTGCACCGACGTCAAGGACGCCGACCGCAGCCTGTTGGCCTAGAGCCGGCCCTTCAACGCCAGGGCGTCGGCCGCGGCCGCGCCGGAGGCGGTGTTGTCGAAGATGCACCAGGCGTCGGCCGGAATGGCGACCATCGCCTTGGCCAGAGCATCGAGCTGCCCCGGCTCATAGGGTGTGAAGTACATGCGCGGCGAGCCGTGCAGGCGCCAGTAGGCGAAGCCCGGCCAGCCACCGGGCTCGCCGGCCCCCGGATATTTGGCCGGATCGGCGGCGACCCGGGCGATGCGCTGGTCGATCAGCAGGCGTTCGGCCTCGCCCTCGAACCAGCTGGCATGGCGCGGTTCGAGGGCGACCTGACCCTGCCAGACGGCGCGCAGATCGTTGAAAAAGGCCTCGGCGACCGCGGGATCGAACTTCAGGCTCGGTGGCAGCTGGACGAGCAGCGGGCCGAGCCGGTCTCCCAGCTCCAACACCTCAACGGCGAATTCGCCAAGCAGGGCCGCACAGTCGGCCAGTCGGGCCTCGTGGGTAATGGTCTTGCGCAGCTTGACGGCAAACCGGAACCCATCCGGCGTGCTGTCCCGCCAACGGGCGTAGGTGGTCGGTTTATGTGGCCGATAGAAGGTGCTGTTGATCTCCGCGCAGTCGAGCCGGGCGGCATAGCGCTGCAGGCCCGTACCCTCGATTGGAAAGTCTTCCGCCACGGCTCGGGGCACGGACCAGCCGGCTGTTCCAATCTTGATCTCGCCTTCACTGGCCATCAATGGTTGCAAGCCGCGACGAGGCAGTCAGGTTCCGAGCATGCAAAACGGCCCGCGAGTCGCCTCGCGGGCCGTTTCGAACTTTGGCGAAAACGCTGGCGCTTAGGCGGCCGGGGCAGTCTCGGCCAGCTTGGCCTTCACCTGGCGCTTGATCTTCAGCGCGCGGGGCGAGAGGTTCTCGTCCTTCAGCTTGACGATCACCGCGTCAAGGCCACCCTTGTAGTCCAGGGTGCGCAGGGCGGCGTTGGTGATCCGAAGCCGGAACGACTGGCCGAGCACGTCCGATACCAGGGTGGCGGGGGACAGAGCCGGCAGGAAGCGGCGCTTGGTCTTGATGTTCGAGTGGCTCACGTTGTGGCCGACCATGGGACCGACACCGGTGAGTTCGCAGCGACGCGACATATTAGAGACCTTCGCAACAGAATTTCGGGCGCGCGAGGGATGGCCCGCGCACGAGAGGTGGGGTCTATAGGGGACGGGGCGGGGAAACGTCAAGCCTTTGCCAGCTCTCCAAGGGACTCTCTACGCGTGCGGCGCGAGAGGACTTCAGCCGCCATTCATGCGCCGCCATTATGGAACAAGACGACCACACTGTCCTTTTCGGAGACCCTGCCCAAGATGATCCGCCCGGCCGCCACCATCGCCGCTGTCGCCCTGCTGGCCATCCCGGCCGTCGCCTCCAGCCAGGCGACGAACACCATCCTGCCCGGCTACTGGGAGTACCGCAGCAAGGTTTCCTACGGCGTTTCGTCCAAGAGCGTCGAAAAGAAGTGCGTGCTGCCCAAGGACATCGACAAGTTCTTCAGCGGCCCTAGCAACCGTCATTACAAATGCACCTACCCGGTCCGCAACGTCGCGAACGGCAAGGCGGAGTTCCAGGGCACCTGCGTCGACAAGCACGGACGCACGGCCCAGGTCACCGCCTCTGGGACCTACAGCCCCAAGCACTTCACCCTGAACGCCAGGATCAAGACCAGCATCATCGGCCTGCCGATCACCCCGACCGGCTCGATCGACGCGAGCTGGATCAGCCCGACCTGCCCGCCCAAGCCGCCGAAGAAGGCCAAGTGAGGTTCGTCAGGCTTGTGGTTAATCGGCGTTAAGATACAATAGCTTGTAGGGAACAAATGCCGAATCGGACGAAGTCACTGATTCGGTCCTGATTCGTTTCGCGCCTGTTCGCATCCGCTCGCCCCGCCGTTAACGCCGAAGCGCGAATCCTTCGTTGTCCTGAGGATCGTGATAGACTTGCGACTGTTCGCGACTCTGACCGGGGCTATCCCTTGCAAAAGTTTCTCCGCCCGCTGGCCGTCCTCGGCGCCTTGATCCTCGCCGGCTGCTCGGCCCAGGCGGGAACCGCCGACGGCGACGACTTCCTGATTTTCGGCGGCCCGATCTTCAGTGACGGCGGCGCGGCCCAGGCCGACGGGTCGATCCAGGTCATCCCGGCCGACGCCCTGGTGGTGCGTGACGGCAAGGTGGTGTTCGCCGGCGACCTGGCTACGGCTCGCGCCCAGGCCAAGGGCCTGCCGCAGATCGACCTGAAGGGCGCCGCCGCCTACCCCGGCTTCATCGACAGCCATGTGCACCTGACGGGCGTCGGCCTGCGCGAAATGACCCTCAACCTCGACCAGGTGAAGTCCGTCGCCGAGCTGACGACGGCGGTGAAGACCTGGAACGAAGCCCACCCCGGCGCTCAACCCCTGGCGGGGCGCGGCTGGATCGAGACCCATTGGCCAGATAAGCGATTTCCCAACCGCGCCGATCTCGACGCCGTCGTCCCGGATCGCCCGGTCGTGCTGCAAAGGGCCGATGGCCATGCCGTGGTGCTCAACAGCGCCGCCCTCACCCTGGCCGGAATCACCCGCGACACCAAGGACCCCAGCGGCGGCCGCATCGAGCGCGACGCCGCCGGCGAGCCAACCGGCATTCTGATCGACACCGCCCAGGGCCTGACCGACGCCAAGCTGCCGCCACTGAGCGAGGCCACACGCCGCGAAGCGCTGGAGAAGGCCGTCGCCCTCTATGCGGCTCGGGGCTGGACCGGGGCGGTCAACATGAGCACGGACGCCGCTGACGTGAAGGTGCTGTACGCTCTGGCCGCCGAGAAGAAGCTGCCGATCACCGTCGATGTCTTCATGACACCGGAGGATTCCGCCGAGGTCCTGCGCCGTGGCCCTTTCAGCGACCCGACCGGCATGGTGCGGGTGCGCGGGGTGAAGCTCTATATGGACGGCGCCCTGGGCTCGCGCGGAGCCCTGCTGCTGGCCCCCTACAGCGACCAGCCGGCGACCAGCGGCCTGCAGATCGCCCAGCACGACGAGACCCTGGCGATCATGAAGCAGGCGTTGAAGGTGAAAGCCGACATCGCCTTCCACGCCATCGGTGATGCCGGCAATCGTCAGGCGCTGAGCTGGATGGCCGAGGCCTTCGCCGCCAACCCGGCCGCAGCCAGAAAGGTGCGCTGGCGCATCGAGCACAGCCAGATCGTCAATCCGGCCGACATTCCGCGTTTCAAGCAGCTGGGCGTGGTCGCCTCCATGCAGCCCTCGCACGCCATCGGCGACCTCTACTTCGCCCCGGCCCGGCTCGGCCCTGGCCGCCTCAACGGCGCCTATGCCTGGCGCAGCCTGACCACCAGCGGCGCGCTGGTCATCGGCGGCACCGACGCGCCGGTCGAGGTTGGCGACCCCCGGATCGAGTATTACGCCGCCACCGCGCGCAAGGACCTCAAGGGCGCCTCGGGCGAGGGCTGGCATCCGGAAGAGGCGCTCAACCGCGTCCAGGCCCTGGCCCTGTTCACCCTGAACCCGGCCCAGGCCGACCACCGCCCCGACGGCTGGGGCCGGCTGGTGGTCGGCAGCCCGGCCAACATCACCGTCTTTTCCCGCGAGCTGCTGACCGCCGCCGACGCCGATATCCCGACGACCAGGCCGGTGCTGACCATGGTCAAGGGCCGGGTCGTCCACGACGCCCGCTGATGGGTGCAGGTGACGGGCACTGTCGATGCTTGCCCGACTCGATGCAGCGCCCCACCTATAGGTCATGAGTGATCGCTCGACCGGCCAGGCGCCGGCCCGGCTTACGGCCGTTTTGGGGCCAACCAACACCGGCAAGACGCATCTGGCCGTCGAGCGGATGTGCGGCCATGCCAGCGGCATGATCGGTCTTCCCCTGCGCCTGCTGGCGCGGGAGATCTACGACCGGGTGGTGGCCCTGAAGGGCGTCCGCGAAGTGGCGCTCATCACCGGCGAAGAGAAGATCGTCCCGCCGCGCGCCAACTATTTCATCTGTACCGTCGAGGCCATGCCGCTGGGCCGCGAGGTCGAGTTCATGGCCATCGATGAGATCCAGCTGTGCACCGACCCCGAGCGCGGCCACGTCTTTACGCACCGACTGCTACACGCGCGCGGCAAGCACGAGACCATGCTGCTGGGGGCCGGCACCATGGCCAACCTCATCCGCAGGCTGCTGCCCAAGGCGGAGATCGTCACCCGGGAGCGGTTCTCCTCGCTGACCTATGCAGGCCCCAAGAAGCTGACCCGCCTGCCCAGCGCAGCGCCGTGGTCGCCTTCAGCGCTGACCAGGTCTACGGCATCGCCGAGCTGATCCGCCGCCAGCGGGGTGGCGCGGCCGTGGTCATGGGCTCCCTGAGCCCCCGCACCCGCAACGCTCAGGTCGCCCTCTACCAGTCGGGCGAGGTCGACTTCCTGGTGGCCACCGACGCCATCGGCATGGGGCTGAACATGGACGTCGACCATGTCGCCTTCGCGGGCCTGCGCAAGTTCGACGGCCAGCGGCTCCGCTTGCCG
>JBKJSF010000153.1:0-7106 GCA_046595895.1 Caulobacter sp. | reverse complement strand
GTTCAGCGACTGGTCCGAGGACGCCAGACGCCGGTTCATCGAGATGACGTCCTGCTCCGGCACGGCGAGCGTCTTGGCGATCTTCGCCACGTGCTCCGGCTTCAGGTCGCCTTCCTCGAGCGCCGCCATCTGGCCCTTCAGCCGGCGGAGGTTGAAGAACAGCTTCTTTTGTGCCGCCGTCGTGCCCATCTTCACCAGCGACCAGCTGTGCAGGATGTATTCCTGGATGGCGGCGCGGATCCACCACATGGCATAGGTGGCCAGGCGGAAGCCGCGATCGGGATCGAAGCGGCGGACGGCCTGCATCATACCGACATTGCCCTCGCTGATCAGTTCGCCCAGCGGCAGGCCATAGCCGCGGTAGCCCATGGCGATCTTGGCGACGAGGCGCAGGTGGCTGGTCACCATGCGGTGCGCGGCCTCGGGATCCTCATGCTCCTTCCAACGCTTGGCGAGCATGAACTCCTCGTCCCGCGCCAGCATCGGAAATTTGCGGATCTCGCTCAGGTAACGCGACAGGCCGCCATCGGGCGACATAACAGACAGTGAGGCAGCCATTCTCTTTTCTTTCCCCTTAGCGGCAGGCGCTTTCGGGTCCACCCGCAATCGGCATGGACCACCCGCCCCCGGTTCCAATGGTTCACATAGGAACCGGTTGCGACCTTTCAAAGGCCATGACGCGTTTGTAATCCTGAGCGTGGGAGTCAGGTATCGAAAAGCCCTGAGAGGGTTTTCAGAAAAGATGGAGGGGACGGGTCCGACGCGAAGCGGCGTACCTGTCCCCTATAGTTCTCTCAACCCAGCCTCGAGCGCCGCCATGTCGGCCGGTAGCGGCGTCTCGAACCGCAGCCGCTCCCCCGTCACCGGATGCACGAACCCCAGCACCGCCGCGTGTAGCGCCTGCCGGGCTAGCCCGGCCTCGTCGATGATCTCCCGCACCGCATGTACTGGCGCGCTGGAGCCATAGACCGGGTCCCCCAGGCAGGGCGAGCCCTTGCTGGCCAGATGCACCCGGATCTGGTGCGTCCGGCCGGTTTCCAGCGTGCAGCGGACGCGCGCGGCCACCGGCTTGGCGCCGCCGAACGTCTGCTCGACTTGGTAGTGGGTGATGGCTTCGCGGCCGCCGGTCTTCAGCACCGCCATCTTCTTGCGGTCGTGTGGACTACGGCCGATCCTGGTCTGGATCGTCCCGCTGGTCGGGGCCGGCGCGCCGCGGGTGAAGGCGATGTAGGCCCGCTCGATGTCGTGGGCGGCGAACAGCGCCGAGAGGCCCGCGTGGGCGGCGTCGGACTTGGCCGCCACCATCACGCCGCTGGTCTCCTTGTCGAGCCGGTGGACGATGCCGGGCCGCAGGACTCCACCGATGCCGGACAGGCTGTCGCCGCAGTGATGCAGCAGGGCGTTGACCAGAGTGCCGCTCTCGGTCCCCGGACCGGGGTGCGCCGCCATGCCGGCCGGCTTGTCGATGACGATCAGATGCCCATCCTCGAAGAGGACGGTCAGCGGAATGGCTTCCGGCCGAGGCTCGGCCGGCGCCGGCGGCGGAATGGAGATTTCGTAGGTCCCGGCCTGGGCCTTGGCCGAGGCGTCGGTCACCGGCTTGCCGCCGCGCCGCACCAGTCCGGCCGCCATCAGCGCCTGGATACGGCCCCGCGACAGCTCCGCGGCCAGATCGGCCAGCACCTTGTCGAGTCGCCCGCCGGCCACTTCGACCTCGACGACCCGCGGGCCAAGGCCCTCGAAAGCGATCTCTTCCTCGTCATCGCGCATCATTCTATCCGTGCCGCCGGCAGGGCCGCCGGTCAACGCCCGTAGCGCACGCGCCCGCAATCGGTAGTATCGCCCTATAAAACCTCCGCTGATTGCCGCCGTCCTGGCCCTGCTGGCCGCGCCAGCCTTCCCCTCGGCCAGTTGGGCGGCCCCGCCGCCGGATCTCAAGGTGGTCCGCACTGGTTTTTGTCTTCACCCCCCTGAAGGCGTGCTGCGCTCGCCCGACCTGGTCGGGGCGGAGTTCGACATGGTCATGGACGGCGCCGACATCACAGTGCGCATCGACAGCGTCACCCCGTCGAAGGAACAGCCTGGCGTCCTCCTGCACGATCTGCAGCTCAAGCACGCCGACGGCAGCTGGACCCTGCTCTGCGAAAAGGACGCCTACGGTCGCAGCGCCGGCTTCCCGGTCGCCGGTCGTTGGGACAAAAACGGCGCCTACATCAAGGACCAGGCCGGCTGGTTCCTGACCTGTACGTCCGGCTCACAGGGCAAATGCATTCTCTGGGGTACGACCCTTGGGGCCATGACGCCAAGGGCGGGCTGACTCTGACCCTCTCCGCCGCCGGCGTCGCGGCCATCCTCGCCCTCACCGTATCGATGCCCGCCAGCGCCACCGCAGGCTATTGTAGCATGCGGAAATGCGGCCTGAACGGAACCTCGACCAATGGCATCAAGCTGAACGGCGCCAGGCTCAACGGCTGGTCGCTCAATGGCGTCAAGCTCAACGGGCTGACGTCAACGGCTACAAGTGGAACGGCAGAAACTTCAATGGCAGGCTTCTGAACGGCAAGTTCCTGAACGGCGTCAGCCAGACGGGCGCAGCTGCGACCACCGAGACGCCCACCGTCACGGCGGTGCGCCTGCCGGCCGGCAAACCCCTGACCAACCGCTAACCACCCGCGCGCCGCCGACAGAGCTCCGGCCAGCCCCGCTGGCCGGAGCTTTTTGGCGCTAGCCATTCCCTGTTGCTTCCTCTTCCCTGCCGGTGATCGACCCCTCGGTGAACAGGTATTCCTTCAACTGCTCGTCGAAGTCGCCGTCATTGCGACGGATCCACTCCAGCGCCATGACCGCGTGCTCGATCTCCTCATGGGCGTTATGTAGCAGGATCTTGCGCAATTCCTCGTCGTCGCAGTCGTCCGCGCGCTGACGATACCAATCGACCGCCTCCAGCTCCTCGATCAGCGAAGAGATGGCGTAGTGCAGATTCAACGTCTTCGCCTTGAGCTTTTCGCGGGGAACGTGGAGGCCTTCGCTGGACACTGTCATCTCCTTGTTGTCCGATGGAACGACAAGAACGCACGAGCGCGTCGAACGGGGAACGCCATGAAGATCGATAGACGCAGATTGATCGCCGGTTTGGGCCTCGGCGCCAGCGCCAGCGCCATCGCCGGTTCCGTCCGCGCGCACGGCGCCCATGTCATGGGCGCCTTCAATCACGGCGTCGCCTCGGGCGACCCGCTGCAGGACCGGCTGATCGTCTGGACGCGCCTGACCCCTCACGAAGGCCACGGCCTCGAGGACATCGATGGCGAGCTGCACATCGGCACGGACGCCAGGCTCGCCAAGCCGCGCGTCATCAAGGTGGTTGCCACCGCCGACCGCGACTGGACCATCAAGGTCGATGTCGATGGCCTGAAGCCGGGGATCGAGTACTTCTACCGCTTCAAGGTCGGCGCGGCGCTTTCGCCGGTCGGTCGGGGCCGCACCCTGCCGAAAAAGACCGACGAGGTTGTCCTCGCCGTGGCCAGCTGTTCGCTGTTCATCCAGGGCTATTTCAACGCCTACGGGGCCATTGCGAAGATGGACCGCGTCGACGCCGTCCTGCACCTTGGCGACTACATCTACGAATACGGGGCTGACCAGTACGGGTCCCAGTCGCCGGTCGCCAAGGATCGCAAGCTCGATCCGCCGACCGAGATCGTCACCCTGTCCGACTACCGCCGCCGCCACGCTTGCTACAAGGGCGATGCCCAGCTGCAGGCGGCCCACGCCCGCGCCGCCTGGATCGTCGTCTGGGACGACCATGAGACCGCCAACGACAGCTGGGCCGGCGGGGCCGAGAATCACACGCCCGCCTCCGAGGGCGACTGGGCGGCCCGCAAGGCCGCCGCGCTGACGGCCTATTTCGAATGGATGCCGATCCGCGAGCCGAAGGGCCCGATGGCCGAGGCCATCTATCGCAGCTTCCGCTTCGGCGACCTCGCCACCCTGCTGATGACCGAGACCCGGCTGACCGCCCGCGGGTTGCCGCTGGATCTGGAAACCGACTTGTTGGGCGCCGACGGCAAGCCGGACGTGCCCGGCCTGCTCGCCAAGCTCAACGATCCCTCGCGCCAGCTGATGGGCGCGGCGCAGGAGGCCTGGCTGGCCGACGAGCTGAAGCGTTCGGTGGCGGCCGGCGACACCTGGCAGGTCATCGGCAACCAGATTGTCATGGGCCGCGTCTTCGCCCCGAACCTGCGCAAGCAGATGGGCGAGGAGGCCTGGGGTAAGACGCTCAAGGCCCTGCCCGAATCCCTTGCGGCGCGGGTGAGCGCATCCTCGGCTCTGTCGGAGTTGCCGATCCCGCTCAACCTCGACCAGTGGGACGGCTATCCGGCGGCCCGCGAGCGGATCTACGCCGCCTTCAAGGCCGCCAAGGCGAGCCCGGTCGTGCTGGCCGGAGACAGCCACAGCTTCTGGGCCAACGAACTGCACGACGACGGCGGCGCCTTGGTCGCGGCCGAGTTCGGAACCACCGGCGTCACCAGCCCGGGCTTCGCCGACCTGCTGCCTGGCTTGCCGCTGGGCGAGGCGCTGATGGCCCGCAATCCGGAGATCAAGTACGCCGACTCGGCCTCCAAGGGCTTTGTCAAACTGACCCTGACCCGGGCGGCGGCAACGGCGGACATGGTCGCGGTCTCGACCATCTATGCGCCCGAGTACGAGGTGAAGACGGTGGCGAGCTTCAAGGTGACGCCGCTGAAGGGCGGCGGGGTCAGCAAATTCAGCTAGGGGCGCTCGACCAGCTGGCCATCCACCACCAGCCGGTAGAAGCAGGACCGGAAACCGACGTGGCAGGCGCCGCCGTCACCCTGTGGCCGCACCTTGAGCAGCACCGCGTCCTGGTCGCAGTCGAGGCGGACCTCGACGATGGTCTGAACCTGGCCGCTGCTCTCGCCCTTTTTCCAAAGCTGGTCCCGGGAGCGGCTGAAGTAGTGGACCTCCCCGGTATCGAGGGTCAGCCTCAGCGCCTCGGCGTTCATCCAGGCCAGCATCAGCACCTCGCCGGTATCGGCATGCTGGGCGACGGCGGCGATCAGGCCGGCCGCGTCGAAGCGCGGCGCGATGACGGCGCCGCGTTCGAGGCTTTCGGTATCGGGGGCGGTGGGAAAGAGCGTCATGGATAATCCTGAAACCCTCCCTCCCCTTTTTGGGGAGGGACAGCGAGGCGAAGCCTCGCAGGGTGGGGTACTCGCGGGCAAGGTGCGCTGCATCCGACTTCCCCACCCGGACGGCTTCGCCGTCTTTCCCTCCCCATAAAGGGGAGGGAGGAGCTTCGGCGAGTCGTCTAGCGCTTGGTCACAAAGTCCAGGAACCGCTGGCGCAGGTGCTGGTCGGTTTTGAACACGCCACGGAACTGGGTGGTGATGGTCGAGACGTTGCGGTGGTGGACGCCGCGCGTCGTCATGCATTGGTGCTCGGCATCGATCAGAACAGCCACTCCCGCCGGCTTGAGCGAGTCGCAGATCGCGTCGGTGATCTGTTGGGTCATCGTCTCTTGGGTCTGCAGGCGCTTGGCGAAGATCTCGACCACGCGGGCCAGCTTGGAAATCCCCACCACCCGGTTGGTCGGCATATAGGCGACGTAGGCCTTGCCAAGGAACGGGGCCATGTGGTGCTCGCAGTGGCTCTCGACCTCGATGTCCTTCAGAAACACGATGTCGTCGTAGCCCTGCACATCCTCGAAAATCCGAGACAGCTCCTTGCCTGGATCGGCCGTGTAGCCCTCGAACCATTCGCCGTAGGCGTCGACAACGCGCTTGGGGGTGTCGATCACGCCCTCGCGGCGCGGGTCATCGCCGGCCCAGGCGATCAGGGTGCGGACAGCTTCCATCGCCTCTTCGCGGCTCGGACGCTTTACGGGTTCAAGATCAAGGCCGGACACGGCCAGGGTTCGCTCGGTGATGGCGTCCATGTTCGAAGAGGGTCCCTTGAGGCTGAGTTGCGCCGGAACGACGATCGCTCCGGAAAGACGCGTGCCACCTCAATCACGTTCCCGCAGGCCGTGGCCTAGGCGAGTGTCCACAGCTATATGGGACCGCCCCACAAACGGGCAAGCCGCTACGTCGCGTAACCGACCCCAGAAATACTCAAGTAAAGACCATGACCCTGAAGCTGTACGACACCATGGCCCGCAAGAAGCGGCCCTTCGAACCCGTCAACGACAAGCGGGTGACGATGTATGTCTGCGGCCCCACGGTCTACGGCTATGCCCACATCGGCAATGCCCGGCCGGTCGTGGTCTTCGACGTGCTGTTCCGTCTTCTTCGCCATCTCTATGGCGAGGATCACATCGTCTATGCGCGCAACGTCACCGACGTCGACGACAAGATCAACCAGAAGGCGGCCGATGAGGGCGTTGAGATCGGCGTCGTCACGGAGCGCTACTTCGCCGCCTATCTACAGGACATGGACGCCCTCGGCGCCCTGCGCCCGACCCATCAACCGAAAGCCACCGACTATATCGCTGAGATGGTCGAGGCGATCTCCGACCTGATCGCCAAGGGCGGCGCCTACGAGGCCGAGGGCCATGTGCTGTTCGATACCCAGGCAGCCAAGGACTACGGTCAGCTGTCGGGCCGCAGCCTCGACGACATGATCGCCGGGGCCCGGGTCGAGGTCGCCCCCTACAAGCGCGCGCCCGCCGACTTCGTGCTGTGGAAGCCGTCCAAGCCGCACGAACCGCGCTGGCCCTCGCCCTGGGGCGATGGACGCCCCGGTTGGCACAGCGAGTGCTCGACGATGATCGAACAGGTTCTTGGCCTGCCGATCGACATCCACGGCGGCGGCATCGATCTGGTGTTCCCGCACCATGAGAACGAGCTGGCCCAGGCGACCTGCGCCCACCAGGGCGGCGAGTTCGCGCGGTTCTGGATGCACAACGGCTTCCTCGACATGGCCGGGGTGAAGATGTCCAAGAGCCTGGGCAACGTCATCATCCCCCATGAGCTGCTTCAGGTCGTGCCAGGCGAACTGGTCCGCTGGGCCCTGCTCAGCGCCCAGTACCGCCAGCCGCTCGACTGGACCGAAGCCCTGCTCGACCAGAGCCGCAAGGCGCTAGACCGCCT
>JBKJSF010000147.1:0-4513 GCA_046595895.1 Caulobacter sp. | reverse complement strand
GCCAGCGGCGCGGGATCGAGGTGGGCCACATCTTCGCGTTCGGCACCAAATACAGCGCCAGCATGGGCTTTTCCGTCCAGACCGCGGACGGCGGCCAGGTCCATCCGCAGATGGGCAGCTACGGCGTCGGCGTTTCGCGCCTGCTGGGCGCGATCATCGAGGCCAGTCATGACGACAACGGCATCATCTGGCCGGACGCGGTGGCCCCCTACGATGTCGGCATCATCAACCTGAAATCCGGCGATCCGGCCTGCGACGCGGCCTGCGAGAAGGCCTATGCGGCGGCCAAGGCGGCCGGCAAGGCGGTGCTCTACGACGACCGCGACGAGCGGGCAGGCGCGAAATTTGCGACCATGGACCTCATCGGCATCCCCCGGCAGATCGTCGTGGGGCCCAAGTCCATCGCGGAGGGCAATGTGGAGGTGAAGGTGCGCGCCACCGGCGAACGCTCGGTCGCTTCGCTGGACGACGTGCTGGCCGGGTTCGCCTGAGGTGAGCAAGCCCGGGGCCAAGGCCGCGCCGTTTGGGATGTGGGAGCGCGCCGTCGCTGGCCGCTACCTGCGGGCCCGGCGCCAGGACGCGGGCGTCGCCCTGATCTCCATCCTCGCCTTCCTGGGCATCGGGGCCGCGGTGCTGGTGCTGATCGTGGTGATGAGCGTCATGAACGGTTTCCGCACCGAGCTGCTCAGCAAGATTCTCGGCTTCAACGGTCACGCCTATGTGGTCGGCGAGCTGCCGCTTTCGGATGGCCTGCGGGCGGAAACGGTCCGGCGCATCCTCAAGGTTCCCGGCGTCGCCCAGGCCACCCCGATGATCGAGGGCCAGGTGATGATCGTCGGTCGCGGCCAGGCCGGCGGGGCGATCGTGCGCGGCATCAGCCGCGGCGACCTGCAGGCGACCAAGCTGGTCTCCGACAACATCAAGTCCGGTTCCCTGGACGGCTACGGCCAGGGCGAGTACGGCGGCGACATGATCCTGCTGGGCCAGCGGCTGGCCATGCAGCTGGGCGTCGGCCCCGGCGATGCTGTGACCCTGGTGGCGGCCTCCAGTTCGCCGAGCGCCTTCGGCATGTCGGCCAACCAGAAAGACTACACGGTCGGCGGCCTGTTCAGCGTCGGGATGAGTGAATACGATCAGGCCTTCGCCTACATGCCGCTCGAGCAGGCCCAGCTGTTCTTCGGCAAGGAGGGCGGCGTCGATGTGCTGGAGATCAAGCTCGACGATCCGGACGCGGCGACTGAACTGAAACCCCTGATCCGCCAGGCGGCCGGCCCCGGGGCCAGCGTCACCGACTGGACCGAGAAGAACCAGAGCTTCTTCAACGCCCTGCAGGTCGAGCGCACGGTGATGCGCTTCATCCTGTTCTGCATCGTGCTCATCGCGGCGATCAACATCGTCTCGGGGCTGATCATGCTGGTCAAGAACAAGAGCCGCGACATCGGCATTTTGCGGACCATGGGGGCGACCAAGAATTCCATCCTGCGCATCTTCTTCATGGCCGGGGCCAGCATCGGCGTGGCGGGCACCCTGGCCGGGCTGATCATCGGTGTGCTGTTCTGCCTGAACATCCAGCACATCCAGGGCTTCGTCGAATGGGCCACCGGAACCAGCGTGTTCAACGCCGACGTCTATTTCCTGACCCACATTCCGGCCCGCATCGAGTGGGGCGAGGTGGCGCTGATTGTCGGGGTGTCGCTGGTGGTCAGCTTCATCGCCACCCTGCCGCCAGCCCTGCGCGCCGCCAGCCTCGATCCGGTCGAGGCGCTTCGCTATGAGTAGCCCGACCCTCAGCCTGCGCGGCGTGCGCCGCACCTACCAGGCCGGCTCCGGGCCGCTGGAGGTGCTGAAGGGCGTCGATCTCGACGTCATGCCGGGCGAGGTCGTCGGGCTGATCGGCCCCTCGGGTTCGGGCAAGTCCTCGCTGCTGCATGCGGCCGGCCTGCTGGAGCATCCGACCGAAGGCCAGGTGATCATCGCCGGAGAGGACTGCACGAAGCTCGGCGACCGGCCGCGCACCCTGATGCGTCTGGCGAACATCGGCTTCGTCTACCAGTTCCACCATCTGCTGCCGGAGTTCACGGCGCTGGAGAACGTGGCCATGCCGGCCCTGATCCACGGCCGCGACAGGGCCTGGACCCAGGCCCGGGCCGAGGGGCTGCTTGGCCAGATGGGTCTGTCTGAACGGATGGATCACCAGCCGGCCCAGCTGTCCGGCGGCGAGCAGCAGCGGGTGGCCATCGCCCGCGCCCTGACCAACGAGCCGATCCTGCTGCTGGCCGACGAGCCGACCGGCAACCTCGATCCCGAAACCGCCGCCAGCGTCTTCAAAGCTCTGCAGGACGCGGTGCGCGACCAGGGCGTTGCCGCCCTGATCGCCACGCATAACCTGGAACTGGCCCGCTACATGGACAGGGTGTTCGCGTTGAAGGATGGCTTGCTCGAAGAGCGGCAGTTCTAGCCTTCCTAGCGCGCGCTCGGCGCGGGGCGAGGTGTCGGCGTGGCCGCCGGTGCGCCGAAGGCGATCGGAACGACGATGGCGGAGTTTCCAGCCGGCCTGCCGTCCGGCGCAGGCATGCGGACCCGGAATTTCGGCGCCAGCTTGAGGGCCGCGTCGGCAAAACCATTTCCAGCCGGCGTCTCGCCCCGCGTCTCGCATTTGGTCAGCAAGCCGGCGGTAGTCAGCTGGCAGAAGAGTGTCACCCGTCCGGATAGGCGGGCGTTAAGGGCCTCGTGCGGATAGACGGCAGCAACGTCAGCACCGGTCGGCCGAGCCTCAAAGACCGGGCGGGAAACAACCGGCATCGGCGGAGCAGGCGGCGCCGGCGGGGCAGGTGGCGGCGTGGGTGCAGGCGCGGTCGGGGCGGTCGGCGGCAGCGGCGGCAAGGGCGCGAGCCGGGTGACTTCGGTCGGCGGCGTTGGCGGAGTCGGCGCGACCATCGGAGTGGGCGCAGTCGGCGGTGTCGGCGGGGCGGGCGGCGCCTCGGGCGCCATGACGATGTTGATGACCGTCGGGCCACTCTCGCCCTTGCTGGGCCCCTTGATGGTGATCAGGCCGATCTGGTCTAAATCCAGGTCGTTTGGCGTGAAGTCGGCGGCGGCGGGCTTGCCGTTGACCAGGAAGCGAACGCCGGCCAGTTCGGCGTCCCTGCGCGGGTCGCCGGTCGCGGCCGTCATGACGACCGCCGGACGGCCGGTCCAGTAGATGATGCCGTCCTTCTTCCGCATCCGGTCGGCGGCGACGTCGATCCGGCCCTTGGGCGCCAGGGCGTTGTCCTGCATCGACTGCTGCCAGCTGGAGGCGCGGCCGGTGACGGCGCGCTCGGGCGCGGCCTGCATGGCCAGGGCGACGGTGGCGCCGCCGACCGTCAGGGCCAGGGCGGCGGCGATGGCAATGGCGCCAGCCTTGGCGCGGGGGCCGGCGGGGCCGTGGGGCTTGAGGATGGCTTGCAGGCGCATGGCGGTCTTGCTTCCGGCGCCGATGAATGCGGACTGCGGTTCCGGGCCGGCGCTGAGACGGAGCGTTTCGATGAGGGATTCGGCGTAGGCGCGGCGGGCGGGTCCGTCGGCCTGGGCGAGGGCCATGGCGTCGCAGCCCTCCTCGCGGGCGGCGTTCAGCCGGGCCTGGATCATGGCCATGAAGGGGTTGAACCACATCACCGCCATCAGCAGGCCTTCGGCCCAGGCGCGGGGGTTGTCGCCGCGCTTGAGGTGGGCCAGTTCATGGCCACAGATCAGGGCCAGGCGGGCGGTGGGCAACCGGGTGAGGGCGCGGGGAATGACGATGGCCGGACGGATCAGCCCGGCCAGCAGCGGGCTGCCGGCGCGGTCGGAGGCTTTCAGGCTGGGCGCGCGCACCTTGAGGGCGGCGGCCTGGCGTTGAAGGTCGGCCGACAGGGCGTGGTCGTCTAGCGGCCTGGCCATACGCACCAGCCGCAGCAGCTGGACATGACGGCGCAGCAACAGGACGACCGCGACGATCATCCCCAACAGCATCAGGCTGAGCAGGATCGTCGGCGCCAGCAGCCAGGCCACGTCGATCAAAGTCTGGAACGGCGCGACGACGGGGGGCGCGGTGACCGCGACCTCCGCGAGGACGGCGGCCTGATCCGTGGCGGGAGGCGCCACGGGGGCCGGGCGTGAGAGGTGCGGCGAGACCAGCAGCACGGCGACGACGGCCATCACCGGGGCCAGCAGGGCCAGGCCCCAGACCCGCTCGCGTAAGGATGGCGCGCCGGTGATCCGCTCGGTTAGCAGGCCGGCCGCGAGGCCGAGGGCGGCGAGCGGCAGGGTGGCGCCGAGGATCATCAGGGTCAGGGTGACGCCGTTCATGACGGTTGCTCCTCGGCGTTGAGCAGGGTCTCGAGCTCGGCCAACTCTTCGGCCGACAGGATGGCGCTGCCGGCGAAGGCGGAGGCGGGCAACGGCCCCTCCACCTCCAGCACCTGGCGCATCACCCGCCGCAGCAGGCCGCCGAGGATGTCTGCCTTGCCCTGGGCGGCCTCATAGACCGCCA
>JBKJSF010000137.1:0-4682 GCA_046595895.1 Caulobacter sp. | reverse complement strand
CAGGCCTGCAAGACGCTGAAGGCCGAGGGCTACCGCATCGTGCTGGTCAATTCGAACCCGGCCACGATCATGACCGACCCTGATCTGGCGGATGCGACCTATGTCGAGCCGATCACGCCCGAGGTCGTCGCCAAGATCATCGAGAAGGAGCGGCACGTGCTGCCCGGCGGCTTCGCGCTGCTGCCGACCATGGGCGGCCAGACCGCGCTGAACTGCGCGCTCTCGCTCAACAAGAAGTCGATTCCGCAGCCCGATGGCAGCAAGATCAGCGTGCTGGAGAGGTTCGACGTCGAGATGATCGGCGCGACCGCGGAGGCCATCGACAAGGCCGAGGATCGCGAGCTCTTCCGCAACGCGATGACGAAGATTGGGCTCGACACGCCGCGCTCGCATCAGATCAAGACGCTGGGACAGGCACTGGACGCGCTGGAGGATATCGGGCTGCCGGCGATCATCCGGCCGTCCTTCACCATGGGCGGCACCGGCGGTGGCATCGCCTACAACAAGAGCGAGTTCATCGACATCGTCGAGCGCGGCATGGACGCCTCGCCGACCAGCGAGGTGCTGATCGAGGAGAGCGTGCTTGGCTGGAAAGAGTACGAGATGGAGGTTGTCCGCGACAAGGCGGACAATTGCATCATCGTCTGCTCGATCGAGAACATCGACCCGATGGGCGTCCATACCGGGGATTCAATTACGGTCGCCCCGGCCCTGACCCTGACTGACAAGGAATACCAGCGGATGCGGGCGGCATCCATTGCCGTGCTGCGCGCGATCGGGGTGGAGACCGGCGGTTCGAACGTGCAGTTCGCGGTCAATCCCGCCGACGGACGGATGGTGGTCATCGAGATGAACCCCCGGGTGTCGCGGTCCTCGGCGCTGGCTTCGAAGGCCACCGGCTTCCCGATCGCCAAGATCGCGGCAAAGTTGGCGGTCGGCTACACCCTCGACGAGCTGGACAACGACATCACCGGCGGGGCGATGCCGGCCAGCTTCGAGCCCAGCATCGACTATGTGGTCACCAAGATCCCGCGCTTCGCCTTCGAGAAATACCCGGGCAGCGAGCCCCACCTGACCACCAGCATGAAGTCGGTCGGCGAGGTCATGGCCATCGGCCGCACCTTCGCCGAAAGCCTGCAGAAGGCCCTGCGCGGGCTGGAGACCGGCCTGACGGGCCTGGACGAAATCGACATCCCCGGGACCGACGACCCGGACAATGCCCATGCCGCCGTGCTGCGCGCCCTGGCCAAGCCGACGCCGGAGCGACTGCTGGTTATCGCCCAGGCCTTCCGGCATGGCCTGACGGTGGAAGAGGTGAACCAGGCCTGCTCCTACGAGCCCTGGTTCCTGCGCCAGATCCAGGATCTGGTCCGCGAAGAGGGCCTGGTCCGGGCCGGGGGCCTGCCCGCCGCGCAAGGCCTGCGCCGACTGAAGTCCAAGGGCTTCTCCGATGCCCGCCTCGCCAAGCTGACCGATATGACTGAGATGGAGGTGCGGGCTCGCCGCCATGCCCTCAACGTCCGGCCGGTGTTCAAGCGTATCGACACCTGCGCCGGCGAGTTCGCGGCCACCACGCCCTACATGTACTCGACCTACGAGACCGGCGCGCTCGGCCAGGCGCCCGAGTGCGAGTCCGAGCCCTCCGACCGGAAGAAGGCGATCATCCTCGGCGGCGGTCCCAACCGCATCGGCCAGGGCATCGAGTTCGACTACTGCTGCTGCCACGCGGCGTTTGCCCTGGCCGAGATCGGCGTCGAGTCGATCATGGTCAACTGCAACCCCGAGACTGTCTCGACCGACTACGACACCTCCGACCGCCTCTACTTCGAGCCGCTGACGGCCGAGGACGTGCTGGAGCTGATCGCCGTCGAGCAGCGCAACGGAACCCTGCTCGGCGTCATCGTCCAGTTCGGCGGCCAGACGCCGCTGAAGCTGGCCCACCCGCTGGAACAGGCCGGGGTGCCGATCCTCGGCACCAGCCCCGACGCCATCGACCTGGCCGAGGACCGCGAGCGCTTCCAGCAGCTGCTCCACAAGCTCAACATCGCCCAGCCGCGCAATTCCCTGGCCCGCAGCGCCGAGCAGGCCATCGCCGCCGCCGACGAGGTTGGCTTCCCGGTGGTGATCAGGCCGTCCTACGTGCTCGGCGGCCGGGGCATGGAGATCGTCCACGACCACGCGCAGCTGGAACGCTACATCGCCGCCGCCGTGCAGGTCAGCGGCGACGCGCCGGTGCTGATCGACCAGTATTTGAGCCGCGCCACCGAGGTCGATGTCGACGCCCTGTGCGACGGCAAGGACGTCTTCGTGGCCGGGGTCATGGAACACATCGAGGAGGCCGGGGTGCACTCCGGCGACAGCGCCTGTTCCCTGCCGCCCTTCTCCCTGCGCCCGGAGACCATCGAGGAACTCAAGCGCCAGACCACGGAAATGGCCCTGGCGCTGAACGTGCGCGGCCTGATGAACGTGCAGTTCGCCATCGAGGAGCCGCTAGGCCCGAGCCCGCGCATCTACGTCCTGGAAGTGAACCCCCGCGCCAGCCGCACCGTGCCCTTCGTGGCCAAGGCCGTCGGCATGCCTGTGGCCGCCATCGCCGCCAAGCTGATGGCCGGCGTGCCCCTGGCCAGCTTCGGCCTGGTGCAGGGCGAGCCCGACCACATCGCCGTCAAGGAAGCGGTCTTCCCCTTCGCCCGCTTCCCCGGCGTCGACACCATCCTCGGCCCCGAGATGCGCTCGACCGGCGAGGTCATGGGCCTCGACTGGAAGCGCGAAGGCGAAAGCGATCTCGCGCCAGCGTTTGCACGCGCGTTCGCCAAGAGCCAGCTGGGCGGCGGCGTCGAGCTGCCGCGCGCGGGCTGCGCCTTCGTCTCGGTGCGCGACGCCGACAAGGGCATGATCCTGGAGCCGGTGAAGACCCTGCTGGCGTCCGGTTTCCGGGTGCTGGCGACCGGCGGCACCTGCGCCTGGCTCAAGGAGCAGGGCGTCGAAGTCGAGTTCGTTCGCAAGGTGCTGGAGGGTCGCCCCCACATCGTTGACGCCATGAAGAACGGCGAGGTGCAGCTGGTCATCAACACCACCGAGGGCAGGCAGTCCCTGGCCGACAGCTTCGCGATCCGCCGCACCGCCCTGATGATGAAGATCCCCTACTACACCACCGCAGCCGGCGCGGCGGCGGCGGCCCAGGCCATCGCCATCGCCCCGACCGAAGCGCTGGATGTGCGGCCGCTGCAGAGCTACGCCTAGGCCGAGCCCTTCACCCGGCAACCGACAGAGACCAACCGATGCCCACTCCCGCCCGCCTCGCCGCCTTCGTCGCCATGGTCGAGGCGGAGGACTATGTGCTGGCCATCGAGACCTTCTACGCCGAGCACGCTACGGCGCAGGAAAACCTCGGCCCGGTCACCGTCGGCCGGGCGGCGCTGGTCGCCAAGGAAGAGGCCGCCCTGGCGCGAGGGGCCATCGGCTGTCGCAAGGGTTCGATCGCGCTCACCGATGGCGACCAGGCCGCCATCCGCTGGGTGTTCGAAATGGGCGGCGGCAGAACGCTGGAAGAGGTCGCCTGGCAGCGCTGGGAGGGGGAGCTGATCGTCGAGGAACGATTCTACTACGACCCGGCCCAGATGCGCGGCTGAACTCTTGCTTACACCGTAAAACACCCTAGGTTCCGAACAATAGCGCCAGGAACCCGTCATGCTCACCGTCCACCACCTCAACAACTCCCGCTCCCAGCGCGTGCTCTGGCTGCTGGAGGAACTGGGCCTGCCCTATGAGATCGTCCACCACCAGCGGGACGCCAAGACCATGCTGGCGCCGGCCTCGCTGAAGGCCATCCATCCGCTCGGCAAGTCGCCGGTCGTCGTCGACGGCGACTATGTGCTGGCCGAGACCGGGGCAATAATCGAGTACCTGGTCGAGAAGGCCGGCGGCAAACTTCGTCCCGCCGCCGGGAGTCCCGAGCGCCTGGCCTGGACCTACTGGCTGCACTACGCCGAGGGCTCGGCGATGTCGCCGCTGCTGCTCAAGTTGATCTTCATGAGCCTGCCGGCCAGGGCCCCTGTCCTGATGAAGCCCATCGTCAGGGGCATCGCCAACCAGGCGCTGAAGAGCTTTGTCGATCCGCAGCTGAAGACCCACTTCGACTACTGGGAAAGTGTCCTTGCGCAGGTCCCCTGGTTCGCCGGCCAGACATTCAGCGCCGCCGACATCATGATGAGCTTTCCCCTCGAAGCCGGCGCCCAGCGGGGCGAGGTCAAGGCAGGCCGGCCGCACATCGCCCGGTTCCTGGAGACCATCCACGCCCGCCCGGGCTATCGAGTGGCGCTCGAAAAGGGCGGTCCCTACGCCTTCGCCGACTGAGGAGGCCTGATCTACAGCTCCAACGCCAGAACCAGATCGTCGTAGTCGTTTTCGCCGACCCGGAAGATGCGCGTCCCCACCTGTTCGAAGCCGTTGCGCTGGTAGAAGGCGATGGCCCGGTGGTTGCCGCCATAGGCGCCCAGCAGCAGACGCCGAGCGCCCCGCGCCCGCGCCCGTTCGAGGGCCGCCTGCATCAGCCGGGGTCCCAGGCCGTTGCCGTGGAACCGGTGCAGCACATAGATTCGCCGCAGCTCCAGGTCGGCCTCGTCGGTCGCCACCGGCAGGTCGGGCGGGCTGACCATGGCATAGCCCACCGGTGCGTCGCC